>JAUIEM010000032.1 GCA_030428695.1 bacterium
CGACCATGCCGCCGACGCCGCCGAGGACCCCGCCGATGCCCGCGCCGATCATGCCGCCGGCGACCGCTCGTCCGACGCCGCGCCCTGGCTGGGGTCGCGGACCGATCTGCGGGCGGGGCCCGATCTGCGGCGGCCGGCAGAGCTGGGGCCGGGTCGCGATCTCAGGGCGGGAGGCGATCTGCGGGCGGGAGCCGATCTGCGGGGTCGGACGGGCCGGACGCGGGATGAACGGGGGGCGGACGAGCCCGGAGCGCTGCCGACGGGGGGTGCCGTCGATGCGCGCGTCGCGCAGGCTGTCGAGCGCTGCCTGACGCTCGAAGTCCGGCACGGCCAGGCCCATGCGCTGGAAGTGCTCCCCTCCGGGACGGAGCGGGGCGGTGGTCGAAGCACTCTCGGCGATTCTCATCCAGGCAATCCCAATCGGCTGACGGTGGCGGCCGTACGTCAGCAATTATAGCGGCGGGCGGATGGACCGGGAAACCCTGCGCGGGATTTTGCGGGGCCCGGCCGCGTCGCGGAGCACCGGAGCGAGCGCCCGTGCCGGGGGTCCGTTGACCGTCGCCGGCCGCCCGGGGACCGTCCGCAGCCTCGCTCCGGGTTAAGTAGAAATCGGGATGGAAACCGACGCGGTGGCGTCGGAGGCCCCGGCGCGCTATGGTGGAGCCTCGCCACCCGAGGGATTCCGAAGCGACGCCATGAGCCTGACGATCGAATTCGACCAGGGCAGCCTGCTGGTCACCGACCTGCCGGAGCCGATCGCCGCGCTCGTCCCCGGCTGTCAGTTCGACAAGCGGGTCGGCAAACATCGCCTCGAGGCGTACCGCTACGCCGCCCTGTGCCTGGCCTTGCACCATCGGAAGATCCCGTACGAGGACAACGCCCGCGCCTACGCCGTGCTGCAGCTGCGCCGCACCCTCTCCCGCACGCCGCGCGACTACCAGGCCGAGGCGCTCACCGCGTGGAAGAAGTCCGCCCGGCGCGGGGTGGTCGTGCTGCCGACCGGCGCGGGCAAGACCTTCGTCGCGACCCTCGCGATCACCGACGTCAACCGCAGCACCCTCGTGATCGTGCCGACCCTCGACCTCCTGCACCAGTGGTACGACCTCCTGGCCGCCTCCTTCGACGCGCCGGTGGGCAGCCTCGGCGGCGGGAACTACGACCTGCAGGACCTGACGGTGACGACCTACGATTCCGCCTACCTGTACGCCGAGCGACTCGGCAACCGCTTCGGCCTGGTGATCTTCGACGAATGCCACCACCTGCCCGGGCCGTCCTACACCGAGAGCGCGCGGCTGAACATCGCCCCCTTCCGGCTCGGCCTGACCGCGACGCCCGAGCGCGCCGACGGGCGGGAGACGGTGCTCGGGGAGCTGGTCGGTCCGGAGGTGTACCGCAAGGACATCCGGGAGATGACCGGGGAGTTCCTCGCACCGTACACCGTCCAGAAGATGCGCATCTCCCTGACCGGCGAAGAACGCGAGGCCTACGACCGGAACCGCAAGCGCTACCGCGACTTCGTCAGCTCCCGCGGGCTGCGGGTCGGCAGCCGGGGCGGATGGCGGCAGTTCCTGATCGAGTGCGCCCGCAGCGAGGAGGGCCGCGCCGCCTACCGGGCCTGGCGCAAGCAGAAGGAGATCGTGCGCAGCGCCGCGGCCAAGCTCAAGGCGGTCCAGTCGCTGATGCGCGAGCACAAGGGCGAGCGGGTGCTGGTCTTCACCGAGGACAACGCGACCGTCTATCGGCTGAGCCGCGCGCTGCTCGTGCCGGCGATCACCCACCGCACCAAGGCGAAGGAGCGGCGCGAGACGCTCGTCCGCTTCAACGCCGGCAGCTACACGACCATCGTGACCTCGAAGGTGCTCAACGAGGGGGTGAACATCCCCGAGGCCAACGTCGCGATCGTGCTGAGCGGCAGCGGCAGCGTGCGCGAGCACGTCCAGCGGCTCGGGCGCATCCTGCGGCCGGGCAAGGGCAAGCAGGCGGTGCTCTACGAGCTGGTCGCCGCCGACACCGCCGAGGAGTACACCAGCAAGCGCCGCCGCCAACACACCGCCTACGGGATGCTGCTCGACTCGTGCTGACCTCCGACCTGTTGCTGGCCGACGCTCGCTCGAGCACCGTCGTGCCCCGCTACCTCGACGCGCGGAACCCGCGCCTGCTCGAGGCGGCGAGCGAGTACATCGCCTTGTTCAAGAGCGCGCTCGGCTCGACCCGCGGCGAGCTCAAGGCCGAGCTCGACCAGCAGCTCGCCCTGTGCCCGAGCCCCCTGCGCGAGAAGGGCTGGGTGAAGCTCCTGCAGGACCGCTCGAGCTACGAGTGTCCGACCGACTTCGACCTGGTCGGCCTGCGCGAGAAGCTGTTCACCCTGTCGACCGAGAGCTGGGGACGGGGTGACTGGACGCGGGCGGAGGTGCTCGCGAAGGCCGGCGAGGAGCTCGGGCTGCCGGCGGACCAGGTCGAGCAGTGGATGTACGCCGACCTCAAGGACGAGGAGGTGCTGCGGGAGTTCAAGCCGCTCTCGGCCCGCCACCTGCTCGACCGCTACAACACCGCCCTCGCCCAGGCGGTGCTGTACAAGGCCCTGGCCCTGGAGATCACCCTCGGCAAGAATCCGGCCAACAAGGTGCGCGACTTCTTCCGCGCCCTGAAGTTCCACCGCCTGCTCCACGAGGTGCGCAAGACCCGCGCCGGCTACAGCGTGCGCCTCGACGGGCCCCTGAGCCTGTTCGGGCCGCAGAACCGCTACGGGCTGCGCATGGCCTGCATGCTCCCGCACCTGCTCGAGCTCAAGGCCTGGAAGCTGCGGGCCGAGCTCGCCTGGGGGCCGCAGAAGCGGCCGAAGGAGTTCCGCCTCGACGACTCCTGCGCCCTGACCAGCCACCTCGAGCGCGGCTCCTTCCTGCCCGACGAGCTCGACGCCTTCGCCAAGCGCTTCGCGGAGGTCGGCGGGGCCTGGAGCCTCGCCGAGGCGACCGCCCTGGTGCCGCTCGGCGACCGCGTGGTCGTGCCGGACTTCCGCTTCGAGCACGAGAGCGGGCGGGTCGTCGACTTCGAGGTGATGGGCTACTGGCGCCGGGCGAGCGTGCTCGAGCGCCTCGAGCAGCTGCGCGCGGCCGGCCGTTCCCACTACCTGCTCGGGGTCGCGAAGGACCTCAGCGTCGACAAGAAGGCGAAGCTGCCCGACGAGGTCTACCGCTTCCGCTCGATCCCCAACGCCCAGAAGGTGCGCGACCGCCTCGACGCGATGCTCGGGGACGACGAAGGGCAGGGGTTGCTGTTTCCCGTGCAGTGAGGCGGCTCGTCAACAGGCCGGGTAGCGGATCACGGTGATCGGTTTGCCGGTCTTGCTGACCAGCGTACACAGCTTCGGATCGCGCATCACGTCGACGACCTTCTTGTCCTGGCCGTCGACCTTCATCACGTTCTTGACCAGCCGGATGCCCTGGGCGTAGTCGACGAAGACCAGCGCGTGCGGGCTGGTCGAGCTCTGGATGCACTTGCCCCACAGCCACCAGCCATAGATCGCGACCCGCTTCTTCGGCGCCGGGCGGCCGTGCCACTGCTTCGGGCTCAACAGGTCCTGGGCGAGCACGACGTTCTTCTTGTGCCCGGCCATCAACATGCCGAGGGGCTTGCCCTTGCGCCCCTTCTCGCACAGGTCGTGGTGGTTCTTCAGCCACTCCGTGCTGCTCATCTTCGGACCGGGCTTGAGGTTGGGGGCGACGATCCTATGCTCGGCCGAGTTGTAGATCGCGTCGACCATCTTCATCGTCGGCAGCACGCAGTTCCAGGCGTCGGCGATGCGCTGCGCGGTCATCGCCGCCATCGGCATGCGCACGAAGTCGGCGTCGGTCCCGATCGACAGGAAGTCGGGGGTGACCCAGATCGTGCCCGTATGGCCGCCGCCGCTGAGCTGGACCGCCTTCCACTGCTTGAGGAAGGGCGGGAAGTGGCCGGCCAGGAGGGCGTCCTCGATCGGCTTCTCGCGCTGGGCGAAGCCCGTGTCCCAGTGCTTCTTGACGAAGGCCGAGCCGGTCAGTCCGGGCTTCGGCGCGGGCATGCCCGGTCCGGGTGGGGGCGGGCTCTGGTTGGCCGCCGCCGCAGGGGCGCTCCCGCCTGAAGGGGCGCCGCTCTTCGGCGTTCCGCCGCCGCCCTTACCGGGCAGGAGCTTGCCCTGCGCGTCGGCCAGGCTCGGCACGCCGGGGAGCTGCTCGAGCTTGCCGAAGCGCAGCTGCGGAACCGGGTTGCTCGCGTAGGCGCCGCCGTTGGGCTGGGCCTCGTCGGTCAGGTCCTTGCACATCCAGATGCCGACGTCGCCCTTCTGCGTCGACTGCTTGTTGACGTAGCGCTTGTCGGTGTCGATGCGCTTCCAGCACAGCGGCGTCGCCGAGAAGATCGTGCGGTCCTTGTTGAAGCTGCCGTCGGCGGAGAGCTTGTAGAGCCCGGGCTCGTAGATCTGGTTACCGCCGGCGCGGTTCTTGATCTTCAGGCGCTCGCCGAGCTTCCAGACCGTGATCACGTGGCCGTACTGCAGGCCGATGTTGAACTCCTGGAACTGCTTCCAGCGGTCCTCCGCCAGCCAGTAGCTCCAAGGCTTGCGGGCGCCTCCTTCGATCGGCGTGAAGTAGTGCGCGAACTCGGCGTTGTAGTGCTTCGACTTGCCCTTGTACTTCTCGTTCAGACACTTCGCCGTGTTGTTGCCGATCCAGTTCGCCCACTGATCATCGATGTTCAGCCAGTAGCAGGAGATCCACGAGCACAGGGTGCTGCAGGCGAAGCCCTGGGTCAGCGGGTCCATCGCCCGCTTGGGCTGCTGCTTCTTCGACCAGCGGTTGTTCGCGATGCAGAGGTTTTTCTCCTTGTCGTACTTGAGATTCATCGGGCCGTAGACGCAGCCGCGCCCGTCGAAGGAGAACTTCAGGTAGTCGAGCATCAGCTGGAACTTCGCGGACACCTTGTTCGCCGCCGGTCCGGCGTCGAACTGGACCTTCTGGCTCGGCACGGCCGGCCCGCTCGGCGCGCCTCCTCCGCCTCCGCCGCCGCCCCCCGCGGGCGCGGCGACCGGCGTGACCGGGCCGCCGCATTTCGGGCAGTGTTTGACGGTGCCCGCCTGCGGCGCCGCAGGAGCACCCGACGACGGTGCGCCACCTGGGGACGGGGCTCCCGACGAGGGGGCGCCGGAGGAGGGGGCGCCCGGGGCAGGAGCACCGGCGGAAGGGGCGCCTCCGCCCGAGGCCGGCGCCGCGCCGCCGCCGGACGCCTTCGGCATCGGGGCGAGGGGGCGCTTGTCTTCCGCTCCGTTCCACCCCATCTTCTTCGCGTAGGCCGCGCGCGGCCGGTACTTGCCCTTCGGCGGCCAGGGGTTGAAGGGCTTCGGCGCCGCGCCGCTCTGCAGGGGATCGGTGCCGGAAGGCGCGAGAGTCTGCCCGGGAGCGGGGGCCGCGCTCGGCATCGGCAGGCCCTTGACGCGGCTCATGCACGACTCGAGGGTCTTCGCGTACTTCTCCGGGGGCGCGGTGAAGTACCCGTTCTTGTGCAGGCAGCGGGCGTAGGCGATCACGCTGCCCTGCTCGGCGATGCCGATGCACTTGCTGTAGCGCTTGCTCTTCAGCTTCAGCGCCATGTAGTTGTCGATGCCCTCCTGCAGGGTCGGGAACGCACGGAAGCGGTTGAGCTTGCCGGGGGTGAAGTCGAACCAGACCGCCTTGCCCTTGAGGATCTCGTTGCCCTGGTAGTACGTCACCCCGCCCGACCAGCCTGTGTGGGCCTTCACGTTGCCGAGGTTGTGGCAGTACATCTCCTTGCCCCAGCCGGTCTCGAGGCCGCAGTGGGCGAGCAGGATGTGCAGGGCCGCCAGCTTCGGCGACGAGCCCTTGTGCTTCTTCCAGGCGGCGTGGAAGCCCTGGAGCATCACCGCCAGAGAAGGCCAGGGGGTGATCTCGGCGGGGAAATAGGGGTTGGCCATCGGGATCCCGGCATGCGCTTGCTCTTGATTCTAGCGCCGGGAACGCAAGTGTCTGTATGGATGTTCTGGAACATCCCGCGCCGCTCGTCAGAACTCGTTGCGCTCGTAGATTTTGATAAGGTCCGCCTGCATCTCCTCGGGGATGCGGTAGCGGTCCTCGGGCTTCTTCGCCATCGCCCGCGCGACCAGGTGCGACAGCGAGGCGGGCACCTTGGGGTTGACGTCGCGCAGGGGCGTCGGGTTCTCGCGCAGGATCTTGAGGATGAAGTTGCGGGTCGTCCGCTCCTCGAAGGGGCGCCGGCCAGCGAGCATGTGGTAGAAGGTCGCCCCGAGGCTGTAGATGTCGCTGCGCTGGTCGGCGTTCAGCGCGTTGTCGAGCTGCTCGGGGGGCATATAGGCGAGGGTGCCCATGCCCGCGCCGGGCGCGGTCAGGCCGCTGATCCCGGACTGGTCGAAGCTCTTGGCGAGGCCGAAGTCGACGATCTTCGGCACGCCGTCGCGGTGGACGAGGATGTTGTCCGGCTTGATGTCCCGGTGCACGATCGAGCGGGTGTAGGCGTGCTGCAGCGCGTCGGTCAGCTGCACCCCCAGGCGCAGCGTGTCGCGCACGGTCAGGGCGCCGCGGGCCTGGATGTGCTGGGCGATGCTCTTGCCGTCGACCCACTCCATCGCGATGTAGTAGTAGCCCTCGGCCTCGCCGGAGTCGTAGACCTGGACGATGCTGGGATGCACGAGCTTGCGGGCGGACTCGGCCTCGCGGAAGAAGCGCTTGACGTCCGCCTCGTTGCGGATCGTGTCGTGCTTGACGATCTTCAGCGCGACCGGCGTCTCGTCGTCGAGCTTCGACCCGAGGTAGACCGCCCCGAAGGCGCCCTTCCCGAGCATGCGGTCGATGCGGTAGCCGGGGATGACGAAGGACAGCTGCGCCGCCTTGCGGCAGGTCTGGCACATGCCGTCCGCGCTGTCGGCGGCGAGGTCGGAGAGGCTGAGCTCTACGTCGCAGCGCGCGCAGCGCTTGATCTTCATGTCCGAGGAGCAGATCTCGATCAGGTTCGTGCCGAGGATCACCCGGTCGCCGATCGCGAGGTCGACCTCGCTGACCCGGCGACCGTTGACGAAGGTGCCGTTGGAGGACTTGAGGTCGCGGATCGCGAGGGTCGTCTCGCGGTCGGTGATCTCGCAGTGCCGGCGGGAGATCTGCGGGTCCGGGATGCGCAGCGAGGCGCCGCTGCCGCGGCCGATCACGACGCTCTCGCCCTCGCGCAGCGCGTGGCGCTTGCCGATCAGAGGGCCCTGGACGAAATGCAGTGAGAACGCCAAGCTTCCGCGCGCCTCCGTGCCGGGCCGTCCCTCAGGACAGCCCGAGGCCTCCGGGTACCTTCTCGAAGTCCTTGAGGAAGCGTTCGAGACCGATGTCGGTCAGGGGATGGTGGATGATCTTGTCGAAGACCTTGAACGGCACCGTGGCGACATCGGCGCCGGCCAGGGCGGCGTCGCGGACGTGCAGCGGGTGGCGCACGCTCGCGACGAGCACCTCGGTGTGCAGCGTCGGGTAGTTGTCGTAGATCGTGCGGATCTCGGCGACGAGCTCCATCCCCTGGTGGGAGATGTCGTCGAGCCGGCCGATGAAGGGGCTGATGTAGGTCGCCCCCGCTTTCGCGGCCATCAGCGCCTGCAGCGGCGAGAAGCAGAGCGTGACGTTGGTCTTGATGCCCTCGTCGCTGAACTGCTTGACCGCCTTGAGCCCGGCCTTGATCAGCGGGACCTTGACGACGATGTTCGGCGCGACCTTCGCGAGGTGGCGGCCTTCCTTGAGGATGCCGTCGAGGTCGGTCGCGACGACCTCGGCGCTGACCGGACCGGACACGATCTCACAGATCTCGGACAGCACCTCGAGGAAGGGCTTTCCGGTCATCGCGACCAGGCTCGGGTTGGTGGTGACGCCGTCGAGCACACCGAGCGCCGCGGCCTCACGGATCTCGGCAATATCTGCGGTGTCGAGGAAGAACTTCACGCGACCTCCAGGGATCACGGCCCGGGCGCGGACAGGCAGGTCCGCGACGGCGCGAGCCGCTTGGCATAGAGCGGGTAGTGTAGCACAAGCGCATCGGGCCCACAAGCGTCACGAAGCCCGGTCCGAACGCCAGGAATTCGTTGCGCTCGGGACAGAAATGGGGAATATAGGAGGCGCTGTACAGGCGTCGTGGTCGAGAGGCACAGGGGAAGCGAAAGTCCGTGGCGATTCTCACCATCACCAAGGGGAAGGACTACTTCTACTACGGCGGTAGCGGCAACGCCGAGTTCCACTTCAACAAGAAGCGCCAGAAGGAGTGGATGATCGGCCGCAAGCGCGAGCACGCCCTCGCGATCCGCGGCGCCGGGATCTCCTTCGACCACGCGAAGATCTCCTTCCACGGCGAGAAGTACTGGCTCGAGGATCTGCAGACCCGCGGCGGCACCTACCTCAACGACGAGCGCGTCAAGCAGAAGGTCGTCATTCCCGACGGCGCGACCCTGCGCTTCGGCAAGGCCGAGGTGCGCTTCTACTACCAGGATCCGATGGAGGGGGCGCGGGACGTCGACGCCCCGCAGCGCGAGCACCGTACAACCTACAAGTCGACGCGCAGCCGGCGCCGCTACACCCAGCGGCACCTCGACGATGATCCGGGCGTGCCGACCCACGCCCGGCCCCGCCAGACCGAAGGCGGACGCCTGCAGAAGGCCCGCGACGAGCTACGCAAGGTCGAGCAGGAGCGCGACGAGCTCAAGCAGGAGATCGACGCGCTCAAGGAGGCCCAGAAGGACGTCCAGGTCCTCCAGCAATCGGTCGAGGCGCGGCTGCAGACCGCCGCCGAGCAGCTCGCCCAGAAGACCGTCGTCATCAACCAGCTCGCTCACGACAACGCGAAGCTCAAGGCCGACCTCAAGGCCGAGGGCGACCGTATCGCCGCCCAGATCGTCGCGACCGAGGCGCGCAAGGGGCAGCTCGAGAAGCAGGAGATGCTGCTGAAGTCGAAGGTCGACATCCTCGAGTCGAAGAACCGCGAGCTGCTCGACCGGCTGACCCTGCAGAAGGCCCTGCAGGCCGCCGTCGAGCCGAGCGGCTCCGACGAGCGCGTCGACGAGCTCGAGGAGAAGAACGCCCAGCTCGAGCGCGCCCTGGCCCACGCCAAGCGCCGCCAGGAGGAGCTGGACCGGGAGCTCGAGCAGGCCCGCCGCGAACGCGACGGCCTCGCCTCGGTGGTCGCCAGCTCGAGCCAGGTCCGTCGCCGGGCCCGCAAGCCGGAGCCCGAGGAAGAAGAAGAAGAGGCGGAAGAGCGGGCTGAGCGGAAGCCCGCCGCGGACGTGGCGGAGGATGCCCGTCCGAAGTCCCTGTTCGACGGGCTGTGAGCCCCCGCGCCCGGGCCTTCCTCGCCCCGGCCCTGCTCGCCCTCGCCCTGGTCGCGCTGTACGGGCCCGCCCTGGGCTTCGGCTTCCTCAACATCGACGACGACTACGTCATCGAGGCCAACCCCTACCTGCACGGCGGGCCGACGCCGCCCGGCGCGCCGCCGGTCCCGGAGGTCGCGCGGCGGGCGCCGCTGTGGGCGGCCTTCGCGGCCCGTGACCGGTTCTGGATGGGCAGCGAGTGGCTGCCCCTGACCACGCTGAGCCTCAAGCTCGACGCCGCGCTGTGGGGACGCTGGGCCCCGGGCTATCGGCTGACCCACCTGGTCCTCGCCATCGCCGCCGCCTGGCTCCTGTACAGCGTGCTGCGGCGACTGCTCGGCGCCCCGGGGAAGATGTCGACGCCGGCCCTGCTCGCCGCCCTGTGGTTCGCGCTGCACCCGCTGCACGTCGAGAACACCGCCTGGCTCGCGATGCGCAAGGACCTCCTCGCCGGCTGCTTCGGCCTGCTCGCCTGGGACTTCTTCACGCGCTTCCAGGACCGCCCCGGGACGCGGCCGTACGTCTTCTCGCTGGTCTGCTTCGCCCTGGCGCTACTCAGCAAGGCGACCGCGATCTTCCTCGCGCCCCTGTTCCTCGCCCAGATGTTCCTGCGCCGCTCCCCGCGTGGGGCGCGGGCGCTGCTCCTGTGGCTGCCCTTCGCCTGCGTCGCCCTCGCCGACTTCGCGATGGTGTACGCGATCGGCGCCTCCGAGGGGATCGTGCGGGCGGCGGCGCCGCCCTGGTCGCAGGTGCTGCTGACCGACCTCGCGATCGTCCTGCACTACCTCGAGCTGACGGTGCTGCCGGGGCAGCTCTGCGCGCTGTACCTGTGGCCGAGCACGACCGCGCCCGACCTGACCAGCCTGGTCGCCGTCGTGCTGCTCGGCCTGTGGCTCGCGATCGCCTGGCGCGAGCGGCGGCGCGCGCCGCTGCTCAGCCTGGCGGTGGTGTTCGCCCTGCTCGCCCTGGTGCCGGTGCTCAACGTGTTCCCGAAGTCGACCCGGGTCGCCGAGCGCTTCGCCTGGTTCTTCACCGCCGGCGTCGCCCTCGGCCTGGCCTGGCTGCTGCAGCGCGCCCTCGCCCGGCCGGGCTGGCGCCGGCCGGTGCTCGTGGGCTGCGCGGCGCTGATCGGCCTGGTCGGGCTGCGGGCCGGCTTCCGGGTGCAGGACTTCCGCGACTCCGAGGCGCTCTGCCGGAGCATCGTCGACGCGCCGCACCCGGCGCCGCACGCCTGGGTGTACCTCGGCAAGGCGCTGTACGCGAAGGAGCGCTGGGAGGAGTCCCTCGGCGCCTTCGAGCGCGCCAGGCGCGAGCTCGCCCGGCCCGACTTTTCGCCGGAGCCGCGCGTCGAGCAGCGGCTCGGTTCCGGGGCGGCCCGGCTGCGGCTCGGGCGCTTCGCCGAAGCGCTGACCGACTACGCCTGGGTGCTCGAGCGCTTCCCCCGGCATCCGATCGCGCTCGCGGGGCACAAGTTGGCGAGCGAGGGACTGCGCGAGCGGGAAAGCCCGTAGTCAGGCGGGTCCGCGCTCCGCTACACTCAGTTGTGGACGTCGCAGCGGAGGCAGAGCATGGCGGGCGGAGGGCGCCCGGGCGTTGAGAGCGGACGCGACCCCTCGGGGGAAGCGCGCCGAGGCCATGTGCTGCTCGCGGGCCCGCACGTCGACGGCCAGCGGGAGGTGCTGCGCGCGCTCGCCTTCGAGGCCGAGGACCGCGGCTGGGCGCCGACCCGGCCCGCCGGGTTGCCCCCGACCAACCGCGTGTTCCGGCAGCCCTCCGGCTGGCAGCTGCACCTCTCGCTGCCCGCCGCCGCCGGCCGGGACGCGGGCGGGGAGTGGTGGCTGGCGGGTTTCGACAACGCCTCGCTGATCGACACCTCCCAGCCCTTCTGCGCCGCCCTCGCGGGCGTGCTGTTCGTCACCTCGAGCGAGCCCGCCATCCGCGCCGAGGAGGCGCACTGCCTGGCCCTGGTCGAGGCGCGCCTCGGCCAGGCCGGGCACGGCTCGCTGCCCGGACGCATCCTCCGCGACGTCGATCCGACCCTGGTCGAGGGCGTGCCGGCCTCCCTCCCGGGGGACAGCCCGCGCTACCCGGAGCGCGCGGTCGGCTTGCTGACGGGGCAGGGGGTGGTCGCGGCCTTCCGTGAGCTGTGTGCGGCCATCCGGGCGGGGTCGACGGGAAACGCGTGAAGGCGGGCTTCCATCGAGACGCTCCGCTCCCTACCATCATCAAAAACTGTCAGCCGGGGCGGGTCGCGTATGTCCTACAAGTTCAGCGAGAGCGTCAAGCAGACCATCACCCCGAAGAAGGACGCGTACGCCGGCAAGTGGGTGCGCGCGATGCTCGACAGCTTCGTCGCCAAGCTCGGGGGCTATCTCCAGGATCTGAAGAAGTCGATCCCGAAGAAGGCCGGCGGCTACACGCTCCGCACCAGCCTGCAGTACCAGAAGCCGGTCTGGAAGCAGAACACGCTGCCCTTCAAAGTGCGTCTGCTCGTCGAGGCGAGCCACTGGTCGGGCTGGCCCGACGTGATCGACGTCAAGATCCACGGCAAGCTCAGCTACGCGACCGGTGGCAACGGCAACGTCACGCGCCTGTCCTTCGACATCAAGTTCGAGTTCTACGCCCGCGAGGCCGCCCTGAAGATCATCAAGGAGAAGCTCGGCGAGGCGAGCGGCGACAAGATCAAGGCCAACGAGGACATCCGCAAGTACCTCAAGGGCATGATCGAGACCTACCTCAAGCGGCTGAAGAAGGCGGTCGCGGAGGGGGTGAAGGACTTCAAGAAGCTGTTCGAGGAAGACAAGAAGCCCGACAAGCCGGGCGCCGAACGCACGTCCCGCCGCCGGCTCGGCTCCGCCGCGGTCTCGCCCTTCTCGCCCGCCGCCCTGATGTCCGGGGTCCGGGTCCTGGTCTGAGCTTGACCCCTCCTACTCCGGCCACTCCGCCGGCGCGGCGCCGACCGCGTGGGCGGCGGCGCGCCGCTTGCGCTCCTCCTCCCTGCAGGCCTCCTCGTGCGCGCGCTGCTCCTCGACGAAGGCGCGCTCGTCCTCGATCAGGTCGGCTCCCGTGTAGAGCTCGAGGGCGCGGGCCCGGCGCAACAGGTCGAGCAGCACCCGGGCGTCCTGGGCGGGCGCGGACACGTCCGGGTAGCGCTGCATCAGCTCGAGGTACCAGGAGGCGAGCAGGCCGGACCAGGTCATCCAGGTGGTGCGCGACTGGCCCGCGAGCTGCTGGGCGAAGTAGAGGTTCTCGAGCTCGTAGCGGGGCGGCACGTCGCCCCGGTCGACCATCGGCACCAGCACGAGGGAGCCGAACACCTGCGGATCGTCGGGCGTCGCGTGCAGCGCGCTCAGCCGCCGGGTCAGCTCGGGACCGTCGACGCCCGGGAAGGCCAGCCTGCCGACCACCTCCCCGGCCGCCCGCAGGCGGTCCCGCTCGCCGGGCAGCCGCCAGAAGGCCCACTCGACGAGGGAGTCCTGCAGCCAGGGCTCGAAGGAGGTGCCGACGAAGGTCTCGGCTCCTTCCTCCCACAGCGCTTCGAACCAGAGCTGGCTGAGGGTGCGTTCGACGATCTGCTCGTCGACGCGGCTGCCCTCGAGCGCCGCCGCGGTGCGTTCGAGCAGCTCGTGCCACAGCTCCGGAGAGCGCTTGCCCGCGAGGCGACGGCGGAAGATCTCCGACTTCTGCGCGATGCCGGGGAAGCGGTACGCGAGGCCGCTCAGCACGGGCTCGTGGGGACTGATCGGCGCGAACCCTCCCCACAGCGCCACGCGGCCGAGCCGGGCGACCGCCGTGTGGGGGTACTCGCGCATCGTGCTGCCGACGCCGAGCAGGTAGGTGCCGCGAGCCAGCGGGCGGGAGTCGCAGCTGAAGGCCGCGAGCAGCTCCCCGCTCTCCGCATCCGACAGCACGACGCGCAGCCGCTCCTGCGCGGGCAGGTACTCGACCCCGGCGCGCACCCAGCGGCCCGTCATCGAGTCGACGCGCACCTCGCCGTGCCAGGCGCCGTGGGACAGGCTCCGCAGGCGCAGGGCGTTCAGGTTGTTCGTGCCGACGCAGGAGATCCGGAGGCCCTGGGTGATCTGCTCCCTGCCGCGCTCGAAGTCGGGGATGGAGAGCAGGCCGAGGTCGAAGTGGGAGCCCCAGTACGAGCCGAGCAGCTGGATCTCGCAGACCATGCGCCAGGCCCCGCCGTCGAAGCGCACGGGGACCCCGAACAGGTCGGCCGGCGTCGTCGGGAGCGCGTGGGCGTCGCCGTCGATCAGCCGCGCGATCGGCGGCAAGCGCGTGCTGAGGAAGCGGAAGGCGTCGTGCTCGGGGTCGTAGGACAGGGTGCGCGGCTCGCCGACCACCAGGGTCGCCGCCACGGGCTGTGATCCGTCCGGCGTGGAGAGCTCGAGGCCGCGCCAGTCGATCGAGGGCTCGTCGCCGAGCGGCGCCCAGCTGCGGGCGAGCAGTCCGAGGGTCGAGCGCTGCTGCGGGTCGAGGTCCGGGCCGCGGCGCCAGCGGTGGACCAGCGTCGTCAGCCGGGGGAGGGGGGTGCCGGCGGTGACGAGGGCGCTGATGGCCGGGGGCAGGAGGTCCGCCAGCGCGGCGGCCGGGACGGTCGCCTCGAGCCGCGCGAGCAGCCGCGTCGGGGCGTCCGCCGCGAGCAGGGCGCGCAGCTCCAGGCGCTGCAGCGCGGCCTCGAGGTCGCGCTCCGCGACCCCTTCGTCGAGGGTCTCGCGCGCGACGCGGGCGGCCTCGGCAGGCAGCCCGAAGTCGTAGAGGAAGCGGACGAGGGTCAGCCGCTCGCTGTGGTCGCGGCGGGGCTCCTCGAGGGCGGGCCGGCGCGCGGCGAGCGCGACGAGGTCGGCGCGGGTGGCGCGGCGGAAGATCCCGTTCGCCGCGCACAGCCGCGGCCCCAGCTGCTCGATGTCCTCGTGCACGAGCGTCACCCCGGGGCTGAGCGCGCCGTCGGGGCCGATGCGGGTGAAGCAGGCCTGTCCGTGGCCCCCGTCGCGCAGGACGAGCAGGTCGCCGTCGACCAGCGGACGCTCATGGCGCGGGCCGAACAGCCGCGCGCGCTCGGCGAAAGGATGCTCGAACGGCGTGAGGCGCAGCTTCCCTTCCGGCATCCCGACCGACCACGCGCGGAGCTCGGGCGGGGTGTACCCGCGGATGCGGAAGAACGGCCAGAACTTCTCCGGCATGAAGGGGTCGATGACCAGCCGCCGCCCGTCCCCGTCGGGCAGGGGGAGGAGGTAGGTCTTGCCGACCAGCTCCTCCCACACCAGGTGGAAGCGGCGCGCCTCGTCGAGGGCCCAGACTTCGAGATGGAAGTGGTTGAACTCGCCGAGGGCGATGACCAGCTCGCGGCGGCCGTCCCCGTTCAGGTCGTACATGTCGACGCCGGAGGGCCGGCTGTGGAAGCGCCGGATGTTCTCGCGCATCTCCGGCGGCACCCCGGCGGGCGTGCGCACCGGCTGCGGCCGACCCAGCTCGCCGTCGGCGTCGCAGAAGGAGACCATGATCTCCGTCACCTGATTCCGCAGGGAGAAGATGATCAGGTCGCGCCGCCCGTCGCCATCGACGTCCCGGATGCGGGGCGCCGCGGGCTCAGGGCAGTCGAAGGCGTACAGCTCGACCTCCCCGTTGTCACGCAGGCTGAGGACGAGCAGCCCGTCCCTTCCCACCCGCACCACCGCCGAGAGCGATCCGGGCACGAACTCGCCGATCCATTCGAGCTGGACGTCGGCTTCCGGGTCGAAGCCGGCTCCAGCCAGCGCCGCCGACAGGGAGAGGCGCTCGCGCAGCAGACGCCAGTCAGCCTCCGCGGCGTCGAGGGCCTGCCCGTCGACGGAGAAGATCTCGAGGGCATCCTCCTCGATCCGCGCGTACAGCTCGAACGCGCCCCCGTCGTCGAGATCGCCGAGGATGCCAGAGGCCTCGACCCGCACGCTGGTGCGGCGCAGCGCCTCGAGCCACAGCCCGGCCTCGAGCGCTCCGCCGGGGCCGCGCGACGCGAGCAGCGCCGGGCTCGGGCGGAAGTCGCCGTCGAAGGCCTGCAGGAGACAGCGCAGCGCGAGCTCGCGGTTGTCGCCCGCCAGGCCGAAGGGGTTCGTGCCCCGCCGTGGGAGCCGGGCGATCGCGCGCGCCAGGCCGTACCAGGCCGCGGCCTGCAGGGTAGGGGAGCGGTCGAAGGCGCGCAGGGCCTGGAGGAACTGGCGGCCGGCCCGGGCGTGCAGCTCTTCGGCGAGCGAGGCCTCGGCGAGGTCGAGGAAGCCGCGCCCGGCGGCCTCCGAGGAGGGCTGGGCGGTGTACGCCTCGGTCACCCAGAAGGCCTGCTCGACCGCGTCGCCCCGGGCCGCGGCGACGCGCGCCCGCCACAGGGCGAGCCGGGCGACGGCCAGCGAGTCGGCGAGCTGGCCTCGGGAGGCCGCGGGGGCGGGCTCTTCGAGGGGGCCGCGCTGGGTGAGCCGGCGGCGGAAGCGGCGGTAGCCCGCCTCGGCCCGGGCCAGGGCCGCCGAGTCCGCGGTCGCGGGAGGCGGCAGCCCGGCGTGCAGGGCGGCCGCCTCCCGCAGCAGCAGGGCGACCCGCAGGCTCTCGGCCCGCGCGGGCAGGGCCTGGGCAGCCAGCGCCACTGCGGGGCGGGCGTCGAGCAGGTCGTCGTTGTCGCCGACCCGCGCGATCTCGTCCGCGCGTTCGTAGGCGAACAGGGCGAGAGCCCGCTCCGCGGCCGCTCCCCCCGGTTCCGCCGCGGCGTCGAGGTCTACCGACAGCGACACGTACGCCGACTCGAGCGCGTCCAGCCCCGCCTCGCGCTGGCGGAGGGCGTCGGCCTCCGCGCTCCGGCGCGCGGACTCGGCAGCCATGCGCGCGCCGAAGAGCGCGCAGATCACGAGCACGATGCCGAGGGCCGCGAAGCGCACGCTCGTCCGGTTCCGGCGCGTCCAGCGCAGCAGCCGCTCGAGCCGCGTGTAGGAGTAGGCGCGGACCGTGCGGCCGTCGAGGAAGGCGCGCACCTCGTCCTGCAGCGCGCGCACGTCGCGGTAGCGCTGCTCCCGGTCGGGCGCCATCGCGCGCAGCACGATCGCCTCGAGCTCGTCGGGGACCCAGCGCTCCGGGGACTTCTCCGAGGGCGGGACGACGTCGCCCGCGAGCGCCTCTTCATAGGCGTCCTTGGGCGTCCGCGAGCGCGGCATGCGCAAGCAGACCATGTGGTAGAGGATCGCCCCGAGCGCGAACACGTCCGCCCGCTCGTCGAGGGTGCTCAGCTCCCCCCGGGCCTGCTCCGGGGGCATGTAGGCGACGGTCCCGAGCAGCCTGCCGTCCGAGATCTCGTCGTCTCCGGAGAGGCTGCAGTCGGTGACGACCCGCCCCTCGGTCCGATCCTCCGGCTGCTCGACCCCGGCGAGCCCCCAGTCGAGCACGAGGGCCTCGCCGAAGCGGCCGACCATCACGTTGGCTGGCTTGAGGTCGCGGTGCAGCACGCCCCGGCTGTGGGCGTACGAGATCGCGTCGCAGATCTTCAGGAAGATGTGCAGCAGCCAGGTCAGCTCGCGCACCTGGCCCTGCTTGTCCCCGTCGACGCGGCCGCCCGGGACCACGTCGCGGAACAGGGTCGAGTCGTGGTCCGAGCCGGGGCCGGTGCTCTGGAAGTCGTCGAGCTGGCCGGGCCGCCGTCCGCGGCGGAGGTCGGAGAGGATCGAGTGCAGGCTGTCGCCCTCGACCTTCTTCATCACGATGAAGGGGCGGCCGTCGTCGTCGGTCGCCAGCTCGTGGATCGGGACGATGTTCGGATGCTCGAGCTGGCCGGTGATCTGCGCCTCGGCGATGAACAAGCGCTGGACGCGCGGGTTGCGGGACAGCGAGGTCTTGATCGCGACCTCCCGCCGCAGGTCGGAGTCGACCGCGCCCCACACCTCTCCCATGCCGCCCGCGCCGAGCCGGTCGCGGATGGCGAACTTCGGCTCCTCGCGGTGGGGCCCCTCCAGGTCGTCCTCTTCCTCTTCCTCTTCCTCCTCGTCGAACATCGCGAACGAGCCGGCGATCGAGCGCGCGCGCGACACGGACACCGGCGCGACCGGCCGGTGGAACGTGGTGTCGGGGGAGGAGGACGGGCCGAGCTCGGCCCGCAGGTACTCCTCGCAGACCTCGAGCAGCGCGTCGAGGGTGGGGCGCTTGCGCGGCTTCGGATGGAACAGCCGGCAGAGCACGCGCCACAGCGAGGGGAACATCCCGGACAGGCTCTCGCCGAAGCGCTCGAAGCGCTCTCGCGGCTCGCCGGGGGCCGGGGGGTAGAAGCGGGTCAGCATGTAGACGAGCAGGCTGCCGAGACCGTAGACGTCTGCCTCCGGGCTCGGGGGCTGCCCCTCGAGGCGCTCGGGCGCGGCGCACAGGCGGGCTTCGGTCGGCCGGCCGGGCGCGGTCGAGCCGAGCTCGAGCAGCGGAAAGGCGAAGTCGCCGAGCACCGCCCGGCCATCGTCGGCGAAGCGCACGCACGAGGGGCCGAGCGCCCCGTGGCTGACATCCTGGTGGTGGGCGGCGCGCATCGCCAGGGCGAGCTGATGGGTGACGGCGAGGGCGTCGATCAGCGGCAGGGCGCCGTCTTCGACGCGGCCTGCGAGGTTCGGACCGGGTAGGAGCTCCTCGGCCCACAGCTGCTCCGCGCCGTCCTCGAACAGGCCGTGGCCGACGATGATGTGCGGGTGGCCCAGCCGCTGCAGAGCCCAGGTCTGGGACCGGAACAGGGTCTGTTGGGCCTCGCTGAGGCGGAAGGCCGGGCGCAGCTCCTTCAGCGCGACGCTGCCGAGCTCGCGGTGCTCCGCCCGCCAGCAGACGCTGACCGGCCCTTCACCGAGCGGCTCGAGGTCGACGAAGCCGGCACGCGAGTCGGTCGCGGCGCTCATGGAGGGCCTCTTGGCGGAAGTACAGTCTCGAAGATAGCCCGCTCCCGCCAGCGAGGCAAGCGCTCCGCGCCCCGGCTGGCGGCGGCGAGCAGGCGACGGGGCGAGAGAGCGCC
This sequence comes from bacterium, assembly GCA_030428695.1. Next base: position 18,399 of record JAUIEM010000032.1, read on the forward strand.
AGCCGGTCAGGCCAGAAGCTTCAGCTCTCCCGGCTGGTCGGGATGTTCCGCCGCACGAAGGTCGTCAGCCGGCGCTCGACGCTCGGGCCGCGCGGGCGGCTGCGGTGCCAGCGCGCTCGACCTCCGCTCGCAAGCGTTGCAGCCGGGCCGCCCAGGCGGTACCGTGACCGCCCGTCGCGGTGGCGGGACACTCAACCCCGGGGCGTGGAGGCCGACGTGTCACGACTTCCCTCGTCCGCGCTCGTCGAGGACGGCTACCAGCAGCTCTTAGCCGCTCTCGGGGCGGCGCGCGCGGCGCTTCTCTCCCACCCGGTCTACGGCGCCGTCGCCGACCTCCCGCGGCTGCGGATCTTCATGCGCTCGCACGTGTTCGCTGTGTGGGACTTCATGAGCCTGCTCAAGACCCTGCAGCGCCGCCTGACCTGCGTGACCGCGCCCTGGTTCCCGCCGGAAGATCGCGTCGCGGCGCGGCTGATCAACGAGATCGTGCTCGCCGAGGAGAGCGACGAGCTCGCCCCGGGGGTGTTCGCGAGCCACTTCGAGCTGTACATCGAGGCGATGGACGAGCTCGGCGCCGATGCCGGGCCGGTGCTCGCGCTGCTCACCGGGCTGCGCGCGGGCGAGCCGGTCGAGGTGGTGCTCGCGCGGCTCGCCGTGCCGGAGCAGACGCGGCGCTTCGTCGCGACCACCCTCGCGACCTGCGCCCGGCCGGTCGAGGAGGTCGCGGCCTCGTTCCTGCTCGGACGGGAGGACCTGATCCCGGACATGTTCGAGCGCCTCCTGCCCGCCCTGCCCGCGGGGCGCCTGCGGCTGTACGTCGAGCGGCACATCGCGCTCGACGGCGACTCCCACGGCCCCCTGGGCGCGCAGCTCCTGCGCCGGCTGTGTGGCGAGGATCCCGACCGCTGGGCGGCCGCGACGGCGCGCGCCCGGCAGGCGATCGCCGCCCGGCACGCGCTGTGGGACGGGGTGGTCCAGGCCATCGGCGGGGTCTGAGTCGCGCGGTGCGCTATCCCCTGCTGCGGGTCGGGCGCGCGGCGCTCGTCGGGGGAGTGAGCGGCAGCGGAACGCGGAGGCTTGCTCCGCGGCCGGATCTCGTGTATCTTCCGTGTAGACCTGCCCTTTTCCCACCCGATCCGCCCCTTTCGGGGTGAGCACCTGCGAACGTTGAGGGAGTCCGGGAGCTCCATGGCTGTGACACCCGTCGTCTGGCGTCATCCCGACATTTCCACCCGCGATCTCGATCGAGACTCCCTGAAGATCATCCAACGCCTGCGGCGCTTCGGGTACCAGCCGTATTACGCCGGCGGTTGCGTGCGGGACATCCTGCTCGGGCACAAGCCGAACGACTTCGACATCGTGTCGGACGCGCGCCCCGAGGAGGTGCGCAAGGTCTTCCGCAACTGCCGGGTGATCGGGCGGCGCTTCCGGCTCGCGCATATCCACTTCTACGGCAAGATCATCGAGGTCTCGACCTTCCGGGCGAAGGAGCACGGGGACGGCCAGGACGACGACGGCTACCTGCGCAACCAGAACACCTACGGGACGCCCGACGAGGACGCGCACAACCGCGACTTCACGATCAACGGCCTGTTCTTCGACCCGGTCGCCGACGAGATCGTCGACTACGTCGGCGGACTCCGCGACCTGCACGCCGGCCTGGTGCGCACGATCGGCGAGCCTGAGCGGCGCTTCCGCGAGGATCCCGTGCGCATGCTGCGGGCGATCAAGTACGCAGGGCGCCTCGACCTGACGATCGAGAAGGACACCGCGCGGGCGCTCGGCGACTGCCGGGTCGACCTCGAGAAGTGCAGCCGGGCGCGGCTGCTCGACGAGATCCTCAAGCTCGTGCGCGGACCGGCCTGCGACGAGGTCTTCCTGCGCCTGCTCGAGTCCGGCATCCTCGACGTGCTGTCGCCGACCCTCGCCGGCTTCCTGGCGGTGTCATCTGCTGAAGAGGAACGCTTCTGGCTGCTGCTCGGGGGCCTGGCGGCGGTCGCGCGCGGGCGGCGCAACGACATGCACCACGCGGTGCTGCTCGCCTGCCTCTTCCATCCCTTCCTCTCCCGGGCCTGGGAGCGCGCCGCGCTGCTCGACGGCCGGCCGAACCAGGCGATGCTGATCCGGCAGTCCGCGAAGCTGCTCGGCGGCTTCGCCGAGAAGTTCGCCCTGCCGCGCAAGCTGTCGCTGACCCTGCGCCAGGTCTGTTCGATGCAGCACATCCTCGAGCAGTGCCTGCGGTCGCCGAAGCGCCTCGCGCGCCGCGAGGGCTTCCGCGAGGCCCTGCGCTTCCTCGAGCTGCGCGCGTCGGTCGGGGACGTCGATGCGGAGGTGCTCAAGCCCTTCAAACGCTGGCTCGACGAGCCGCTCCTGCCCAAGCGGAGGGCGCACCAGGCGCGTCCCGCAGCGCGGCCCCGACGCCACAGCGAGGCCCTGCGGCGGGCGGCCGAGGCATCGCGGGCGCACCACGCCCCGGTGTCGGAAGATGGTGCGCCCGAGCCCGAGGTCGCGGCGGTCGAAGAAGACATCGCGACGGTCGAGGAAGAGGTTGCGGCCGTCGCGGAAGAGGTCGAGGCCGTCGCGGAAGAAGTCGAGGCCGTCGCGGAAGAAGTCGAGGCCGGGGAAGAGCTCGCCGCGCCCGAGGAGGAAGCGGTCGCGCAGGAGCCGACGCGGCGCGCCGAGCCGGCGCGGCGGGAGTCGCGCAGCGCGGTCGACGAGTGGTTCGCGGACATCCTCTAGAGCGGGCGCTCGCCCGGGACGGCTGCGCCTGGCTGCGGGGGGTGTTCGACCCCGCCGCCCTCGATCCTTCAGCGGCGGAGCTCGAGGAAGAAGTCGAGACCCCGGGCGAAGCTCCGGCTCAGGCGGAACCAGCGCCGCCGCCGGTCCGCCTCGGTGACCGCGCGCTCCGGGCGATGCAGCGCGCGCAGCAGCCGGCCGCGCACGCGCCCCCGCAGGCCCGCCCAGGTGCGGGGCGCGCGCAGCCTCTCGACGGCCTGGGCCCCGTGCAGGCCGATCACGCCGTACAGGGAGCGGCGCGGGATACCCGCCTTCCGGCAGAAGCTCCGCAGGGTGTCCGGGCGCAGCTCGAAGACGTGGAAGGGGTTCGGGGGCGGTTGCCCCGGGAACGTCCGCCAGCGTGCGTTGGGCGTGGTCAGGAAGGCGCGCCCGCCGGGACGCAGCACCCGCCGCAGCTCGACCGTCAGGCGCACGGCGTCGACGAGCGGGAAGTGCTCGAGCAGCTGGAACGCGGTCACGACGTCGAAGCTGCGCGCGGCGAAGGGCAGCCGCAGGGCGTCCGCCTGCACCCGGGCGAGGCCCGGCCTGGGCGGGAGGTCGCCGAGGGCGCGGCGCGACAGGTCGAGGGCGACGACCGTGCGGCCCGGCCCCCGGAGCAGCCCGAGGGCGTAGCCGAGCCCGCAGCCGACGTCGAGCCAGCGGCTGCCTCGCGGCGCGCGGGAGGCGGCGGCGCGGTAGGCGAACAGATGACGGCGGAACAGGATGTAGTCGCGCAGGCGCGCCTCCGCGTCCGGCGCGGTGACCCGCCAGGTGTCGTCGACGGTCTGCATCAGGCCGCGGGGGACCAGCGCTCCCCGGTCTCGCAGTCGACGTGCCAGAGGTCGATCGCGCCGTCGGGGGAGAGCGTCAGGACGCCGAGGGTGATCGGCAGCTGGAAGCGCCGGGGGCCGACCGAGCCGGGGTTGAAGACGTAGAGCCCGCGGTCCTTCGCGATCAAGGGCACGTGGGAGTGGCCGCACACCACCAGCTGCGCGCCGTGGCGGCGGGCCCGCGTGGCCGCGTCCTTGCGCAGGCGGGGCCCGTAGACCGCGATGTGCAGGAGCAGCAGCCGCAGCACCCGGGCGCCGTCCGGCGCGAGGAAGTCGAGCAGGATCGAGTCCGGCCGAGCGTTCCCGTCGATGTTGCCGCGCACCGCGAAGGTCGGCCGCAGCTCCTCGAGCTCGTCGATCACGTCGTCGCGGCCGATGTCCCCGGCGTGCAGGAGCAGCGCCGGGTCGAGCGCGGCGATGCGAGCGGGCAGGGCGGGATGGGGCGCGCTGTGGGTGTCGGCGACGATGCCGACGCGCAGGCCCGCGGCGGGCACGGGGACGGTCGCGGCGGTGTGTTTCCAGCGTGGCATGCGGCGAACCTCCGGACGCGCAGGATGCGCGATGAGGGCGCGCGGGGCAAGGGCGGGGTGGGTCGCGGGATGAGCGCGGTGGCAGGGGGGCGGGTGAAGAGCGGATCGGGTCTTGACGTGCGGGGGCGCCCAGAGACCGCGAAACTCAGGTCGTTCGGCGACAGACAGGCCTCCGGGCGCCCGGCAGGGCGCAACACCGGCCTCCGGGCGCCCGGCAGGGCGCAACACCAACACAGGACCGTTCCAGAGGACCAGGTTGCCCTCCAAAGCTGGAGACAGCTCCGGGCCATGGACGACATTCCGCGTGCAGGTGCTCCCCCCGGAGCTGGCTCCAGCTTTGGACGGTCATTTTTTCGGGCAACCTGCGTCCGACAGGGTTGTGCCCGACAAGTTGATGAAGTGGAACCCCCCACCGGGGGGCAGGGGGGGTATAGCATGCACGCCATCCCCCGAACGGGCAATCGTGGCCGCCAACCTCGGAGCGGGCTTGCGGACGCGAAAAACCGATCGGGTTCGCGTCCGGGGCAAGCACCGTGGCGCACACCGGTCCCCGGGGAACGAGGTGTTTGTTGGCTTGTTGATGCCCCCCTGTGAGTCCCCCGGTGGGGGACCACCGTGTAGCGAGCAACATTGTCGGAGGTTGGGCGACCATCGCCCTGATTGCGCCACCTCCTCGATCTCCTCTCCTCGTACCTCGGAGAAGAGATCTGCGGTGGTGTCGCAAACAGGGCTGCCGCCCAACTCCTCTTGTGTAGCCTGCAGCCCTTGACCCTCGCTCCTCGTTCCTCGGAGCGTGGGTCGGCGGGAACGTGTGCCACGGTCGTGCGACAATCCCGATCGAACCTTCCCATAGCGCGCGCGTCCCCGTCGGGAATGATCCTCCCCCCGGGCGCTCCCGGCCGGTAGACTCGGGCTCCCAGCGAGGAGGAGCGCGATGCGGCGCCGGCATGTCTTCGAGTTCGTCGATCAACCCTGGTTGCCCGAAGTGTTGCGCGAGGGCTCGCTCGAGGTGCTGTCGCTCGCGCTCTCGCGCGGGGTGTACGACGGCGTCGCGCCGGCCTTCGAGCGCTTCCTGCTGCGCACCGGCGCGGAGCGGCTGCTCGACCTCGGCAGTGGCGGTGGAGGCCCGACCCGCGCGCTGCTGGAGAGCTACGCCGCCGCGGGACGAACCCCGCCCCGGGTGGTGCTGTCCGACCTGTTCCCCAACCTCGCCGCCTTCGAGCGCGCGGCGGCGGAGGATCCGCGGGTGGAGTTCTGCGCGGAGCCGGTCTCGGCGGCCGAGGTGCCCCCCGAGCACGCCGCGCTGCCGCGGCTCCTGTGCACCGTCTTCCACCACTTCCCGCCCGCGCTCGCCCAGCAGGTGCTCAGCGACGCGGCGGCGCGCGCCCCCGGGATCTTCATCGTCGAGCCCCTCGAGCGCAATCCCCTGCGCTACCTGCCGATGATCGTGCGGGGGCTGCCCTCGTTCGTCGAGAGTCCCTTCCGGAGCCCGCGGCAGCGCCTGGCCAAGGCCTTCTTCAGCTTCGTGCTGCCGCTGATTCCGGCTGTCCTGGCCTGGGATGGGACGGTCAGCGCCCTGCGCATGTACAGCGAGGAGGAGCTGATGGCGATGGCGGCGCGCACCGGCGCCGAGGACTACGACTGGGAGTACGGCACCGCGCCCTTCGCCCCCCTCGGGCGGGTGACCTGGTTCGCGGGCGTGCGGCGCTGAAGGCCGATCTCGCACCGTCGCAGCGGTTTTTGTAATGTAGGGCCTCGCAAGCAGCGGGGGTGGGCGATGGGACGACGGAAACGCAAGAAGCGGCGCGGCGCATCCTCCGCCGAGGAGAGCGCGCCGCAGGCTGCGGAGCCAGCGAAGCAGGCCGCGCCCGCCGCGGCCTCCAAAGAGTCGCCTGCCCCTGAGCCCGCGGACGGGCCATCCGCGCTGCCTGCGTTGCTCCTGTGCGCCGCCCTCGGTCTGCTCTACGCGGTGTACGCCTATCTCTCCGAAGGCGCCTTCAACGACGACGACATCGCGCGCTTCTTCAACACCCGCGGCGCCCTCGGCCGGCCGCGGGAGTTCATCGACCTGTGGAACCGCCCGGGCTTCGTGCTCGTGTACGTGCTGCCCGCCCAGCTCGGCTACTGGGCGGTCGAGCTGACCACGGTCGCGATCACCACCCTGACCGCCTGGTTCAGCTACACCGCCGCCCGCGCCTTCGGCCTGCGGCCCGCCTGGCTCGCGGCGGGCCTGGCCGGTTTGATGCCCTTCGTGCTGCTGCTGTCCTTCTCGGCCCTGACCGAGCCGCTCGCGGCCTGCCTGCTCGCGGCGGCGCTGACCGCCTGGGCGCGGGGGCGGCTGACCCTCAGCGCGGGGCTGGTCGCGCTCCTGCCCCTCGCCCGCACCGAGCTCGCGCTGCTGCTCGGGGTGTGGGGCCTCGCGTTGCTGCTGCGGAGACACTGGCGGGGCCTGTTCCTCCTGCCTCTCGGACTGTTCCTGTGGAACGCGGCGGGCTGGTACTTCACGGGTCGGCCCCTCTGGCTGCTCGGCGCGATCTTCCCGGAGAACGCGCCGCGCCTGTACGACGCGGTCGAGCTCTGGCACTACCACAAGGGCTTCATCTTCATCGTCGGGCCGGTCGTCTTCGGCCTGTTGCTGGTCGGTCTCGTCGTCGAGTGTTGGCGGATGTTCGTCGAGCTGTCGACGTCCTGGCAGCGCTTCCTGCTGATCGCCGGCTCCTTCTGTCTGGTCAGCGCGGCGTACATCTACCTGTCGGCGTACTCGACCACGGGGCAGGCGGCGGGTTTCCTCCGCCACTTCGTCTCCCTCGCGCCGCTGATGGCGCTGCTCGCCCTGCGCGGCTTCGAGGTCTGGCTGCGGCCGAAGGGGCGGCACGGCGTCGTCGCGCTCGGGGTGCTGGCGCTGGCCTGCTGGCTGTGCTACCGCTATCTCAGCGTCGAGCTGGTCGGGTCGCACTTTCTCGGCCAGGAGGTCGAGCACGCCAAGCTCGCGCTGGTCGGCGGGCTGACGGTGATCCTGCTCGCGCGGATGCTGGTCCCGACCCTCGCCCGCGGACGCCAGGCGGTGACCTGGCTCGCGCTGCTGGTGCTCGCCGGCCACGCTTCCTACGCGACCAGCCACGTCGACCCGATCCCGTTGACCGAAGAGCAGGAGATGATCCGCGAGCTCGCGGACTGGTACGCCGCGAGCGGCCTGGCGGACCGCCCGACGCTGTGCAACCAGGTCTGGTTCCACCTCTTTACCGGCCGCGACTGGCTCGACAAAGAGGAGACGCCCTTCCTCAAGAACGCGTCGATGGCGGCGGCGGAACCGGGGACGATCGCGATCTGGGAGAGCCACTACGGCCACCGTCTGCACGGCGACGTCTCCCTCGACGACCTCAACGAGGCGCGCGCCTGGCGCACCCTGCGCGCCTTCTCCTCCCCGGACGGCAGGCGGCTCGCGGCGGTGTACGAGAAGCTGCCGGAGCCGGGCCGGCGCGGAGCGATGCCGCGCGGCGACTACGTGCACGAGGCCTTCGGCGTGCGCTTCGGCATGATGCGCGCGCCCGCCGGCTGGCAGTACACCCCTGTCGAGCAGGGTCTCACGCTGCTCAAGGGCGTCCGCAGCGACGGCTCCGGCCAGCTCGAGCTGCGCATCGAGCGCCACCTCAACCCCCTGCTCAGCGTCGAGGCCTACCTCGGCGGCTTATCCCAGCAACTCGCGGCCAACCCCGCCGTCACGGTCGGCACGACCGGGCGCACCGAGGACGGGCGCTGGGCCCTGCTGCGCTACAGCACGAGCAGCGCCTGGTACGAACAGTGGGTCACCCTGTCGCCCGCGCGGGCCGAGGCGCTGGTGGTGACCTTCGTCGTCCCGAGCGGCGGCATCGACCCGAGCGCGACCTTCCCCGCGCTGATCGAGCAGATCGACGCCGAGGCCTTCCGCGCGGAGCCCGGCACACCCTGACAAGGAGCTCGCCGATGGCCGACGCCGTCGTCCTCGAGAACGTGACCAAGCGCTTCGCCGGCTTCACCGCCGTCGATGGCCTGAGCCTGGCGGTGCCGCGCTCGTGCATCTACGGCTTCATCGGGCCGAACGGCTCGGGGAAGACGACGACGATGCGGATGATCATGCGCCTGTACCTGCCCGACGCCGGCGCGATCACCGTGCTCGGCAAGCAGGGTGAGCGGGCGGCGGACGATCGGGTCGGCTACCTGCCCGAGGAGCGCGGGCTGTACAAAAAGATGAAGGTCGGCGAGATCCTGCGCTTCTTCGCCGGCCTCAAGGGACGCAGCGACCCGCAACAGGCGATGCGTCGCTGGCTCGAGCGGCTCGAGCTGGCCGCCTGGGAGCACAAGAAGGTCGAGACCTTGTCGAAGGGCATGGCGCGGAAGCTGCAGTTCATCGCCGCGGTGATCGCCGAGCCGCAGCTGGTGATCCTCGACGAGCCCTTCAGCGGCCTCGACCCGGTCGCCAGCGAGGTGCTGCGCGAGGCGGTGCTCGACCTCAAGCGCCAGGGCACGACGGTGATCCTGTCGACCCATGACATGGAGGTCGCCGAGAAGATGTGCGACGCGATCTTCATGATCTACCGCGGCAAGAAGGTGCTCGACGGCAGCTTCGAGGCGATCTCCGACCGCTACGGCGCGGACACCGTGCGGGTGCGGCTCGGCGAGCAGGGCGTGGAGCTCTCCGCCCTCGACGGCGTCGAGGCGGTGCGCGACTACGGGCGCTTCCAGGAGCTGCGGCTGGCGGAGGGCACCGATCCCCAGGCGCTGCTGCGCAGCCTGCTCGAGCGCGGGACGGTGCGCCACTTCGAGCTCGCCCGGCCGACGCTGCGCGACATCTTCGTGCGCATCGCCCAACCCGAGGCCGCGGAGCTGGCGGCGGGCGCCTCCCCGGCAGGAGGTGGATCATGAGGAAGGCGCTCGTCATCGCCCGGCGCGAGTTCATCGCGACCGTGCGCACGAAGATCTTCATCCTGTCGATTGTGCTGATGCCGGTGCTGATGGCGGGCGGCCTGATCGCCGAGGTGCTGTTCCGCGAGTTTCGCGACCTCGACGACCGCACCGTCGCCGTGATCGACCGCACGGCGGCGGAGGGCGTGCCGGCGGGCATGCTGCGGGCGGCGCTCGAGGCGGCCGCGACGCAGCGCAACGAGGAGGAGATCTACACCGATCCTTTCGGTATCACCCTGTCGAGCGAGAAGAAGCAGCGCCGCCCGCGCTTCGTCGTCGAGGCGGTCGAGGCGCCGGGGGGCGACTCGGTCGCGCTGGCCGAGACCCGCGTCGCGCTGTCGGAGAGGGTGCGCAACAAGGAGCTGTTCGCCTTCGTCGAGATCGAGCCGGGGGCCCTCGAGGGGGCGGGGGCGATCTACTTCTTCTCGGACAACATCGCCGACGACGCGCTGCGCGGCTGGACCCAGCGCACCCTCGACGCCGCGATCCGCGCCTGGCGCGTCGAGCGCACCGGCCTGCCGCCGGACACGCTGGCCTGGGCGACCGCGCCGAACGTCGTCGCCCTGCGCGGGCTGTCGTCGAAGAGCGCCAGCGGGGAGATCTCCGAGACCGCGACCGAGGCGAACGTCGCGCGCATGATCAGCGCTCTGGTGATGCTCGGGCTGATCTTCTTCAGCGTGATGTTCGCGACGATGCCGCTGGTGCACAGCACGGTCGAGGAGAAGATGCAGCGCATCGCCGAGGTCCTGCTCGGCTCGATCCCGCCCTTCCAGCTGATGCTCGGGAAGCTGCTCGGGGCGGTCGCGGTCTCCCTGGTCATCGTCAGCCTGTACCTCGGCGGGGCGGTCGTCGTCGCGCTGCAGTTCGGCTACGGGGACGTGATCGGGGCGGCGCGGCTGGTCTGGTTTTTTCTCTTCCTGGTGCTCGCGGTGACGATGTTCGGCGCCCTGCTGCTCGCCCTCGGCTCGGCGGTCAGCGACATGAAGGAGGCGCAGAGCGCGGTGATGCCGGTCTCGATCCTGATGAGCCTGCCGGCCTTCGTCGTCGGTCCGGTGCTGCAGGCCCCCGACGGCACGCTCTCCCTGGTGCTCTCGCTGTTTCCCCTGACCGCGCCGACCATCATGACGATGCGCCTCGGCCTCGACCCCGGTATGCCCCTCTGGCAGCCGCTGGTCGCCGTGCTCGGGGCGCTCGCGACCACGCTGTTCGCGGTCTGGGCGGCCGGGCGCATCTTCCGGGTCGGCATGCTGATGACCGGGAAGCGCCCGAGCTACAAGGAGATGCTGCGCTGGATCGCGTCGGCCTAGAACGCCCCCGCCTGCTCGTATTCCTGCGCTATCCTCGCCCGGGGCGGGCGAAGACGCGGCTGATCCCGCTGCTCGGCGCGGAGGGTGCCTGCGCCGCCTACCGCTGGATGGCGGCCCGCCTGCTCGCCCAGGTCGAGGCGCCGGCCTGGGACACCCGCGCCCTCGTCCATCCGCCTGCCGACCTGGCCGCGGCGCGAGACTGGCTGGAGCGAGAGGCCTTCCCCCAGGCGCCGGGAGACCTCGGCGCGAAGCTGACGGCGGCCTTCGCGGACGCGTTCGCCGCGGGGGCGCCGGCCGCGATCGCGATCGGCAGCGACTGCCTGGGGGTCGACCGGACGCTGCTGGCGCGGGCCTTCGCGCGGCTGGAGAGCGCGGACGCGGTGCTCGCGCCGGCGCGCGACGGCGGCTACACGCTGCTCGGTCTGGCCCGGCCGCTGCCCGAGGTGTTCCGCGCGATCCCCTGGAGCAGCCCGGACACCTGCGCGGTCACGCGGCGACGCCTGGCGACCGTGGGGGCGCGCTGGTCCGAGCTCGAGATGATGGATGACATCGACACGCCGGAAGACTTCCGGGAGGCGGTCGCGCGCTGGCCGGAGCTCGCGCGCTTCCTGCCTCCCGGGGCGTGAGAATCGATCAGGGGCCGGTGCCGACCTTGTAGGTACGCATCGCGGCCTCGCCGTCGGGCACATAGATGTACAGGGAGTCGGTGTAGGGCGCCTCGGGGGCGTCGGGCATGTACTTCGCCGCGCCGTTGATGCCGTACCACGCGGTGAGGGTGAGCGAGTCGTCGGTGCCGCGCGAGAGCGACGTGAGGCAGGCGGCGCGGACGACGCCGCCAGGCAGGAAGTCGTCCTTGCCCTTCGAGCGGGTGATCAGGTACTGCTGGTGCTGCAGCAGCACGGTGTTGAGGTTCGAGCGGTAGTCTTCGATGTTCGCCGCTTCGGCCTCTTCGATCGCCCCCGTCATGCTGACGAAGATGACGACCGAGAGGATCGCGACGATGATCATCACGATCATCAGCTCGACCAGGGTCACAGCCTTGCGAAACTTCACGGGAAAATCCCCTGTCTACGATAAACAACTGAAAACAAGTACGAGCTTCCGCGGCACGAAAAAGAGGGTCCGGGAAGCACCGATAGAGTAGCAGCTGACCGGGCGCGGAAAAAGCCGTCGGTTCGTCCCGTCCCGAGAACTTCGTGCGGCGTCCTCGGCCCGGTTGATCCAAACGGGCTCGCAGCGGTGGGGGTCGCGGCCCGCCGGTGCCGGGGGCCGCCTGCCCGTGAGCGGAGGCCGCTCGACAGAGGGGGCCGGGGTCGCTATCCTGGGCGCCCTCAACGAAGGGAGGTCTACCGTGCGTCTCGTGCTCCTGTCCCTGTCGCTCCTGGTCCTCGGTTGCTCCGACGCCGGGCCCACACCGCCACCGCCGCAGCAGGAGCAGCCGCACCCCGCGGTCCCGGCGCCCGGCTCCAGCGCGAAGGTCGTCGCGGAAGAGGTCGTCGACGGCGACACCTTCTGGACCACGTGGAACGGGGCGCGCAAGAGGGTGCGTCTGCTCGGCGTCGACTGCCCCGAGCGCGAGCTGAACGACGACGACCGGCGGCGCTTCGGCGAGGACCTGACCCTCGAGGGCTACCGGCGTTCGACGGAGTTCCTGCGCGGCCTGGTCGAGGGCGAGGAGGTCGAGCTGCGCTTCTCGGTCAGCGGCGACCAGATCGACAACACGAGCTCGAAGCGGCTGCTCGCCTACGTCCACGTCGGCGACACCGACGTCAACGCCGAGATCTGCCGCCAGGGGTACACGTACTGGTACGACCGCTACGAGCATGACCGGCGCGAGGAGTTCGGCGGCTATGTGCGCGAGGCCCAGGAGGCCGGCCGTGGCCTGTGGGCGCCGTAGCGGCCCGAAAACGCTTCGTGCCGTGTCGTACCGGGCACTAGAATACGGACGGCTACAGAATACTGACGGCCACCCCCCACCGCTGAGGTTCCGATGCATCACTGCCGCTCCGCCGCCCGCCGCGACTTCGCCCGCTCGGACACGCCGCGCTACGGCCCGCCCCGCGAGCTCCAGCCGCGCGCGGCCGAGGTCTCGCTGCGGCCCGATCTCGGCGCACGCCGGGCCGACTTCGAGGTCGCGCTGACGGTCGTCTGCCACACCGACGGCGCCCGCGCCCTGACCCTCGACGCGATCGCTTTCGCCGGGCTGACCGTCGAGGCCCTCGACGGCGCCGCCCTCGACTTCCACTACACCGGCGAGAAGCTGCAGCTGGTCTGGGCCGAGCCCTTCGCTCGCGGGGACGAGCGGCGGGTCAAGATCGCGTACCATCTCGACCACCCGCTGACCGGCCTGAGCTTCACCGGTCCGGACGAGGCCTATCCCGACCGCCCCTCGCTGGTCGTCTCGGACAACGAGACCGAGCGGGCGCGGTTCTGGCTGCCCTGCATCGACCATCCCTCGGTGCGGATGACCTTCCTCTGGCGTCTGACGGGACCCGCCGACTGGGTGCTGCTCGCCGGCGGCGCCCTCGAGTCCGAGACCGACAACGGCGACGGCACGAAGACCGCCGTGTGGAAGCTGGACGAGCCCTGCCCGGCCTACCTGGCCTGCGTCGCGATGGGCGACTTCGTGCGCTGTGACGACCGGCCGGCCGGCGAGGTCCCGATCAGCTACTTCGGGCCGAAGGGGGCGACCGCCGAGGAGCTGCAGGTCAGCTTCGGGCGCACGCCGGACATCATGGAGTGGATGGTGAAGAAGCTCGACGCTCCCTTCCCCTTCCCGAAGTACTACCAGTTCGCCGCGCCGGGCATCGGCGGCGCGATGGAGAACATCAGCCTGACGAGCTGGGACGACTTCCTCGTGCTCGACACGACCGCGGCCCGCGAGCTCGGCTACCTGATCGACTCGATCAACGTCCACGAGATGGCGCACAGCTACTTCGGCGACGCCCTGGTCATCCGGCACTTCTCCCACGCCTGGCTGAAGGAGTCGTGGGCGACCTACATGGAAGCCTGCTGGATGGAGGACTGCAAGTCGGTCGACGAGTACCGCTACGACATGCTGTGCAGCAGCCGGCGGTACCGCGCCGAGGCCGACGGCAGGTACCAGCGGCCGATCGTGACCGAGCACTTCGACAGCAGCTGGGACATGTTCGACGGCCACCTGTATCCGGGCGGGGCCTGCCGGCTCGACATGCTGCGCCGGCTGCTCGGCGACGACGACTTCTGGGCCGGGGTGCGGAAGTACGTCGCCGACTATTCGGGCAAGCTGGTCGAGACCAAGGACTTCCAGCGCGCCCTCGAGGACGCCTCCGGCCGCAACCTCGACTGGTTCTTCAGCCAGTGGTTCCATCGCGCCGGTTATCCGCGGCTCAAGGTCAAGGTCAGCTACGACAAGGAGAAGGGGCGCGCGCGCATCAAGGTCGAGCAGACCCAGGACAAGCCGTTCCGGGTCGACCTGGACGTCGCCCTCGAGGGTCCCGACGGCAGCTGGACGCGGACGACCCTCGCCCTGCGCGAGAAGATCCACCAGACCGAGGTCGCGATCGGCGAGCCGCAGCAGTGCCAGGTCGATCCCGATGCGAAGCTGCTGCACCGCCAGGAGCTCGACTGCCCGGAGGGCTGGCTGCGGCGCACCCTGCGCGAGGGCGAGCACCTCGCCCAGCGGGTGTGGGCGGCGCTGCACCTGTGCGAGAAGGGCGGCAAGAAGAACTTCGACGCGCTGCGCGAGGCCTACGCGAGCGAGCCCTTCTGGGGCGTGCGGGCCGAGATCGCGCGGGCGGTCGCCGGCTCTGGAGGCGCGTTCGCCCCGGACCTGCTCGCCGACTTCCTCGGCAGGGAAGAGGACGACAAGGCGCGGCTCGAGCTCGCGACGGTCTGCTCCCTGAAGAGCCCGGTGCTCGCCGCGGCCCTGCGCGGATTCCTCGACAAGGATCTCGCCTACCGCACCCGCGCGGCGGCCCTCGGCGCGCTCGGCGCCCAGCGCTGCGACGAGGACCTCGAGCGCCTGCGGGCGGCGACCGCCGACGATGGCTACCTGTCGCTGGTCCGCGGCGGCGGCTTCGTCGGGCTGGCGCACACGCGCCGGGAGGACGTCTTCGCCACGCTGCTCGGCGCGCTGCCCTACGGCGCGCAGCCGGAGAAGGCCCGGCGCGCCGTCGCCACCGCGGTCGGGCTGTGTGCGCCGTGGCTCGAGAAGCGCCATCAGGCGGAAGCGGTCGAGGCGCTCGCCCAGGTGCCCCGGGACGTCGGCTGTGACGGGCGCAGCATCTACGCGACCACCGTCGCCCTCGCCGGGCTGTCGATCCCGGCGGCCGCCACCGCCCTCGAGGGGCTGCGGCCCCTGATGCCGCCCCAGGATCACGCCGAGCTCGTCCGCAAGGCCGACGCGGTCAGGGCCCGTCTCAAGCCCGATGGAGAGGTCGGCAAGCTCAAGAAGGAGCTCTCCACTCTCAAGGATGATCTGCGCGGTGCGCTCGAGCGGCTCGCTCTGCTCGAGGAGCGGTCGGCGCCAGACGCCGCGAAGCCCGGAGCCGGGCCGGATTGACAGAGAGACGGGCGATGGTTTACTTTGTGATGGCAGACTGCCGCACCCTGCATTGGCGGACGAGATCTAGCTTTGCGCCGCCCATCCGCGAGGAAATCGCTCCATGAAGATCACGCAGCTGGGCGACTACGTCCTCGAGAAGCGCATCGGTAGCGGAGGCATGGGCGAGGTCTTCCGCGCCCGCCAGGTCTCCCTCGACCGCACCGTCGCGGTCAAGGTGCTGCCGCGCTCGCTCGCCAGCCAACAGGGGTTCACCGAGCGGTTCCAGCGCGAGGCGCGGGCGGCGGCCAATCTGATCCATCCGAACGTCATCCAGGTCTACAGCATCGGCCTGGACAAGGGCATCCCCTACTTCGCGATGGAGTACGTCGAGGGCGAGGACCTGCAGCAGCGCATGAAGCGCCAGCGCTTCTTCGACTTCGACGAGATCGTGCGGATCATCCGCGACGCGACCGGCGCGCTCTCGGTCGCCCATGAGAAGGGCATCGTCCACCGCGACATCAAGCCCTCCAACATCATGTTCGACCGCGCGGGCAACCTGAAGGTGATGGACTTCGGGCTCGCGAAGATCACCGCGGCGAACTCGAACCTGACGCAGTCCGGCCTGATCATGGGGACGCCGAACTACATGTCCCCCGAGCAGGGCAAGGGCGAGCCGACCGACACCCGCTCGGACATCTACTCCCTCGGCGTCGTGTTCTACGAGCTGATGACCGGCTCGCTGCCGTTCCGCGCCGACACGCCGACCGCGCTGATCTACAAGCACGCCTACGAGAAGCCGCCCTCGCCGCGCGAGAAGAACCCCGAGATCCCGCCCTACCTCGAGTACATCTGCCTGAAGATGATCTGCAAGGATCCGACCGACCGCTATGCCGCGCCGAAGGAGCTGCTCAAGGACCTCGAGGAGTTCATGCGCGACCGCACGTTCTACATGAGCGGCGGCATGCCCGAGAGCAAGGACCTGATGACCGACCAGACGATGGTCGAGGCGCCGGGGACGGGCCGCACCCCGCAGCCGCCGGTCACCGCCTCCGGGCGGACGCCCGTGCCGCAGGCGACGACCCAGCCCGGCCACAGCCAGAGCGCGGTCAACACCGCGGCCTACGCCTCGCAGAGCGGCGTGGCGCCGACCACCGCGGCCGGCCAGGTGACCGCGCCGCACCACGCGGCGTCGACGATGGCGGCCCAGACGACCCACGCCGGGGCGATGACCAACGCGACCCAGGCCCAGACGCTGCTCGAGGGGCGGACCCTGCCGCCCTACCACCAGCCGCCGGGAGGCAACGGCTGGAAGATCTTCGCCCTGTTCCTGATCGCCCTCGCGATCGGGGGCGCGGTCTTCCGCGACGAGGTCGCGGAGTTCATCCGCAAGATCACCGAGAAGCCCCAGGAGGGGCCCCAGACCTACGCGCTCGCGCTGTCCGACCTGTGGGCCTCGGCCAAGGCGGTGCGCACGAAGGTCAACATCGAGTGGCTGCCCTCCGACCAGATGCACTACCTCGCCTGCCCGGACGTCGACCGTGACGTGCCGCCGGGCAAGTACCACTTCCGGCTGCTGCGCGACGGCTATGAGACCCAGGAGTTCATCGTCGAGATCAGCGACCAGGGACAGGTCGAGCCCGAGCTGAACAGCCGACCGATCGCGAAGCTGTTCGAGCAGGACATGTGGGTTCCGTCGCCCGAGCTCCTCGATGCCTACCAGAAGGGCACCGAGTTCATGAGCTTCCGGAACTACGACAAGGCGATCAAACAGTTCGACATCGTCATCGGCATCGACCCCGGCTACGCCGATGTGGGCGAGAAGCGCCGCCAGTGTGCGGACCGGGCGGAGGCCTACGAGGCGCGGATCCGGGAGGTCCATGCGACGGTCTCGCAGCTGACGACCGCCCTGCAGGCGAAGTCGATGACCAAGGCGCGCGAGCGGGCCGAGGCGGCGCTCGCGTTGATCCAGGGCTCGGAGATCGAGAACGACCCGCGCATCGGCACCATCCAGACCCAGCTCTACGACAAGCTCAGCATCATCAACGGCGCCCTCGAGGACGTCGAGCTGTACATCGACAACGGCGACAAGCTCCTCGCCGACGGCGAGTGGGACGAGGCCCGCGACGAGTACGTCAAGGCCGAGCGCAAGAACCAGGACGATCCGCGGCCCGCGAAGAAGATCGACCTGTGCGAGGACATGAAGAACGCCTGGAAGACCATCCAGGCGAGCGCCCAGCACGAGGCCGAGGACGACGAGACGCTGCTCGCCCTCGAGCAGTACCTCGAGACCTGCCCGGGGCACGACGACGCGAACGACCTGCTCGGCGAGGTCAAACGTCGGACGCTGGCCGGCGAGGAGCTCCAGGAGCGGCTCGACGAGCTCGCCTCCCAGATCGACGCGATCGTCCTCTCCCCCGCGGAGAACAAGGACTGGACCAGCGTGCTCGCCTTCGCGAAGGAGATGCTGCAGCTCGATCCGGCCAACACGGCGGCCGCGCACTTCGCCGAGACCGCGCAGAAGCAGCTCGATGAGGGCGGGGTGGAGAGCACCCTGAGCCGGCTCGCGGCGGTGTTCCTCGAGCCCGACCCCAAGGTCCGCCAGGGGACGATGCGCGAGCTGGTGCGCGACCGCGACTTCGAGCCGGCCTGGCAGACGTTCCTCAGCGAGAACGCCGAAGAGCTGCAGCTGGTCAACTCCTCCTTCGCCCTGCACAGCACGCTGTTCGACGGCAACAGCTGCACCGTCGAGGGTCGCTGGCACTACGAGCTGTTCTACCGCAGCTTCGGCCAGAAGCTGATCGCGTCGTCGGATATCAAGGTCACGCTGGTGCGCGACGAAGAGGGCGAGCAGTGGGACGTCGAGCGCTTCGAGCCCGTCGACCCGAACACAGATGGAACCGTGGAATAGGCGCGCCGGCGAACCGGACGCGAAGTCTTTCGGAGGGCTCATGAACAGCTCCAGACTCCTGATCTGCCTCCTGCTCGCGGCGTCCTGCGCCTGCGGCGACCAGATCCTCGGCAGGATCGAGTCGGTCGACGGCCAGAGCGCGACCATCGACGTCGGCAAGGCGGCCGGCGTGCTCGAGAAGATGGTGTTCGAAGTGTGGTCGAACCCGCGTATGGTCGAGATCCCGATCACCGGCGACGTCGTCTACCAGGAGATGGAGGTCGTCGCCTCGCTCGTCGTCGTCGACGTCCGCGACAACCATGCGGTGTGCCGCATCGAGAACTTTGAAGCGGTCGGCGCGCTGGTCACCGAGCAGCTGCGCGTCGCCCAGAACCCGGTGCGGCCCGAGCAGGAGCAGCCGCCCTTCGTCGTCGAGTTCACGGCTTCCGGTGCCGGGGGGGAGTGGAACCAGACCCTCGACCTGACGATCAACGCCTCCGACCCGAACGGCGGGCGCCTGGTCTACACGTGGTCGACCGACCGCGGCAAGCTGAAGTACCGGACGACCACCGCGCCCCGGAACGTGTGGACCTCTCCGCTGGAGAGCGGCCCCTGTGAGGTGACGGTGGTCGTGCGCGACCCGACCGGACGCACCTGCGAGGCGAAGAAGACCCTGCGCAGCGGTGGCATGACCCGCGGCTGGCGGCCGACCCGCTTCCCCTTCCAGGGACACTTCGGCGACCACAAGGCGATCTTCACCAAGGTCGCGGACATCGCCTGTGACAGCTGGGGCATGGTGTACGTGCTCGACCGCGAGCAGCGCACGGTCGTGCAGCTCGACGAGGGCTGGAACTTCGTGACGAAGTTCGGCCCCTACGACGATGACTACGACTTCTTCCGGCTCGAGGTGCGCGACAAGCAGGTCTACCTGCTCGACAAGTACTCGCGCGCGGCCTACCGCTTCCCGCTCGACTCGCAGGAGACCTTCACCTCGAACGACCCCGTGCAGTTCGGCAAGGGCGGCGACTACGGCATCAACGGCGAGCTGTACGACCCGGTGGACCTCGAGGTCAACCGGCTCGGCGAGCTCTACGTGCTCGACAAGCACACCGGCACGGTGCAGCTCTTCGACGCCGAGGGGAACTTCCAGCTCAGCCTCGGCACCAAGGCCAACGGCAGCGAGGACGGGCAGCTCGAGGCGCCGGTGGCGATCGCGCTCGACCCGAATGAGCGCCTCGTCGTGCTCGACGACGGCCAGATCAAGAAGGCGGTCGTGTTCGAGAACCACCGGCCGGCCTTCCAGATCAGGCTCGGCGACGCCAAGGAGAAGATGGCCGGCGTCGACTTCGACCCGACGACGGGCCTGATGTTGGTGCTGTCCAACACCGGCGGCGACGTCAACCTGCGTCCGCTCAAGGCCTTGCCGTGCCGCAAGGGGCGGCCGGAGATCCGGCCCTTCGGGCAGATGCTCGGCGAGGACAACCAGGCGCTCGAGAGCATGCACGACGTGTCGCGGGTCAAGGTAGGGCCGAACGGCGATGTCTACGTCGTCGCCCGCAACCAGAGCGAGCTCTTCCGCTACGCCGCCGCGGACGCCGGGCAGACCACCTGGAGGCTGACCGGTAAGTGGGGGGGCGAGGCCTACACGATGTCCTACGTGACCAAGGTCGCCGCGGACTCCGATGGCAACGTCGCCTGTCTCGCGCCGAGCCTGTCGACCGTGCTCGTGATGGACAAGCTCGGCTGGATCAAGGCCAAGTTCGGGCACATGGGCGAGGGCAGTGACCGGCTGCGCGAGCCGATCGACCTCGCCTCCGACGTCAACGGCAACATCTACGTGCTCGACGGCGAGTACCAGAACGTGCGCAAGTACTCGCCGACCGGCGGCATCCCGGTGCCGATCGGGAACGCGGGCTCGGGCGGCGGGCTGAC
>JAUIEM010000033.1 GCA_030428695.1 bacterium
CAGGTAGGCGCTGCCCGGCGCCCAGCGGCGGCTCTGCAGCAGCCCCGCGTCCGCCGCGCGGCGCAGGGCGCGGGCCGCGTAGACGCTGCACAGCGGGTCCGGGGGCGCGCCCCGCGTCGTCCCCCAGCCCCGGGCGCCGCGGGCGGCGAGCAGGCCGGCCAGCGCCTCCCGCGCCGCCGCCTCGACCCCGATCAGGCCGTGGGCGTAGAGGTCGCAGAGGGCGAGGGCGAGCAGCGCGCGGTTCAAGGTGTGGGCGGAGGGCGTCTCCCCGGCCCGCGCGATCAGGTAGTCGATCCCGCGGGTCAGCCCCCCGAGCTGGCAGGGCGGGCAGCCCGGGTCAGCCTCCCGCAGCAGGGCGATCACCGCGAGGGCGCTGACGGCCAGCTCGAAACGCGGATCCTCGCTCGGCCAGCCGCCGTCTCCGCGCTGACGCTCGACCAGCCAAGCGAAGGAGCGCGGGCTCAGCTCCCACGCGCGCCGTGGGAGCGGCCCGGCGGGTGGCTGCGCCGCGGCCACACAGGGGAGCAGCGACGCGGAGCCCGGGACCGGGGAGCGCGGCCAGCGGATGCCGTCGTCGGCCACGTCGAGCACCAGCACGTTCGAGGTCAGGGTCAGCCAGGGCAGGCGCTCGAACTCCGCGGTGAAGTCGCGCGCCCGGCGGATGACGTTCCGTCGGGCCGGATCCTCGGTCGTGTAGGAGAAGCGCAGCACGTAGCGCCCCGGCGCCGGCGGGAGCCACCAGCCGAGCAGCGCGGAGTCGCGGCCGAGGGCGTTGAGGCTGTCCCCCGGGGCGAGGGAGAGCAGGTCCTCCGGCAGGGGCGCACGCGAGATGTAGGCCCCTCCGCACACGCTCGCCCCGTACTTCGCGTGGGGCGGCACGCCGTACAGCCTGCGCTCGCGCGGGCGGCCGCGCAGCGTCCCCTCCGGCCCCTCGATCGTCAGCTCGATACGCGGCAGCCCGGAGGTGTGGAAGTAGCTCGGCGGCGCGTACACCTGCACGGGCTGCAGGCCGACGTTGCGCAGGCCGAAGCGCAGCTGCAGCTCCTCCCCGGCCCGCGGGGGAGAGCCCGGCGCGGCGAGCTCGAGGACGCCGGCCAGGCCCTGATCGGGCAGGCCGAGCTGGAGCTCCTCGATCAGCGCCTGCAGCGCCGCCTCGCGCTCCGCGCTGAAGGGCTCGGCGTCGCGGGCGGCCTCGAGCGCGGGCAGGGCGTCGACCCCGGCGGCGCGCAGGGCTCGCCGGGCGGCGAGCCGCACGTCCGGGTCGAGGTCGTCGAGCTGGGCGATCGCGCAGGAGTGGTCCTGGGCACAAGCGGAGAGGCAGAGGGCGAGGAACAGCACGCGACCCATCGAATCCTCCGGGCACCTCGCGGCGCCTCTGGCGGGCGGTGGTCCCGCCCGCGCTCCTCCCTTCCGCGGAAGCCAGGCTTCCACAGGGAGGACGTCCCGCGGCCGGAAAATCCTGCGTCGAATCCGCGGGAGCCCACTCGAGCGCACGGGTCGAAGGTTGCGGAGCGCCCGCGCCGAGGCTAGCTTCGCCAGGCAAGGCCGACCGGAATCCCCCGGAACATCCACAAGAGGAAGATCCCATGAGCGACGATCTCCGCACCGTGACCCTGCACAACGGCGTGCAGATGCCGACCATCGCCTTCGGCTGCGCCTTCGGCGACTGGGTGGGCGCCAGTGACTTCCAGGGCTTCCTGCCCGAGCTCGCCTGGCGTTCGATCCACCTCGCCCTCGAGGCGGGCTACCGCGCCTTCGACGGCGCCCATGTGTACGGCACCGAGCGCATCGTCGGCACCCTGCTCGGCTCCAACTTCGCGACGGGCGAGATCACGCGCGACGAGCTGTTCATCACGACCAAGCTCGCCCACCCGGCCGCGCCGCCCCACGTCAACCTCTCCCACCTGCGCACCTGGGACGCCGACAAGGTCCCGGACATCGCGCAGCGGGTGCGGGACGACATGATGCGCAGCCTCGACGAGCTCGGCCTCGGCTACGTCGACCTGCTGCTGATGCACTGGCCGGGCCCCTTCGCGAACACCGACCTCGCCTTCGCCCGCAAGGCGCGCCGGATCATCTGGGAGACCTTCGCCGAGCTGCACGAGCGCGGCGCCGCCCGCGCGATCGGCGTGTCGAACTTCAGCGTCACCCACCTCGCGCAGCTGTTCGAGGACGTGCCCGGAGTAAAGCCTGCCGTCGACCAGGTCGAGGTCCATCCCTACTGCCGGGACGCGGCCCTCGAGAGCTTCTGCGCCGAGCACGGCATCGTCGTCACCGCCTACGCGCCCTTCGCGAGCGGGGCCTTCGGCATGCTGCAGGATCCCGTCCTGGTGGAGATCGCCGAGACCCACGGGGTCGGCGTCGGCCAGGTCGTGCTGCGTTGGCACCTGCAGCAGGGGCGCACCGCCCTGCCGAAGACCTCCAAGCCGCACCGCATGAAGGAGAACCGCGACCTGTTCGGCTTCTCCCTCGGCGCCGACGAGCTCGCCGCCATCGACGCCCTCGGCGCCGGCGAGGCGCAGCGCACCTGCCCGGATCCCGCCGCGATCGTGTAGAAGCCTGGGTCACTCCCCGAACAGCCGCTCGAGGTGCTCCGCGACCGCCGCGTCGAGCGCCCCGGGAGCGTCGTCCATCACCCCGTGGCCGCAGCCCTCGAGCACGACCCGCGGCGCCTCCCCGAAGGCGGCCAGCTCGTCCGCCGGCACGGTCGCGACGACGTTGAGCAGGCGCCCCTCCAGCGAGCGCTGCCCCGCGTCGGGCGCGCTGGCCAGCCACTCGAGCTGGTAGCGCCGCAGCACGGGCCGCGGGGTCGCCGCGACCAGCCGCGCGAGCGCGGCGCCCCGGTCGGGATCGCGCACCCAGCTGCGCACGGCCTGCGCCCGCTGTTTCCGCCAGGCCTCGTCGTCGAGCTCGGCCTGGCGCTCGGCGACCTGCGCGACCAGCCGCTCGCGCTGCTCGGCGCCCAGCCCGGCGAGGGCCAGGGGGTGCCAGCCGTCGACCGCGATCGCTCCGGCAAAGCGCTGGGGGAAGCGCGCCGCCAGCCGCGTCGCGAGCTCGGCCCCGAGGCCGTGGCCGAGCACGACGACCGCCTCCCAGCCGCGCTCGCGCACCCACAGGTGCACCGCCCGCTCGGCGTGCGCGAGCCAGGCCCCGCTGCGCCAGTCTTCCGCCAGCCCCTCCGGCGCGGGTCCGACCACCCCGGGCAGGCTGATCGCCGCCATGCGGTAGCGCTCACGGTGGCGCTCGAGGAAGCCGTCGAAGACCTCCGCCGGGCAGCCGAGATCGGCGAGCAGGACCAGCGCGGGCCCGCGCTCCCCGGCTTCCCGCACCTCCTCGACCGGCGTCAGCGGCGGCGGCCGCAGCGTCAGCCGTGCGACCGGCTCCATCACGTGGCACAGCAGGCTCTGCTCGGCCCCCTCGACGGTCACCCGGACGAGGTTCTGCTGGGTAGGCTGGGCCCCGAAGAACAGGCTGTGCCCGACCTCGAGCCCCGACGCGGGGAAGACGCTCGGCAGCGAGACCGCGATCCGCACGCTGTGCAGCCCGACCTCCCAACCCTCGAGGGTGAGCGGCAGCGGCTCCCCGCCGTCGGGCCGCATCACGAAGCGCTCGCGGAGCAGCGCGAGCAGGGGCGCGTCGAGCCGCTCCTCCCGTTCCTCCAGCCGCAACGGCTCCTCGAGCCGGGCGCGCAGCGTGCGCTCGAGCTCGCGGGCCGACACCCGCATCGTGCCCCGGAAGCGCTCGCTGTCCCGGTCGTACACCAGCTCGGTCACGCTGAGATGGTACGGGTGCGCGACGGCGACGGTCGTGAGGAGGAGGAGGAGGAACGCGCAGCGCTGCGGTCTCGCGAGCCGGACGCCGGCTCTCCCCGGGACGACGGGCGGGGGTAAACCCCGCACCCTACCTCGGGGTTGGGTGTCGGCTCCAGGGTAGGGACGACCTCGACCTTCCCCCCTGTCCGTCGGTTGCGTGAGGAGGTCTCCCGCGCGACCCCGCACGGGTGGAAGGTCAGATCCCGGGTAGGGGTGGGGTTTACCCCCGCCCGTCGGGTGCGTCCCGATGTCATCCGCGCGACCCCGCAGCCACCCGCGGGGGGAAATGTCCGATCCGGCGCAGACGCGGGGTTCACCCCCGCCCGTCGGTCGCGGGCGGCTGTCCCCCGCGCGACCCCGCACCCTACCTCGGGGCGGAATGTCAGAACCGGGGTAGGGGCGGGGTTCACCCCCGCCCGTCGGTCGCGGGCGGCTGTCCCCCGCGCGCCGGCCGCCCGTCGACGGGGAGCCTACGGGCGCACCCGCCCCGCCAGGCGCCGCCCGCACGCCTACTCCGCCCCGCCTTCGGCCCCCGCGTCTTCGCTCTCCTCGCGCTCTTCTTCCTGCGCCCGCCGCATCGGGTTGTCGCGGCTGCGCTCGTCCTCCTTGTTCCAGCGGAAACGCTCGGCGCCGATCGCGCGCGGGAAGACGTTGTTCTCCAGCTCGATGTCCGCGGTCTCGAGGTAGGGGTCGAGGACGATGCGCACCAGCGGCTTCTCGCACACCAGCAGCTTCTCGATCTCGACGTCGTTGCGCCGCCACAGCTCGGCGGGCAGGCGCACGATCTCGGTGCTGCCGTCGGCGTAGCACAGCTCGAGGATCACCGGCATCGCGAGGCCGCCGATATTCTCGAGGCCGACGACGTAGAAGCGCAGCCCCGGGTCGAGCAGGGCCTTCTCTTCCGGGCTCAGCTTCTCGAGCAGCGACCGGAAGCTCTTGCGGTCGCGGGCGGTCGCGTCGAGGGGGTCGTAGGAGTTGTAGAAGTCCTCGAGCTCGGGGAACAGCTCAGTGCGGCGCGTCAGCCCTTCGTTGCGAGCGTCGGTGATCGACGGGTGCTCGGCGTCCCGGTCGGCCTTGTTCGCGCTCGCCCGCAGGTCGGGATCGAGGCTCTCGAGGGTGTACTCGCGCACGTCGGTCAGCCCGAGGTCGGTCGCCCGCGTCGAGTAGAACCAGCCGCGCCAGAACCAGTCGAGATCGATGCCCGAGGCGTCCTCCATCGTGCGGAAGAAGTCCGCCGGCGTCGGCCGCTTGAACTTCCAGCGCCGCGCGTACTCCTTGAAGGCGAAGTCGAACAGCTCGCGCCCGAGCACGGTCTCACGCAGGACGTTCAGGGCGGTCGCCGGCTTGGCGTAGGCGTTGGCGCCGAACTGCAGGATCGACTCCGAGTTCGTCATGATCGGCACCTGGCGCTCGCTCGCCATGTACGAGACGATGTTGCGCGCCTCGCCCCGGCGCGACGGGTAGTCTTCCTCCCACTCCTGCTCGGCGAGGAACTGCACGAAGGTGTTCAGGCCCTCGTCCATCCAGGTCCACTGCCGCTCATCGGAGTTGATGATCATCGGGAAGTAGTTGTGGCCGACCTCGTGGATGATCACCGAGATCAGCCCGTACTTGGTCCGCGCGGAGTAGGTGCCGTCCTTCTCGGGCCGCGGGCCGTTGAAGCACAGCATCGGGTATTCCATGCCCCCGACCGGGCCGTTGACCGAGATCGCCACCGGGTAGGGGTAGTCGAAGGTGTAGCGGGAGTACACGTCGAGGGTGTGGATGATCGCGTGGGTCGAGTAGCGACTCCAGAGCGGCTCTCCCTCGTTCGGGTAGTAGGACATCGCCCACACCGGCTGGCCGCCGACGGTGTGCAGCTGCGCGTCCCAGATGAACTTCCGCGAGCTCGCCCAGGCGAAGTCGCGGATGTTCTCGGCCTTGTACACCCAGGTCTTCGTGCCGGCGGAGGCCGCCTTCTGGTTCTCGAGGGCCTCCTCGGGGGTGACGATGAACATCGGCGTCGGGGCGCTCTCGGCCTGCTTCAGCCGCTCGCGCATCGTCTCGCTCAGCACCTCGTCGGGGTTCTGCAGCACCCCGGTCGAGGCGACGATGTGGTCCTCGGGGGCCGTGATGCGCACGGTGTAGTCGCCGAACTCCAGGGCGAACTCTCCGCGGCCGAGGAACTGCTTGTTCTGCCAGCCGTCGACGTCCGAGTAGGGACACAGGCGCGGGAACCACTGGGCGATCTCGTAGAGGAAGTTGCCGTCCTCCTCGAAGTACTCGCAGGCGGTGCGGCCGCGCACCCAGCGGGAGTCGTTGATCGTGTAGTTCCAGTCGACCTTGAAGGTCATCGCGGCGCCGGAGACGAGCGGCTCGGGCAGGTCGACCCGCATCATCGTCTTGACGATGGTGTGGGGCAGGGGCTCGCCGAAGGCGTCGTAGACCCCCTCGATCTCGGCGCCGCCGTCGAACTCCATGCGCTTGAGCAGGCCGGCGGCGCGGCGCAGGGACATGTTGAGGTCCGGGGCGGTGCTCAGCAGCGCGGCGTCGGCGTCGGGGCGGTAGATGTTCGCGTCGATCTGCAGCCACAGGTAGCGCAGGTCGTCGGGGGAGTTGTTGGTGTAGTGGATGATCTCCCGGCCGATCAGGCGCTGGTTCTCGTCGTCGAGCTCGACGCTGATGTCGTAGTCGACCTCCTGCTGCCAGTAGGCGTGGCCGGGGGCCCCCGAGGCGGTGCGGTAGCTGTTCGGGGTCGGCAATATCTCGTCGAGCTGGCGGAAGGCGTCGGCCGGGATCGGCCCGGGCAGGTCCTGGCCGCACGCGATCGCGACGAGCAGGCAGAGGAGGGTGGTGGCGCGCATGGTCGCTCCAGGGGTCTGGCGGTGTTGCGGCGATTCTATGACATCGGAGGTCGGGGGAAAAGGCCGTCGGTTCCGCGCAGCTTTTTCGCATGCGTTCGGACCGCCGGTGTCCTATAGTGCGAGGATCTAACGCACCTGTCCGCGACGAAGTCTGGAAAGGAGACCTGAACATGCGAGGACCATCCATCGCGCTCGCGCTGCTGCTGGCCATCGGCCTGGTCGGCTGCACGCCCGCCGATCCCGAGCCGGAGCCGCAGCCCGGTCCGAGCTTCCCCGGCACGATGCAGACCCTGAGCGGCCACGCGCCGAACGTGCTGGTCAACCTGCCGCGGGGCTACGCGGTCACCAAGCAGGCCGGTCCCGACTACGACGTCTTCCGCGTCACCCAGAGCGACCCGGGCGCGAGCGCGGCCCACGCCGGCGCGGTGATCTACATCGGCGACCACCCCCAGACCCCGGCGATGATGGGCGAGACCGTCCCCGACACCGTCGGCGGCAAGCCCGTGCAGTGGACGGCCTGGACCGACGACTCCGGCCTGCACCACCGCGAGCTCCTGCTGCGCGACTTCTTCGGCGGCGACACCGTCGTGCACGTGATGATCGCCGGCGACGACGCCGCGACCGTCGGCGACCTGTCCGAGGCGATGCGCAGCCTGCGCCGCCAGGGCTAGCAGCCTACCTCCTGAACATCAGGTCCGCGACCAGCGGGTCGTGGTCCATGTCCCCGACCCGCCGCCCTTTCCACGGGCGGCAGGCGCGCTTCCCGTACGCCTGCTCGGCGTACCACACGTAGTCCAGCCGCCGGTCCGGCTCGGCGGTGTTGCCCGCCCCGAGGCCGGCGTCGACCAGGCGCGCGCTCAACACGTTGTAGGTCTCGACGTCCCGGTAGGCGTTGTCGCTGAACACGTCCCGGCCCTCGCTCGGGTCGACGTCGAGGTTGAGGTCACCGACCAGCAGCAGGTTCTCCGTCGTCCGGCCCGCCAGGGCGTCGAGGGCCCGGCCGATGGACAGGTTGCGATGCAGCGCCGAGTACGCCGAGGCGTGCAGGGCGAGCAGGGTGACCGGCGGCTTCTTGCGGTCGTGGTAGCGGACGTAGGCGGCGCGCCCGCGCCTTCCGACCCCGATCCGCTCGGTCGCCAGGGCGCCGCGCTTGGCCAGCACGGCCAGGCAGCGGTCCCCGCCCGCGACCAGCCGCGCCTGCCAGTGCTCCTCGCCGAGCCGCTCCGTCAGGCGGTCGAGCTGCGCCTCCGACGCGACCTCCTGCAGCACGGCCAGGTCCGGGTCGAGGCTGCGCAGGGTCTCCGCCACCGCCTCGAGATGCTCGTCGGCCAGGGGACGTCCGGCTTCCCCGGCGCTGCCGCCGACGTTCCAGGTCACGACCCGCAGGCCGGCCGGATCGCGCGCCCCGAAGTCGTCGTCGGCTGCGGAGGAAGCCGGACCGGCGGCCAGCCAGAAGCACAGGGCCGCCCCGAGGTAGAGGGCGAGCTCGACGGCGTGGCCGCGCAGGCGCGCGCTCATCCTTCCTCCCTCCGTCGCAGGCGGCTCAGGGCCAGGCCGAGGAACACCAGGGCGAAGCCGCCGAGGCGGAGCAGGTCCCCGCGCAGGGCGACGAGGTCGATCTGCTCCCGGAACAGCAGCCGCCAGCAGGTCTGGTAGCTGGTGAACAGCCAGGGCCGCAGCTCGGCGAAGAAGTGGATCTCGCACACCACGTACAGGATCAGGTACAGCGCCATCGCGAGGCCGACCGCGTTGACCGGCGAGCGCGACCAGCTCGAGATGCAGTAGCTGAAGGCGAGCTGCACGAACAGGGCCAGGGTCGCGACGGGCCAGGCGAGGAAGAAGCGCCACAGCGCCTCGTTCTGCGCCAGCTGGTGGTGGCGCTCGGCCATCCGCAGCACCCCCGGGTAGATGTTGAGGTCCCCCCAGCCGACGAACAAGAGCCCGACGCCGAGGGCGCAGGCGAGGAAGATCCCGACCAGCGCCCCGAGGTACAGGGTCGAGACGCACAGCTTGCGCAGGAACAGCGCCGTCGGGCTGACCGGCCGCGCCCACAACAGCCACAGCGTGCGCGAGGAGGTCTCGCCGGCGAGCTGCACCCCGCCCTCGGTCGAGACCGCGATCGGCAACACGAGCAGGAAGCCGAAGTAGAAGGCGTACAGCGCGAAGGTCAGGCCGTTGAAGTAGGAGGCGTTCTCGAAGGTGTAGCGGAACTCCGCCGCGCCGCCGGTCTCATTCTGGGCGTAGGTGTAGAAGCCGACCAGCATCAGCCCGAGGAAGAACAGCACGATCGCGAGCGCGAGCAGCGGCCGCCGCGAGCGCCACAGCTTGAGCAGCTCAAAGCGCATCGGCGGCCTCCCGCTCCGCGCGCAGCCGCGCGAGCAAGAGCTCCTCGAGGGTCGGCCGGCGCACACAGAACTCCTCGAGCCGGTGCCCGGCCTCCGTGAGCACCCCCCGCACCCGCTCGAGGTCGCAGGCCCCCGCCGGCAAGGCGAGGCCTCCGTCGCTGACGCGCGCCTCGAGGCCGGCGGCGCTCAGGACCGCGAGAGCGCCCTCCGCGGGAGCAGCGCGCAGCCACAGGGATGCGCCTTCGGCCCGCAGCGCGGCGGGGGTGCCGAGGCACAGCACCCGGCCCTCGTGCAGCACCAGCAGCCGGTCGACGAGCTGCTCGACCTCGGTCAGCAGATGGCTCGACAGCAGGATCGCGACACCGGCGCTGTCCCGCAGCGTCCGCAGCACCTCCCGCAGCTCGAGGATGGCGAGCGGATCGAGGCCGTCCGTCGGCTCGTCGAGACACAGCAGGCGCGGCCGCGGCAACAGCGCGAGGGCGAGGCCGAGGCGCTGGCGCATGCCGAAGGAGAAGCGCGCCACCGCCTCGTCGGCGCGGCCCGCCAGGCCGACCGTCGCGAGCACCTCGGCGACCTCCGCGCGGGCCACCGGCGCCCCGAAGCGGGTCAGGTGCACGACATGCTCGCGGGCCGTGAGGCGCGGGTAGAGCGGCGGCGGAGCGAAGGCGAAGCGGGCCTCGCGCATCACCTCCGGCCGCTCGCGCGCCGGGTCGCGGCCGAACACCCGCACGCTGCCGGCGCTCGGGCGCAGGAAGCCGGCGAGCAGCTTGAGCAGGGTGGTCTTGCCCGAGCCGTTCGGCCCGACCAGAGCGACGATCTCCCCGGGCGCGAGGCGGAAGTCGAGGCCCTGCAGGGCGACCCGCGGGCCGTAGCGCTTGCGCAGGCCCTTCGTGACCAGCAGGGGCTCCGGAGCGGCGCTCAGCGCGGTTCCTCGGGGAGCTGCGCGGCCAGCGCGGGCAGCAGCTCCTCCGCCGGGCCGCGCAGGGAGTGGGCGACGTGCTCGGAGAGCAGCGTCGGCTCGGGGTTGATCTCGACGGTCAGCTTGCCCGCCGCCCGCGCCCGCAGCACCGGCTCGACGATGTAGGGGAAGAGCGCGCTGGTGCCGGCGACGAGCACGAGGTCCGGGGGCGTGACGAGGAAGTCGTCGTGCAGCCGGTGCAGCGGCTCGTGGGGGAGCATCTCGCCGAACAGCACGACGTCCGGCCGCAGGATGCCGTCGCAGGTCGGGCACAGCGGCAGCGCCGGCAGCGCCGCGAAGTCGTCGATGCGGCCGCGCTCGCCGCACTCCTGGCACAGGGTCGCCCGCGCCGTGCCGTGGATCGCGATCACGTTGCGGCTGCCGGCGAGCTCGTGCAGGCCGTCGACGTTCTGGGTCAGGAGCGAGAAGCGCCGGCAGCGCCGCTCGATCTCCGCCAGCGCCCGGTGCCCGTCGTTCGGCACCGCGCCCTGGGCCTGCAGGGCGAGCGCGCGCAGGGCCTTCCAGGTGCGGCGCGGGTCGCGACGCAGGGTCGTGCCGCTCAGGGCCTCGACGGTGCGGTCGCCCTCCTCGGGGTCGTCGTACAGCCCGCCCTCGCCGCGGTAGGTCGGCAGCCCGGACGCCTTCGACAACCCCGCGCCGGTGATGGCGCCGACGCTGTGCACCGCGCGGAGGGCTTCGATCAGGGTGCTCGGCAGCATGCGGAGGAACCTCCCGCCCCCCAGTATGCCGTGCCAGGGACACAGGGCAAGCCCGCGCGCGTCCGGGCCTTCCCCCGGGCCGGCCCTCGCTCCTCGGCCGTCGCCCGGAGTGCCCATGCGGGGCGGGATGGCGCCGACTCCTTGGGTGACCGGTGGCGCGCGGCGGCGCTGTCCGCCAAACTGTGGGGGACACGGAGAGGAATCGGCGCGCGCATGAGCATGATAGAGCTCAAGGTGATCTCGGGTCCCGACAAGGGCTTGCGGATCGGCTTCGGCGGAGAGACCATCGAGGTCGGCAGGGATGGCCGCAACGCCTTCGTGCTGTCCGATCCGCGCGTTTCGCCCCAGCACGGCCAGATCATCCTCTCCGAGGCGAAGTACCACTACGTCGACCTCGATGTCGGCTCGACCGTCACCCACGGCGACGTGATCCTGCGCCTCGACCAGGGCGGGCGCCGCTCGGCGGAGCTGCTGAGCGGCTCGTGCATCGGCATCGGCTCGAGCGTGATCGAGGTCAACATCCCGCGCCACCGGAGGGCGCGCACCAGCCGCCTGCACGCCTTCGCGGAGCCGATGGAGAAGAAGGGCTCGGCCGCGCGCAAGGTGGCCTCGGCCGGCGGGGTCGACGCCCAGGAGCTGATCGACTGGAGCGGCAGCCTGACCTGCTGGGACGGCAGGGGCTCCCCGGTCGTCGTGCGCACGATGGTGCCGGTCGACAAGGGCGACCTGTCGACAGCGCGGCTGAAGAAGAAGGACAAACGCCAGGGCCCGACGGCCTCGGTGTTCTCGGCGCTGCCTCCGCGCGAGGCCCGGGTCACCCGCAGCTGGGTCGAGGTGCCGGGGAAGGGAGAGGTCGGGCTGCCGCCGAAGCCCGACGCCGAGCCCGAAGGGCACGCCGCGACCGCCGCCCGGCTCTTCCGCACCAAGGAGAGCCAGCTCGCGGCGCTCCTGCAGCTGTGCGACCGGCTGTCGGGCGAGCCGACCGTCGGCGCGATGCTCAGCAGCTCGCTCGAGGACCTGCTCGCGGTCTTCCCCCGCGCGACCTGCGTCGGCCTGTTCCTGTGTACCGCAGAAGGGGTCGCCCCGCGCGCCCTGTGCTTCGCCCTCGGCGCCGAGGAGCTGCCGCCCCGCCTGGCCTTCTGTCGCAAGCTGGTCGAGCGCGTGGTCAGCACCGACGCCGCGGTCCGCCATCCTCAAGGCGTCACCCTCGGCGACCTCGACCGCGAGTACGTCGACGGCCCGACCCAGTCGGCGGTGCTCGTGCCCGTGCGGGTCAAGGACGGGCCGGTGGTCGGCGTGTTCGGGGTCTCGAGCCACGCCGACAACCACGCCTTCAGCACCCGGGACATCCTGCGCTGCGAGGCGGTCGCCGGCTTCCTCGCCAGCGCCCTGGTGCGTGCCCTGGGCGCCGAGGCCCAGAGCTCGCTGTTCGAGCGCGGCCTGGCGCTCGCGGCGCGCAGCGCCGAGCTCGGCGAGCCCCAACGTGTCGGTCACGCCGAGCGCCTCGCCGCCTCCTCCGCCGCCCTGGCCCGGGCCGCGACTACCGCGACCCACGGCCGCTTCGCCGCGGTCCAGCTCCAGCCCTCCGACATCGAGCGGATCCGCCTCGCGGGGCTGCTCTACGACATCGGCCGCGGCGGGGTCGATCCCACCCTGCGCACCAGACGCTCCCGGCTCGATGCCCGCGCGCTCGCCCACATCCAGCTGCGCTTCGAGCACATCGTCGCGCGCTTCACCGCCCTCGCCCAGGACCGGCTGCTGCGCACCCTGGCCCGCGAGGGCCGCACCCCGACCGCCGCCGATGTCGCGGCGATGGCCCAGGAGCGCAGCACCTTCGAGACCTACCTGCAGCGCACGATGCGCTACCTGCGCTACCTCGCCGAGCAGCCGAGCCTCACCGAAGAGCAGCGCGCCCGGCTCGAGGAGCTGCGCGTGGTCGAGATC
Organism: bacterium; assembly: GCA_030428695.1. The sequence goes on from JAUIEM010000033.1 coordinate 12,622, forward strand.
CGCCTGTCGGAGGGGGAGAGCTACCGGCTGATCGACCCCCGCGAGCACGAAGCCCTCGCCGCCGTGGGCTTCCTGACGAACCGCGAGGCGCGGGCCGTGTGGGAATGCCGGCAGCGCGCCTCGGCGCTGCTCGAGGCGCTGCCCTGGCCCCCCGAGCTGCAGGGGATCCCGGCGCTGATCGGCCACTTCCAGCGCCAGCTCGACGGCCACCCGCCCGTCGAGGGAGCGCCGCGCCTCGCGCTCGCCATCCTCGCCGTCGCCCACACCTTCGACACCCTGCTGATCGAGGGCGTCCCGCAGGCGATGGCGGTGTCGGTGCTGCAGCAGAAGGCCGCGGCCGGCGCCGTCGACCCCGACCTCGCCCAGCTGTTCGCCCGCATCGTCGCGGAGCGGACCGCGGCAGGGGCGGAGTGAGGGCGCGGGCGGGCGTCCTGCTGCTGCTCGTCAGCCTGGCCTCCGGGCAGGTGCTGTGGGAAGCGGAAGTGGCTGCATCCGCTCCGGACGGAGACTGATTGCGTTCCGTTTGCACTCCCCAGAGCCGCTTGCGGTTCACCTGAAACGCTGGGAACCGCCGACCACCGTGATCAAGTGTCCGGCACGACGATTGCAGCACCGTGGGGCGAAGCTCAGCGTGAAACCCAACACCAGGAGACGCAACCATGAAGCGCAAGACCAACCTGAAGGCCGGCTCCAAGCGGATCTACGTCGGGAACCTGCCGTAGTCTGACCTGCCCTGCCGACACAGAGAGGACCGCGGAGCTGCTCCGCGGTCCTTCTTTCATCGCGGTGTCGGGTAGACGCGGCAACCGTCGCGACAGCCCGACAGCTCTTACTCTTCCGCGGGGGCGGCCGGGACGAGCATCGGCAGCCGCCGCATCACGCACAGCTCTTCGTCCTCGAAGTCCCCTCCGAGGCCGAGCTCATCGTCGCCGACGCGGACGACGAGAGTCGACTCGGCGTCGAGCCGGGTGCCCTCGGTGTCCGGAGCGTTGGGGCTCGCCATGCGGAACCAGACGAGGTGCTTCTTGGCGTCCTTCTCGACCACCGCCATCCCGACGCAGTCCCAGCTGAACAGCTGTCCGTCGAACCGGTAGTAAGGAGCTTCGCCCGCGCCGTCGAAGGCGACCTGCAGGGTGGTCTTCTCGATGACGAGGTCGAACTGGAAGCGCTTGCCGCCGTCTTCGCCGGAGACACGCCAGGCTCCGGACAGGTCGTTCAGGTCGACGGGATCAGCACACAGGGGGGGGAAGAGCAACAGGCTCCAGGTGAGAATGCGAGGCATCGGGTTTCCTCCAAGGTTTGGAGGTTCCTTCGCAAACCACGGACCAGAGAGCCTCAGTCCTCCCCGGCCTCCTTCAGCTTCTTCTTCCGGAAGGCCTGGTAGTACAGCTTGTAGCGCCACAGGGAGAGGGCCGCGACCGCGATCGGCACGGTGACGTAGATGCCCCGCTGCTCGCGCCACCAGCGCCGGTCGGTCAGGAACAGGTCGATCAGGATCAGGGCGCTGAGCGTCACGCAGATCGAGGCGAGCACATACACGGCAAAGCGCCGCCGGAACTCGTCCCGCAGCGCCTGCTCGCGTTCGTCGGAGGGGTCGGCCATCGGCCTCAGGACTCGACTTTCTTCTTACGCCGCTTCTTCTTCTTCGGCTTGGCCTCGTCGTCGTCCGCCGCCTTGGCCTTGCGGGTGCGGGTGGTGCGCTTGGCCTTGGTGGTCTTGCTCTTCTTCTTGCCACTCGCCGCCTTGGTGCGGCGCGTACGCTTGGGCTTCGGTTTCGGCTCCGGCTCGGGTTCCGGCTCCGCCTCGACGACCTCCGCCTCTTCCACCTCGGCTTCCTCGACCTCGACGGCCTCGGCGACGACCTCGGCTTCCTCGACCTCGACGGCCTCGGCTTCCTCGACCTCGACGGCCTCGGCTTCCTCGACCTCGACGGCCTCCGCCTCATCCGCCTCGACGACCGCTTCGATCTCGACGGTCTCGACCGCCTCGGCCTCGACCGCCTCGACCTCGGTGACGGCCTCGGGATCCGGCGCGACGACCGCGGTCTCCTCGACCGTGATCTCCTCGAGGGCCGGCTCGGGCTTGCGGTTGGCGGGCCGCACCCGGCTCGAGACCACCGGCACGTCGGCGGGCGGCGGGGTCGAGACGCCGAGCGAGCCCGCGATGCGCTGGGCGGCGTCGGCGGCGCTCGCGGCGGAGGCGGCGGCCGCGGCGGCCGTCTTCTGGACCTCGACGAGCATCTTCCGCATCCCGCCGCCCTTGCGCCCCTTCCGGGTCACCGGTGAGTCGTCGACCTCGAGGGTGCGCGGCTCGGGCTTCGGGGTCGGGTCGGCCTTCTCACGCGGGAAGTGGATGTTCGCGAAGACCTTGCTGATGCGTTCGACCGCGAAGGCCGGCGAGCTGCCGTTGCGCGTCTTCATGTAGGCGAGGTAGTCGAGCGCGCTCGAGCGGGCGACGTTGTGGGCCTGGCTGAGATAGGCCAGCCCGTCGTCGATCGAGTGCTCCGCCAGAAAGAACTTGTCCCGAGCATTCAGCAGCTGCCGAATCTCGGGAATCGTCATGTATTTCGCCATCGTCCCCTCGGAATGCCTCGGTTCAGGTCAGCATGCCTCCGCCACCCAGGCCGGCCGCGACGGGACCGGGCGGAGAGGGTGGAGGCGGCGCCACACCGCCACCGCACATGATCTGCGTGACCATGGTGGTCGCTTTCCACGTCATGAACACAGCATTCAGAGAAGTCGACGCGGCGTCCAGCAATTTCATCACATGATTTCCCGGCGGCGAGGCCATCGCCATCATCGCGCCGAACAGCGCCGGCTTGGTCATCATCGCCTCGCCGGGGGAGATGCCTGTCACCAGCGGCAGCGGGATGTTCGGGGCCGGGATCATCGAGCAGGACTGCACCGCCGCGCTCGGGTAGGGCAGGGTGTAGAAGCCCAGCCCGGTCTGCCAGGCCATGAAGGCGGTGCCGAAGGCGTTGCAGATCGCGTTCGCGACGCGCATGAAGTTCGGCTTCTCGCCCGCGACGTTGCTGCGCGCCAGGAGCAGGGGACCCGACATCAGCCCGGGGGGCATCATCGTCGCCGGCATCGCCATACCGATCGCGGCGTTGACCATCGTGCCGACGAACTTGGCGCTCGAGTGGAAGGTCGACCACTGGCTGCAGATGCCGCTGCTGACGTTCTTGATCAGCTTCTCGAACTTGTCGCTGACCTCGGTGTTCGACTTGCTCGCGATCTTGAGCATCGAGGGCTGGATGAACACCTTGATCGGGTTGGGCGGTTTGAAGTCCTTGGGCTTCCACAGCTTGGTGATCGTCTGCTTGTTCATGCCCTCGCCCTTCTCCGGCACCTTGATCATCTTGGCCTTGAAGAGCATCTTCCACATGTTTTCGAGCATCGACGCCTGGGGAGCGGGCATGGCTCAGCCTCCCGTGATCACGTTGGGCGAGCCGACGACCATCTGGCCGACGCCGCCGCAGTGCTGGTCCATGTCGCCGATCCGGTGCGCCTGCTTGCCGTTGATGTTCACCGACATGCTGCCGCGCCGCGCCGTCCACATGTTCGGACCGCAACAGACCGCGTGCAGGCCCATGTCGCCGACACGCAGGCCGGGCATGCCGTTGACGAACACCGTCGGCGAGCCCATGATCGCCGGCCCGATCACCGGGTGCGGGCAGGCGGGGCAGCCATGGGCGTCCACGGGGGCCTGGGAGTTGTCCCCTAGACGGCTTTGCGGAGGCATTCACTCACTCCTAGCTGAACGAGTCGACCGCTTCCTCTTCAGACTCGAAGATCTGGAAAAGATTGTGCAGACCCGAGATCTGGATCGATGTCAGCGGCATGTCCTTCACCGCGCAGAAGCGCACGTCGCCTTTCTTGACGCGGGCCTTCTGCACGTAGGACAGAAAGACGCCGAGGCCGTTCGAGCTGATGTAGGTCAGGCCTTCACAGTTGACCACAGCCCGCCCGCCACTCGCCTCCAAAGCCGCTTTCAGTCCACCATCCAGTATAGCGATGGTGTGACGGTCGACGAAGCCGTAAAGGCGCAGGACCGCCACCTTTCCGAACTGCTCGCGCTCGACCCGGAGCTTCTGGGGCTGCTCCTCCTTTTTCGGCGTCGCCTCGACCGCCTTCTTGCGGTAGTGCTGCGCGGCGGTCTCGACATCCGCGTAGACCTTCAGCAGGTTGGTCAGCCCCAACACCGACACGACCTCGCGGGTGGCGGGCTGCATCGAGCAGAACTTGATGTCGCCGCCGCTGGTGCGCACCCGGACGAGGTTGCTGAGGAACACGCCAAGCACGTCGCTGTGGATCGACTCGAGCGCCTCGCAGTCGACGATCAGCTGCACCCGCCCGGCCCCGACGTGGCCCTTGACGGTCGTGTCGAGCGCCGGCACGGCATCGGAGTCGAGCCGGCCCTGGAGCTCGAGCACCACGACTCCGTCGGAGAGCTCGCGGGTGTTGACGGCGAACGCCATACGCCTCCCTCAGCGTCTGTGCGATAGGGCATGGTAGGCTCCGCGCGCGGCGCTGTCAAACTCGATCCGGGGCCGGCTCAGGCGGCTTCCGGGCGGGTCTCCGGGCCGCTCTCCCCCCACGGTTGCAGGGCTCGCAGGGTGGCCGTCTCGACCGTACCCGCGGCGAGCTCTCCGCCCGCCGCGTCGACGATGCGCCAGGCCTGTCCGCTGCCGAACAGCGGCTGCGACTCGACGAACAGGCAGCGCAGCTCGCCCGGCGCGAAGCCGCAGCGCTCCTGGACGGCGGCGAGCAGGCGCTCGTCGTGCAGATGCCCGTCCCCGAAGTTCCAGCCGAGCACCAGGCCGGCGACCAGCTCGCCGTCGAGCCAGGTGTACTCCCCGAGGTCGTCGACCGTCTTCGGCAGCAGCAGGGACAGCGCCCGCCCGTGCAGGTGCATCGCCCGGAAGGCCGGGATCTTGCTCTCGATCGCGGCGATGGTCTCCGCGTCGTAGAAGCGCGCGAGCTGGTCGGAGACCCAGGCGGAGGCCTTCGGGATCGAGCTCTCGAGCTTGCGCTTCGCCTCCGGGCGGAACAGCCACACGCTGTAGGGCCAGTTGCCCGCGTAGTAACGCATCGAGAAGAGGAAGGAGACGAAGCGCGGAAAGAAGTTCCCGAGCAGCGGCACGAGCACGAGCATCACGAAGACGAAGCCGACCAGCGGCCAGGACTCGAACGCGAGCCGCTCGGGCCGCAGGAACAGGAAGAAGGCCCCGTAGACCACGTGCACGTTCCACTCGATCGGCACCGCCATCGGCACGTTGCTCGTGATGTAGCAGTGGAACAGGAGGACCATCCCGAGCCCGATCCACGTCCCCCACCCTCCCGCGCTCAGGGCCAGGAGGAAGGGAAACGCGAGCTCCTGCGCCGTGCCGAGATGGGCGAGGGAGACCGCCAGCCGCGACGGCCGCAGGTCGTCCGGGAAGCTCCGGTACAGCCGCCGCCGCACCGCCGCGAAGGGCATCGCCGGGCTGTTGCTCGTCATCACGCAGACCGCGGTCGGGAAGTGGTGGGTCAGCTTGCTGACCGCCGCCCAGAACCAGATCCCGAGCTGCACCGCCTGGGCGCCGGCCAACCAGTCCGGGAACAGGAAGCAGACCGCCGTCACCCAGTAGTGCTCGGCGCGGGCGCACAGGAACACCGTCTTGTCGCGCAGCCCGAGCAGGGCGAGCAGGATCACCGGCGGCAGCAGCAGCGCCGGCCGCAGCTCCGCGGCGCAGAGCGCATAGCCGAGGCTGCCGAGCAGCCCGAGGTAGAGCGCGGCGTCGAGCAGGCTCCGCCGGTTCCCCCGCAGCAGCGGCAGGTCCAGGCAGGGCAGCCGCACCGTCCCCGGCCGGGCGAAGTGCAGGCAGGCGGCGACCGGCGGCAGATAGCGCGCGGTCAGCGGTCCGCTCGCGCAGCCGAGGCCGAGGACCTCGAAGCCCAGGCTCCACAGCACCGCCTTCTGGAAGGCGAGCGGCGCGAGCCACCACTCCCCGATCGTCCAGGGATCGCCCAGGCCCGGGGTGAACGAGCAGAAGAAGCACCACATCCCGATGTAGAACACGACCTTGAGGGCGTACAGGAGGTACACCGCCGGCGGCGTCCCGTAGCCCTGCAGGGCCCAGGCGCGGCAGGCCTGGCGCAAGCGCTCGTCCAGCGGCAGCGCGCGCCAGGCGAGGGCGTCGTAGGGCGGCTTGCGCGGCTGGAGCAGGCTCACAGCAGCGTCGCGAGCTTGGTGGCGGTGCGCCAGTTGCGGGTCGTGACCGGGCCCCCGAGCGCCCTGTCGAGGCTCTTGCCGACCCCGAGCTTCGAGCGCCCGGCGCCCTCGGGGAAGTAGATCCACAGGCAGCCGCCCGCGCGGGCACAGCGCTCCCCCTTCGTGGCCTTCGCCGCGAGGGCCTCGACCGCCGCCGCGCTCGGCGCCTTCCGACCCAGGCCGAGCAGCAGCCGCTTGGCGTCGCTCTCGGCCTCGTCGGGGAAGGGGTTGGCCGCGAGGATCGCGCGGAAGGCCTCGGCGCTGCGGATCAGCACGGAGATGCCCCGCGGGAAGCGGACGCGCAGGGCCGCCTCGAGCGCTTCCTCCAGCTCCTCCCGGCGGCCGTCGGCGCTGCAGACCAGGTTCCCGCTCTGGATGTAGGTGCGCACCTCGCGCCAGCCCAGCCCCTCCGCCATCGCGCGCAGGTCGGCCATCGGCAGCCGGTGGTGGCCGCCGACGTTGATCCCGCGCAGGAGGACGATCCAGCGTCCGGCCATGCTTCCTCCAGAATCTTCCCCGGTCCGTGGACCGCGCGGTTAACATAGCGCCGGAGGAGCCGATGGAACCGACCACCGACACGCCGCGCGCCGAGCGCATCCTCGAAGCCGCCGACGAGCTGCTCGCGGAGAAGGGCTACGACGGCATCAGCATGAGCAAGGTAGCCGCCCAGGCGGGCGTCAACAAGGCGCTCGTGTTCTACTACTACAAGAACAAGGAAGGCCTCTTCGCCCGCGTCCTCGAGCGCTACTACGAGGCCCACCGCCGGGCCCTCGCCGAGGCCTTCGAGCGCGAGGGCAGCCTGCGCGAGCGCATCCACGGCATGATCGACGCCTACCTCGCCTTCGCCGGCGAGAATGCGCGCTACCCTCGCATGGTGCAGAACCTGATGGCGCGGGGCGACGAGGGCCAGCTGCGGGTGATCCGGGAGCAGATGCGGCCCCTGTTCGCCTGGACCGTCGAGGCCCTGCGCGAGGTCGTGCCGGAGTCCGGGCCGCTGGCCGCGCGCCAGTTCTACTCGGACTTCTCGGGGCTGGTGATCAACTACTTCAACTACGCCCCGGCCCTGACCGGGGTGTGGGGCGGGGATCCCCTGTCGGCCGAGGCGCTGGAAGAGCGCCGCAAGCACCTGCACTGGATCGTCGACGCGCTGTTTGCGGCGCTCGAGCGGGAACAGGACTGAGGGCAGCGCAGGGAGGGCCTGCCTCGCGCACTCCCGCGGGCGATCGCGGCTACTGCAAGGTCTGCCAGAAGTCGTTCGTCCTCCGCCCAACGCTTCGGGCGAGCGGCGCTTGCGGTCCCCCCGGAGCGGGACGCGCGGCGGGTCGAGGCGCTGCTCTCGGAGGTGGAAGGTACAGACGGCGAAGGCGACGGGCTCAGAACTGCTTGATGATCTGCTCGATGATCAGCTTGTAGCCGTTCGCGCCGATGCTCGGCGAGGCCCCGAGCACGCGGGCGCCGATCACCGGGGTCGAGAAGCCGTCGTCGTTGACGAAGTTGATCCAGGACGGATTCTCGAGGGTGTACTGGTCCATGCCGTCCTGGCAGTACAGCCAGGTCGCGCCGATGCCGCGCTTGCCGGTCAGGCCCTTGAAGCGGTTGACCGCCGCGGTGATGTGCTTGTTCGCGACGTTGATCGAGCGCAGCATCTGTTCGAGCTGGCGGATCGAGATGCCGACGGTCGCGATCCACGAGATCAGCGTGAACTGGACCGAGGTCAGGAAGCCCGGGAAGCTGTGCGCCCGCCTGGTGCGGATGTTGTATTTCTTGTGCGGGTTGTAGACGAAGCTGCCCGGGACCTTCAGCCCGGGGTACTTGCCGCCGACGATGTGGTTCCAGGCGTTGTAGCCGACGCCCCACACCGGCATCGCCCAGTGGAAGTAGCGGTTGACGTCCTTCTTGACGAAGCTGACCTGGCTGCCGCCGGCCCGCACCAGCCCCCCGCCGAGGGCCTTGCTCGCGAAGACCGCGAAGTTCAGCTCGACGTTCCAGTCGCGGCAGGGCTGCATGATCTCGTTCTTGGCCCGGACCATATCGGCGTAGGCCTTCGTCTTCAGCGGGTTGAGAGTGCGCTCGCCGCGCTGCCACTCATCGTAGACCTTGGTCTTGAAGGGGTTGAGGGTGCGCTTGCCTTCGCGCCACTCGTTGTAGATGTCGGTGATTCCCACGGTCCGGTTCCTCCTGCTCGTGGTCTTAAGTGTAGCGAGCGGATGGAGACAACGGCAGCGGAATCACTTGCGTTTCCGGATCAGTCCTTCTTGCATCGTCGTCGCGATCAGCCGGCCGTCGCGGCTGAAGAAGCGCCCGCGCACGAGCCCCCGCGCGCCGCTCGCCGTCGGGCTCTCGACCACGTGCAGGAGCCAGTCGTCGAGGCGGAAGGGGCGGTGGAAGTGCATCGCGTGATCGAGGCTGGCGATCTGCATCCCGCGGCTCAGCCAGCTCTTGCCGTGCGGCCGCAGGCAGGTGCCGAGGAAGGAGAAGTCCGAGCCGTAGGCGAGGAGGTAGCGGTGCAGGGCGGGGTCGTCGGGCAGCGGCCCGGCCGCGCGGTACCAGACCTGGTGGCGCGGGTCGCGGGCGTCCGGGGCGAGGGGGTTGACCGGATCGACCGGACGCAGCTCGAGAGGCCGCTCGCGCAGGGCCCGCTCGCGCCAGGCCTCCGGGATCATGGCGATGGCCTGCTGGGCGAGCTGCTGCTCGGACAGCAGCTCCTCTGGCGGAGGCACCTCGGGCATCGCGTCCTGGTGGCTGAAGCCTTCCTCCTCGATCTGGAACGAGGCGGACAGGTGGAAGATCGCCCGCCCGTGCTGGATCGCGACCACGCGCCGGGTCGTGAAGCTGCCGCCGTCGCGGATCGCGTCGACCTCGTAGACGATCGGCCGGGCGACGTCTCCCGGGCGCAGGAAGTAGGCGTGGGCGGAGTGGACGATGCGCTCCGGGGGGACCGTCTGGGACGCCGCCGACAGCGCCTGGCCGAAGACCTGCCCGCCGAACACGCGTCCCCAGCCGAGGTCCTGGCTCTGGCCGCGGAACAGGCGGTCCTCGAGCCGTTCGAGGGCGAGCAGGGCGATCAGCTCCTCGAGGACCTTCCCCATCAGGAGCGCGCCTGGGCCCGGCGGGCCTGCGAGCGCAGCTCGCGGAGCAGGTCTTCGAGCTCTTCGAGGTCGTTCCAGCGGTCGCTCGGGTCCTTCTCCATCATCTTCTTCAGGACCCCGACGAAGCCTTCGGACAAGGGCAGCTCGGGGAAGCGCACCCGCGGGTCGGGGAAGGGATCGTGGCAGGTCTTCAGCATCAGCGCCATCACGGTCTCGGCGTCGTAGGGCACGTGACCGGTCGCGATGCGGTACAGGCTGGCCCCGAGGCTGTAGATGTCGCTGCGGCTGTCGACCGGCTCGCCGGCCGTGCACTGCTCGGGGGACATGTACTGGGGCGTGCCGACCGCCAGCCCTGTCGAGGTCAGCGAGGCGTCGTCGAAGCTGCTCTTGGCGAGCCCGAAGTCGCAGATCTTCAGCTCGCCGCGCCGGGTCAACATCAGGTTCGCCGGCTTGATGTCGCGGTGGACGATGCCCTGGGTGCGCGCGTGGCGCAGGGCTCCGACGGCCTGCAGCGCGACGTCGAGGCAGGCCTTCTCCGAGAGCGGGCCGCGCTCGTCGACCATCTCGTTCAGCGGCACGCCGTCGACGTATTCCATGATGAAGTAGGGGACGCCCTGGCAGGTGCCGACATCGTAGGCCTGCACGATGTTCGGATGGTTGAGGGCGGCGGCGAGCTGGGCCTCGCGCTTGAAGCGGAGGAACAGGGCCGTGTCGGCGTCGTCGAGCTTGAGGAACTTGATCGCGACGTAGCGCTGCAGGCTGAGCTGCAGGAACTTGTACACGTTGCCCATCGCTCCGCGGCCGAGGAAGTCGAGCCGCTGGTAGCCGGGCAGGGCGAGCTGCTCCTCGCGGGTGCGGCGCCGCGAGCCGGACGGGGTCGGGCGCTGGAAGCGCTTGCTCTCCGTGCGTTTGCGGGTGATCTTCAGGTAGCTGACCAGGTGGTCCCCGGTCAGGCTCTCCAGCCAGGTCGTGAACGGGCTGAGCAGGCGGGTGAAGGCCCTCTCGCTCGGCGCGGCCAGAGCGAACAGGCTGCGCGCCTCGTCCTCGAGCAGCAGGTCCTCGCGCGCGATCGCCCGCTTCTGCAGCTCGAGCACCTGCGGGTCGTGGTTCTTGCCGAGGTAGCCGAGCTCCTGCAGGAGCCGGCCGATGCGGGCGGTGTAGCTCAGGGACTGCTGGATCTCGAGCGCCTCGTTGATCGGGCCGGCGCTGACCAGCTTGTTCCTGAGCAGCGCGCGCACGTAGACGCTGTCCTCACGCAGGCGGCGGACGAGATGGGCGAGCTGGTGGATCTCCTCGACTTCCGCATCGCTGAGCTCGCCCGTAAAGGTCAACAGCGCGCTGAGGGGCTCGGAGCCTCCGTCCTCTTCGCGGGCCTTGAGGCTGACGAGCAGCTGCTCTGCCGTCGAGTGTCCCTGCCACAGGGTGCAGGCGGCGAAGATCAGGTCGTTGCTCAGTCCCATGCGGGCTTGCTGTCCTGCGTAGTCGGTGGATGCGGGCCCGGCGCGTGCGCATTGTTGTCGCGCAGCAACCGTCGAGCTGGACGCTGACGTGCACTTCGACTACACAAGGGTAGCGGCGTCGGGCCGCGAGTCGCAAGCGCGACCTTGCGAAAGCGGCGAGAAGAGCAGCTACCAGGGAGCGAACATGGGGAGTGCGTCCGGGAAGAGTGGCTACCGGAGGGCCACCACCGACCAGATCTTCATGGGCTTCGGGCAGGAGCCCGATCCCTGCTACGCCGAGATGTGGCGCACCGAAGCGAAGGTCGACGGCGAGGTCGACGGCGACGGCACCCGTCCGCTGCCTTCGATGCGCGCCCTCGACGCCGCCCGCAGCGACTTCTCGCTGGTGATCGTGCGCGGCGACCGCCTCGGCATGCGCACGCCGATCCCGATGAGCGGCCTGGTGATCGGCCGCTCGCCGGCCTGCGACGTCGTGGTCGGCAACGCGGGTGACGGCACCAGCCGCAAGCACGCACGCCTGCTGCCCACCTCCGACGGGCTGACCGTGCGCGACCTCGGCAGCACCAACGGGTTGCTGGTCAACCGCCGCCGCTGCACCGCGAGCAACCTGCGGATCGGAGACCTGCTGCAGATCGGGCTGACCGTGTTCCAGGTCGCCGACCCGGTGGTCGAGCGCAGCCACACGATGGTCGGCTTCGATCAGCTGGCCGACGAGAGCACCGGCGACCTGAGCTGGGGTCGGCTCGACGGCGAGCTGGCCCGCAAGCTGTGCGACAACCAGAGCGCGATCCTGTGCTGCGTCGCGCTCCTGACCATCGACTACTACAACGCCTTCGCCTACACCGCCGGCCCGGCGGCGGCGCGCGAGCTGAGCGCGCGGGTGGCGCGGCTGATCGCGGGCAACCTGCGCTCCGGGGACTTTTCCTGTCAGCTCGGCCCCGACCGCTTCTTCGCCGTGTTGCTCGACGCCGACATCGAGCGGGCGCGCGACGTCGTCGAGGAGATCCGCCGCGCGGTCAGCGACGTGCGCTTCACCCACGACGGCGAGGAGCGTCGCCACGGCCTGAGCATCGTGTTCGCGGAGGCCGAGGTCGCCGACCTCGACCTCGACGCGCGGGTGGTGATCGACAACCTGCAGCGGGTCGTGCCGATGGTCCTCTTCCGGGGTGGGAACCAGGTCTTCCAGACCGACCTCGACGCGCCGCACGAGGCGGCGGGTGCCCCGTTCCTGCCGAGCCAGGACGAGCCCTCCCCGGGCGACAGCGCCCTCGATCGGCTGCTCAAGGCGAGCGCCCAGAGCCGGTCGCTGTTCGCGAACACCGCTGAGGATGACCTCGAGCTCCCGACCGAGCCGTTCGACATGCTCGCGGACGCGCCGGACAGCGGCACCTCCCTCGACAATCCGCTCGAGCTGTTGTGAGCCCGGTTGAACCTCCGGGGTGTCTGCCGCGGACGCGGATGCCTGTGAACCCGTCTGCTTCACCGGGATTCCTGCTGCGGACCCGGATGCCGCAGATCTCGGGCACTTCGAGCCTTCTGCGCTGCTCACCTGGGAGGCTACACGGGCTCCGCTGCTCAAAGACTCGAAGCGCCCGATCTCGAGCGGCCTCCGGGCCCTCGCGACGGAATCCCGGCGGATCGACCGGGGTGTGGACGATGTTGCTGTGCGCGGCGGTCGTGATGGGCTGCCGCGCCCCGCTCTCCGACGGCGCGCTGCAGCGCCGCTACCTGCGCCAGCCGCTGCGGATCACCCAGTCGCGCTTCGCCTGGGGCGACGACCCCGCCGAGATCGACGTCGCGGCGCTCCGGGCGACCTACAGCCCGGGCGGGCGCGGGGCGCGTGTCAGCGTGCGCTGTCCTCCCGACCGGGTCGGGCAGGCGCAGGCCCTGACGGCTGCCCTCGACGCGTCGGTCCAGGCGGTCGAGCGCGAGCTCGGCCTGCGGCTCGCGTTCCACCTGCGCTTCTGGTTGCTGCCACGCGAGGACCTCGGCGGAGGGCTGTTCCACTCCCCCGGCTTCGCCGACACCCTCGAGGCGCCCCTGCCGACACGCCAGGGGCCGGAGGCCGACGTGGCGTCGGTTGTCAGCGATGCGGCCGACATGATCTACGTCGCGGTCCACGAGCTCGTCGAGGGCCATCTCGTCCTGCCGCAGCACCCGCCGACGGCGCTGCCCGACGTGCGGATCGGGGGACGGCCGGTCGAGGCCCGCACGCGCTGGTTCCGGGACGGCCTGGCGAACTACGCCGGGGCTTTCGCCCTGCGGGAGCTCGCTGCCCTCGGGTCCTCCGCCCGGGGACCGTCCTTGACCGCGTTGCCGCACCCTCAGCCCTTGCGCCACCTCGAAGCGCGGGGGGGCGAGCTGCTCGGCTGGTCGCAGCTCGAGGAGGCGCCCGCGGCGACCGAGCTCTACGCGGCGGCGCTCGGCCTGCTGCTGGTCGTCGAGCGGCGCGCGCCGGGAACGCTGCGCCAGGTGCTCGCGGCGCTCCCGGGGGTCGCGCTGCCGAACGGGGAGGCGCTGCGCGCGCTCTTCCGGGCGCTCGGGGTCGACCTCGCCGAGCTGATCGCCGGGTTCCGACGACCCGAAGCGGGGCTGGAGGTTGCCCATGACTCCGCGCGGCGCGTCCTGGTCGTGACGGCCGTCCGGCCGGGGACGCCCGCGGCCACCGCCGGGCTTGCGGTCGGCGACGAGCTGCTGCGCGCCGGCGGCGCGCCCCTGCGCTTCGCCGTCGATCTCGAGCTCGCCCTGCTCGACGGCGAGGTCGAGCTGACGGTGCAGCGGGCGGGGGCTGAGCTCGCCCTGCGCCTCGCGCCGGGGCCGCTGTCCGTGCCGCAGTAGCGGCCGCGGCGGGCGCGCGCGAGCAATTTCCGGGCCCGGGGGGATTCGGTTTGACTTGCACCCGGGCAGGTTCTACAGTGGGGCCCGCGGCGCCGTGGCCAAGTGGCTAAGGCAACGGATTGCAAATCCGTCATTCCCCGGTTCGAATCCGGGCGGCGCCTTGAGCTGTCGCAGCGATACCAGGGCGGCAGGGGCGAGTGGTGGAATTGGTAGACACAGGGGACTTAAAATCCCCTGGCCGGAAGGCCGTATGGGTTCGAGTCCCATCTCGCCTAACGGTTCTCCACCGACCACTGGTGGGCTCCGGGCCGACCCGAGTGTTCTCGTCCTTCCCCCCTTCGCGCCCGCGGCGGCCTTGGACGAGGCGAGGCGTTGACTTCCGTGCGCCGTTGGCGTACAACGATGTGACGCGGTACGGCCCACGTGCAGCCACAGAGGCTGCGCTCGCGCCCTCCCTCACGGCTTGAGGCTCTGACACGACATGGCGGGTGACGGGCTCTTTGACGTCAAGAAAGTCATCGAGAAATCGACCTCCAAAGTCAGCCTTCGGGAGCTCGAAAAACGGGGCTTCCGCAAGGTAAAGGTCCTCAAATCCAACGACATCAACAAGCTGATCCGGCAGGCGGTCGAAACCGTCCTCGCGACACGCGACAAGCTCTCCGAGGCCGAGAAAGAGACCTACATCAAGAAGTCCCGCGAGGAATTCGACCGGATGATGAAGCAGAACAAGCGTCAGCTTGAGCTGCAGAGTCAGTACGAACAGAAATTCAACGAGTTCGAGCAGAACCTCGCGGACAAGGAGCGCATCCACCGCGAGGTCAGCCAGCGCTACGAGAAGCGCATCGAAGAGCTGGTCGAACGTCTGCACAAGAAGAGCCAGGACCAGGTCGACCAGATCGAGCTCGAGGCCCTGCGCCGGCAGGTCAAAGAGCACTCCGACACCGGCGGCCGGGTCGACAAGCTGCGCACCCAGCTCGAAGAGAGCCGCGAGCGCATGCTCGCGATCGACCGCGAGAAGCGCGAGGTCGAGCACGAGCTCAGCGCGGCGAAGAACTACGTCTCGAGCCTGCAGGACAAAGTCGCCAACGCGCAGGACAACGCCTCGAGCAAGATCGACGAGCTGATGGAGTCCTCGCAGAAGCTGCGCGAGCAGGTGCTCAGCCTCGAGAGCGAGAAGCGCGTGCTCAGCAAGGTCGAGATCCCGCGCCTCGAAGACCGCATCGAAGAGCTGATGACATCGCAGCGCACGCTGCGCGAGCAGAAGCGCGAGCTGCAGACCCGGCTCGACGAGCTGACCGCCAAGCTGCGCGCGATCGGCGACGCGAACCCCAACGAGCTCAAGCAGGAGCTCGCCAAGGCCCAGGCGCGCATCGAGTCGCTGCAGGAGCAGGTCAGCAAGGCCCCCTCCGCCGACACCCCCGAGCTGCGCACGATGATGCGCGAGCTCGCGGCCCTGCGAGCCAAGGAAGAGCGCACCGACGCGCGCTTCGAAGAGCTCTTCACGCGGCTCTCCTCGGAGATCAGCAAGGCCCCGGCGGCGGCCCCCTCCGGCGACATCCACACGGCGATCCAGGCGATGTCGGACAAGATCACGAAGACCCTGCAGTCGCGCATGGTCGACGATTCGGGCAACGTCTTCGACGCCGAGCGCATGGCCGAGGTCTCCCTCGCGGCGCTCTTCGACGGCGAAGAAAAGGGCGTCTCCGAGACGAACATCAAGGACCTGAAGGTCAACACCAGAAAGGCCGCGGGCGTCAAGGGTACGCTCGCGCGGCTCCGCAACTTGCGCAAGGGAGATAGTTCATGACCGAGAAGAGGGCCGATATCACGATCCAGCCGCAGGGCAGCCGTCCCGCCTTCCGCCAGGCGGAGCTCGAACTGGGCAAGGGCCTGGACGTCGGAACCGCCAATCTGGTCAGCGCGGTCCAGGACAAAGAAGGCAACCTGACGATCAAGAGTCAGCGCAACGCCTTCATCGACATCGAGCAGGACGACTTCACGCGCAACATGCTGACCAAGCTCGGCGTCCAGTACGTCGTCCTCAACGGTCGCATGGTCGTGATCGGCGACCCCGCCTTCGAGCTCGCGAACATCTTCAACCGCGAGACCCGCCGCCCGATGAAGGACGGCATGATCTCGCCGAAGGAAGTCGACGCCCTCGGGATCGAGAAGCTGCTGATCGAGAAGCTGCTCGGGCCGCCCCAGGTCGCCGGTGAGCTGTGCTACTTCTCGGTGCCGGCCAACCCGATCGACTTCGACATGAACGTGATCTACCACAAGGGCGTGTTCGAGGGCCTGCTCAGCAAGCTCGGCTACACCGCCAAGAGCCTCGAGGAAGGTTTCGCGATCGTGCTCGCCGAGCTCGCCGACGAGGACTTCTCCGGCATCGGCATCTCCTGCGGCGGCGGTATGCACAACGTCTGCGTCGCCTACAAGGCCGTCAAGGCCCTGACCTTCTCGACCAGCCGCGGCGGCGACTGGGTCGACCGCAACGTCGCCAACGCGCTCGGCATCAAGGCGAGCAAGGCGACCGCGATCAAGGAGAAGGGCGTCGACCTGCGCAGCACGAAGGGGCGCGAGGAGAAGGCGGTCGAGATCTACTACCGCGAGCTGATCAAGTACACCCTGATCAACATCAAGAAGCGCTTCGAGTCCTCCGACCACATGCCGAGCTTCCCCGAGCCGGTCGAGATCGTCTTCGCCGGTGGAACCTCGATGATCGGCGGCTTCGAAGAGGTCGTGCGCGACGAGCTGCGCAAGATCCAGTTCCCGATCGACATCAAGAACGTGCGGCGCGCCGAAGACCCGCTGATGAGCGTCGCCAAGGGCTGCCTGGTCGCGGCGATGTCCGACCTGTAGGTCCTGTTCCTTTGAGCGTCGAGCAGCGGGGGGATGCCCCCCGCTGTTTGCGTTGGGGGGACGGGGCACACCTGCAGCCACGCTCGGAGGCGCGAGGGGGCTGCTCGAACGCCAGGACGGGGGCGACTCCACCGGGACTCCCGACGGGGCAGCACCACCCGAGGACGCAACCCGGTCACGGTCACGCACCGACGGTCCACGGACCACGTCCACGGTCTTCTTTCGACGCGTTCTCGGGCAGGCGAGCCTCTGAAGCCCGGCACTCTGGAGCGGGTTCTCGAGTTGCTCCCCGACCCCGACCCGATCGTCGTTGACGGCACCCCCTTTCCCGGAGCCGAGACTTTGCTGATCCTCCTGCTGACGACCATCATCGCGACCCCCCCGGACGCCGCCCGCACCGAGCAGGTCCGCGCTATGGTGGTCGAGGCCCGCGACGACCTCGAGCAGCGCTTCGGGCTGACCCTGGACGAGCCGGAGATCGTCCTCGCCGGCACCCGCGAGGTGTACGACGAGCGGGTCAAGGCGCTGAGCGGGCGCTTCCCCCTGAGCTGGTCGCGGGCGGTCGCCTTCCCCACCCAGGGGCGCATCGTCGTCGCCTGCGACGCCGCGTCCCTCGCGATGGGCCGGCCGCTGCGCGAGGTGCTGGTCCACGAGCTGTGCCATCTCGCCCTGGCGCCCTACGCGATCCCCCTCTGGTTCGACGAGGGCCTGTGCGAGCTCGCCGCGGGACGGGTCGCCGGGCCGGAGGAGCAGACCGCGCTCGCCCGCGCGGCCGAGCGCGACCTCCTGAACAGCTGGCAGGGCCTGTCCGACCGCTTCCCCAGCCACGCCGACATGGCTACCCTGGCCTACGCGCAGGCCTTCGACTTCGTGCGCTACCTCGACGGGCACGGCGAGGGCGTGCGGGGGATCCTGACCCGGCTCTGGACGGGGATGCCCTTCGAGCGAGCGGTGGCGGAGGCCTGCGGCAGCGAGCTGATCGACCTGCAGGAGGCCTGGAAGGTCGAACGGGCCGGCGGCTACTCCTTCCTCTTCGACCTGGCCCAGCAGCTCGGCTTCTGGGGCCTGCTCGGGCTGTTCGTCATCGTCGTCTGGGGGGTGGAGATGTGGCGGCGGAAGAAGAAGCGCGAGCTGTTGCCGGACTGAGCCCGTCTGAACGGGCGTTGACACTCCGGCCCCGCTCCTTATGATCCACGCACTCGAACGAGCGAGGGAAGAGGTGGCCCGCGACCTGTCCACACCGATCCGCGTCCTGATCGGCAAGCCCGGCCTCGACGGCCACAACCGCGGCGTGCGGGTGATCGTCAAGGCGCTGCGCGATGCCGGCATGGAGGTGATCTACACCGGGATCCGCCAGTCCCCCGAGCAGATCGCGCGCGCCGCCCGCGACGAGGACGTCGAGGCGGTCGGCCTGTCGAGCCTGTCCGGGGCACACCAGACCCTGTTCCCCGAGGTCGCGGCGGCCGTGCGCGGCGCCGGCCTCGACGACGTGCTCCTGTTCTGCGGGGGCGTGATCCCCGCCGAGGATGTGCCGGCCCTGCAGGCTGCGGGCTTCGCTGGCGTCTTCACCCCGGGCACCGAGCTCGCGAGCATCGTCGACTTCCTCCGCAGCCAGCTGAGGGCATCTTGAGCGCCGACGATCCGGACATCCAGAAACTGCGCGCCCTGCGCGCCCGCACCCTCGAAGGCGGAGGCGCCAAGCGCGTCGCCGCGCAGCACAAGAAGGGCAAGCTGACGGCCCGTGAACGCCTCGACCTGCTGCTCGATCCGGGCAGCTTCGAGGAGTTCGACGCCTTCGTCACCCACCGCTGCAGCGCCTTCGGCATGGAAGAGAACAAGATCCCCGGCGACGGCGTCGTCACCGGCGCGGGCACGATCGACGGCCGCACGGTCTACGTCTTCTCCCAGGACTTCACGGTCTTCGGCGGCTCGCTGTCCGAGACCTACGCGGCGCGCATCTGCAAGATCATGGACCGGGCGATCAAGGTCGGGGCGCCGCTGATCGGGCTGAACGACTCCGGCGGCGCGCGCATCCAGGAGGGCATCGCCTCCCTCGGCGGCTACGCGGACATCTTCCTGCGCAACACGATGGCGAGCGGGGTGGTGCCGCAGATCTCCGCGATCATGGGCCCCTGCGCGGGCGGGGCGGTGTACTCCCCGGCGATCACCGACTTCTGCGCGATGGTCGACAAGACCAGCTACATGTTCGTCACCGGGCCGAACGTCGTGAAGACCGTCACCCACGAGGATGTCAGCTTCGAGGACCTCGGCGGCAGCCGGGCCCACGCGGCGAAGTCCGGGGTCGCACACTTCACCTCCCCGGACGACGCCGCCTGCCTGGCGCTGGTCCGCCGCCTGCTGAGCTACCTGCCGAGCAGCAACCTCGACGACCCGCCGGTCACCCCGTGCGACGACCCGGCCGACCGCCAGGACGCGGCGCTCGACAGCGTGATCCCCCGCGATCCGAAGAAGCCCTACGACATGCACGCCGTGATCGGCAAGGTCGTCGACGAGGGCAGCTACCTCGAGGTCCACGCCGCCTACGCCCGCAACATCCTGGTCGGCTTCGCGCGCCTCGGCGGTCGCCCGGTCGGAGTGATCGCGAACCAGCCGGCGGTGCTGGCGGGCTGCCTCGACATCGCCGCGTCCCGCAAGGCGGCGCGTTTCGTGCGCTTCTGCGACGCCTTCAACATCCCGATCGTGACCTTCGTCGACGTGCCCGGCTTCCTGCCCGGCACCGACCAGGAGCACGGCGGGATCATCCGCGAGGGCGCCAAGCTCCTGTACGCCTACTGCGAGGCGACGGTGCCGAAGCTGACCGTGATCACGCGCAAGGCCTACGGCGGCGCATACGACGTGATGAGCAGCAAACACATCCGCGGCGACATCAACTACGCCTGGCCGACGGCCGAGGTCGCGGTGATGGGCGCCGAAGGGGCGGTCGAGATCATCCATCGGCGGGCGATCAAGGCGGCCGACGACCCCGCGGCGACGGCCGCGCGGCTGGTCGCCGAGTACCGCGAGGAGTTCGCGAACCCGTACAAGGCGGCGGCGCGCGGCTACGTCGACGACGTGATCGAGCCCTCGAGCACGCGTCCGCGGCTGATCCGGGCCCTCGGGCGGCTGCGCCGCAAGCGCGACCTCAACCCGCCCAAGAAGCACGGCAACATCCCCCTCTGAGCCAGGAGCACGCCTGTGCTGCGCAAGGTCCTGATCGCGAACCGCGCCGAGATCGCCGTCCGGGTGATCCGCGCCTGCCGGGCTCTCGGCATCGCCAGCGTCGCGGTGTTCAGCGACGCCGATCGGCTCTCCCCCCACGTGATGCTCGCCGACGAGGCCTACCCCCTGCCCGGGGTCAGCCCGGCCGAGACCTACCTCGACATCGCGAAGATCGTCGCGATCGGGGTCGCCGCCGGCTGCGACGGGGTGCACCCGGGCTACGGCTTCCTGTCGGAGAACGCGGCCTTCGCCGAGGCCTGCCGCGAGGCCGGTCTGACCTTCGTCGGCCCGAAGCCCGAGGTGCTCTCGGCGGCCGGGGACAAGGTCGCCGCCCGCGCCGCCGCCCAGCGCGCCGGCGTGCCGGTGGTGCCCGGCTCGGCGGAGCCCCTGGCCAGCGCCGAGGAGGCCCTCGCCTTCGCCGCCGAGGTCGGCTACCCGGTGCTGCTCAAGGCCCGCTCCGGAGGCGGGGGCAAGGGCATCCGCAAGGTCGCGGGGCCGGAGGAGCTCGCCGCGGCCTTCGAGCTGGCGGCCAACGAGGCCCGCAACGCCTTCGGTGACGACGCCCTGTACCTCGAGAAGCTGGTCGTCGACGCCCGCCACATCGAGGTCCAGATCCTCGTCGACCGCGCGGGCAACGGCGCCCACTTCGGCGAGCGGGAGTGCTCGCTGCAGCGGCGCCATCAGAAGGTGGTCGAGGAGTGTCCCTCGCCGGCGGTCTCCCCGGAGCTGCGCGAGGACCTCGGCCAGTGCGCCCTGCGCCTGGCCGCCGAGGTCGGCTACGAAGGCGCGGGCACCGTCGAGTTCCTGCTCGAGGACAGCGGCGCGTTCTACTTCATGGAAGTCAACGCCCGGCTACAGGTCGAGCATCCCGTCACCGAGCTGGTCTGGGGCGTCGACCTCGTGCAGGGCCAGCTGCGCGTCGCGAGCGGCGAGAGCCGGCCGTGGACGCGCCGGGATGCGCCCCTCGGCCACGCCGTCGAGGTGCGGGTCTACGCCGAGGACCCCGGCGCGGGCTTCCTGCCGAGCTCCGGGCGCATCGTCGAGCTGTGGCTGCCGGGCGGCCCCGGGGTGCGGGTCGACCACGCCCTGCGGGCGGGGATGGAGGTGTCGCTGCACTACGACCCGATGCTCGCCAAGCTGATCGCCGGTGGCGAAGACCGGGCCGAGGCCCTCGAGCGGGCGCGGGTCGCCCTCGAGGAGCTGTGGATCGGCGGGGTGACCGACTCCGCGTCCTTCGGCGCCGCCCTGCTCGGCCGGGAGGAGGTGCGCGCGGGGGATTTCCACACCGGCAGCCTCGAGACCTGGCTGAGCGATGTCGCCGCGAGCAGCGTGCGGCACGATCCCGAGGGCGCGGCCCTCGCCGCCGCCCTGGTCCGCCAGCGCAAGAGTCCGGCGCCGGCGGAAGGGACCGCCGCGGCCGAGGACCGTTGGATCTCCGCCGGGCGCCTGCGCGGCGTCGGGCGGGTCGTGTACTGAGCCGTGACACCCGTGAGGAGAACACCGTGCACTACGTCGCCGCATGCGGCTCGGAGAGCCTCGACATCGAGCTGGACGGCACCGGCCGGGCACGGATCGGGGACCGCGAGGTCCGCTACGAGGTCCTGCACCAGGACGGCGAGCTCTGGCAGCTCTTGATCGACGGCCGGCCCTGGGTCGGCGTGGTGCGCGGCGATGAGTCCGGCCGCCGCTACACCGTCGCCCGGCGCGGCAGCCCGCTGCGCATGACCCTGAAGTCCGAGCTGGAGACCCGGCTCGAGGCCGCGGGCGGAGGCGCCGGGGGCGCCGGCAGCGAGGTCCGCAGCCTGATGCCCGGGGTCGTGATCAAGGTGCTGATCGGCGCCGGCGACACGGTCGCTTCCGGCGAGGTGCTGCTCGTTCTCGAGGCGATGAAGATGCAGAACGAGATCCGCGCCGAGCTCGCGGGCACCGTCGCGAAGGTGCACGTCGAGCCCGGCCTGGCCGTCGCCGCCGACGCCCTGCTGGTCGAGATCGAGCCCGAAGCCTGAGGTCCAGCCGCAGAGGGAGGAAGACCCGATGTTTCGCAAGTGGTGGCCGCTCCTTTTGTGCTCCGTGCTCGCGGCCGACCCGCCGCTCGAGGGCTACGCCGACTACGCCGCCCACAGCGCGCGCGTCGCCGCCCTCGAGGCGAACGAGGCGGTGCGGGTCAGCTCCCTGGGCCGCACCCTCGGCGGGCGGGAGATCCACCTGCTCAGCATCGGCGGCGCCGAGCCCGACGCCCGGCCGGCATTGTGCGTGGTCGGCAACGTCTACGCCCCGCACCTGGTCGGCTCCGAGCTCGCACTGCGCATGGCCGAGCAGCTGGCCGCTCGAGCGGCGGAGGAGCCGGCCGTGCGCGCGCTGCTGCGCGAGTTCACCGTGTACGTGGTCCCGCGCCCGAGCCCGGACGCGAGCGAGGCCTTCTTCGCCGCGCTCAGCCAGGGCCGGAGCGGCAACGAGCGGGCGACGGACGACGACCGCGACGGGCGCCTCGACGAGGACCCGGCGGAAGATCTCGACGGCGACGGGGCGATCACCTGGCTGCGGGTCGAGGATCCCGCCGGGAAGTGGATGGAGCACCCCGCCGACTCCTCGATCCTGATCGAGGCGGTGCGCAGCGACGACGAGCGCGGGCGCTGGAGCCTGTACAGCGAAGGCGTCGACAACGACAAGGACGGCGCCTTCAACGAGGACGGCCCGGGCGGCGTCGACTTCAACGCCAACCTGACCTGGAACTACCCCTTCTTCGCCCCGGGGGCCGGGCCGCACCAGGTCTCGGAGCGCGAGACCCGGGCGCTGCTCGACTGGCTGTTCAGCCGGCCGAACATAGCGATGGTGCTCAGCTTCGGCCCCGACGACAACCTGCAGCATCCGTGGAAGCCCGACGGCCGCAAGGAGGGCGAGCGCATCCTCGAGGTCATCCTGCGCGACGACGCCCCCCACGCCGACTTCGTCGCCGAGAAGGCGCGGGCGCTGCTCGGCGAGGGGGCTCCCGGGCCGGGAAGCGGAGCGGGCTCCTTCGCGAAGTGGGCGTACTTCCACTACGGGCGCTGGAGCTTCGCCAGCCGTGGCTGGTGGGTGCCTTCCGTCGAGCCGGACTCGACGGAGATCGAGACCGACGAGAAGCGCGGCGAGGACGTGCTCAACTTCAAGCGCTACCTGCGGGCCGAGGGCCTGGACGGCTGGGCGCCGTGGACGCCGGTCGAGCATCCCGACTTCCCCGGCCAGCGCGTCGAGGCCGGCGGCGAGCGTCCCTACTTCCGCCTCAACCCGCGCGCCGACACCCTCGACACCCTCGCCGCGAAGCACCTCGAGCTCGCCCTCAACCTCGAGGAGCTGCGCCCCCGGCTCGCCCTCGAGCTGAGCGCCGAAGACCTCGGCGGCGGGCTGTACGAGCTGACCCTGACCGCCCGCAACGACGGCTACCTGCCGACCCTGCCGGCGATCGGCGAGCGCAGCCGCGAGGGCTACCCCCTGATGGCGGGCCTGACCCTGCCCGCAGGCGTCGCCCTGGTCGACGGCAGCCCCCGCCGCAGGGTCGGCCGGCTCGCTGGCAACGGCGGCGAGCGCAGCCTGCGCTGGCTGTTGCGCGCCGCGCCGGGAGCCGAGCTGCAGGCCACGGTAGAGAGCCCGAGCGTCGGGTCGGCCGACGCGTCCCTGGTGCTGCGATGAGCAGGAGGAACATCATGCGTCTCGCCCTTCTCGCGCTCCTCTGCGCCTGCGCCCTCGGCCAGGAGGCCTACCCGCAGCTCGGCGCCCCCGCCGACCCGCAGGTCGACGTGCGCTGGAACCGCTACCACGACCACGCGGAGATGGCGGAGATCATGACCGCCCTCGCCGAGGCCTTCCCGGAGCTGTGCCGGCTCGAGAGCCTCGGTTCCTCCTACGGCGGCCGCGAGATGTGGATGCTGCGCATCACGAACTTCGCGGTCGGCACCGAGACGGAGAAGTCCGGCTTCTGGATCGACGGCGGCATCCACGCCAACGAGCTGCAGGGCCCGGAGGTCGTGCTCTACACCGCCTGGTACCTGCTCGAGACCTACGCGAAGAGCCCCTACATCCGCGAGCTGGTCGACAGCCGGGTGTTCTACCTGCTGCCGCAGCTCAGCCCCGACGCCCGCGACGCCCACATGACCGAGCCGAACACCACCCACAGCCCGCGCACGGGCCTGCGGCCGGTCGACGACGACCGCGACGGGCTGGTCGACGAGGACGGGCCCGACGACCTCGACGGCGACGGCCACATCACCAGCATGCGCATCCGCGATCCCTACGGCACCCACAAGCCGCACCCGGACTTCCCGGAGCTGATGGTGCGCTGCGAGCCCGGGGAGACCGGCAGCTACCGCATGCTCGGACGCGAGGGCCTCGACAACGACGGCGACGGCCGGGTCAACGAGGACGGCGACGGCTTCTACGACCCGAACCGCGACTGGGCCTGGCGCTGGCAGCCCGGCGCGATCCAGGGCGGCGCCCACAACTACCCGTTCTCGATCCTCGAGAACCGCAAGGTCGCCGACTTCGTGATGGCCCACCCGCACATCGCCGGCGCCCAGTCGTACCACAACACCGGCGGCATGATCCTGCGCGGCCCGGGGGTCAAGGGCGACCGCTACGAGCGCTCGGACCTGCGCGTGTTCGACGTGATCGGCCAGCGCGGCGAGAGCATGATCCCCGGCTACCGCTACCTCAACGTCGCCGAGGACCTGTACGAGGTCTTCGGGGGCGAGCTCGACTGGTTCTACGGCATGCAGGGCATCGTCTGCTACACCAACGAGCTGTTCACCGCCTACAACTACTTCCGCGAAGAGCCCGAGGGCGGCTGGTTCGGCGGCCGCGAGACCGCGCGCCGCTTCGACCGCGACCTGCTGTTCGGCGACGGCTTCGTGCCCTGGCACGAGGTCGAGCACCCGATCTACGGCACGATCGAGGTCGGCGGCGAGAAGAAGAGCTGGGGCCGCCAGCCCCCGAGCTTCCTGCTCGAGGAGGAGTGCCACCGGAACATGGCCTTCACCCTCTACCACGCCGACCAGATGCCGATGGTGCGGGTCGAGTCCCTGACCGTAGCGGAGCTCGGCGGCGGCCTGCGCCAGGTCGACGCGGTGCTGATCAACGAGCGGGTGACCCCCTCGCGGCTCGCGGTCGACGTCAAGAACGGGATCTCCCCGCCGGACATCGTCGAGCTCCTCGGCGCGGCCGAGGTGCACATCGCGATGCAGAGCTCCGACCCCTTCTTCCAGAGCCCGAGCCGCCAGACCGTCGAGCCCCGCCGCTTCCGCCTCGGGACGATGCCCGGCCAGGGCGTGGTCTACCTGCGCTGGCTGGTCACGGGCGAGGTCGAGGGCCTCGAGTACCGCTCGACCAAGGCCGGGGTCGCGCGCCGGAGCCTCGGCGAGTGAGCGACCTCGACCAGCGCATCCTCGAGCCGGAGCTGATGGAGGACGACGTCCAGGCCCGCGCCTACGCCGGCGCCGACTTCTCCGCCCCGGACCAGGCCTTCGTCGAGCGCTTCTGCACGCTCTTCCCCGACTTCGCTGAGGGCCACCTGCTCGACCTCGGCTGCGGCCCGGCGGGCATCCTCTTGCGCCTGGCCCGGGCCCGGCCGAAGCTGCGCCTGACCGGCTTCGACGGCGCGGAGGCGATGCTCGCCCCGGGCCGCGAGGCGGTCGCCGCCGCCGGGCTGGGGGAACGGATCGCGCTCGTCGTCGGGCGGCTCCCCGGCTGGGGCGACGACGGGGCCTACGACGCCC
>JAUIEM010000514.1 GCA_030428695.1 bacterium
CGGCGCTGAGCTTGCCGTCGCCGTCGGCGTCGAGGGCCTTGAGGCGCGCGGCGGGGTCGCGTTGCTGGCGGTCGCCGCGGGCGGCGCGCAGCTCGTCGGGGCTGAGCAGTCCGTCACCGTCGGCGTCGAGCCGCTCGAACAGCTCGGCGCGCGGGAACTCATCCGGGCTGAGGAAGCCGTCACCGTCGGCGTCGGCCTGCGCGAAGCGCTCCTCGAGGTCGGCTCCCTGCGGACGGTCCGCGCCGGGCCGCGGACGCTCGCGCGAGCCCTCGGTCTCCCGGTCGCGGCGCCCGCGCTGGTCGAGGCCGGTCAGCTCGTCGCCGGAGAGCTGGCCGTCGGCGTTGGCGTCGAGCCGTTCCCAGAGCTTGTCCGGACCGGAGAACTCGGCGCGGGTGACGATCCCGTCGCCGTCCTTGTCCCAGCCCGCCACGTTCTGGGCGAGGGCGCCCCCGGCGAGCATCCCGACGATCAGCCACCAACTTCTGCTTCGCATCTCATTCCTCCAGCGCCCTGCGGCGCTCATACGCATCGGGGGAGATGATAGCAACTCGCGGGCCAGCCCGCAGTCCGCCTCGCTCCGTGCTTCCTCCACGGAGCTGTCAACCGCAGGCTGACACCAGGGTCAGCCCGTGGTTGTCAGTCGGCGCGGGTGTCCGCCCCTTCCGCCGCCCGCTCGCTCTCCAGGATCTCCTCGAGCTGCTCGAGCACCTCGGAGGGTTGCTGGAAGCGCTGCGCGGGATCCTTCTGCATCGCGCGCTGGATCAGCCGCACCAGCGGCTCGGGCACCTTCGGATTGTGGAGCGTGACCGGCAGGGGGTCCTGGCTGCGGATCCGTCCGATCACGTCGCTGGGCCGCCGCCCGGAGAAGGGCAGCCGCCCCGTGACCACATGGTACAAGGTCGCCCCGAGGGAGTAGATGTCCGAGCGCTGGTCGGCGTTGACCGCGTTGTCGATCTGCTCCGGCGGCATGTAGGCGAGCGTGCCCATGCCCTCGCCCGGGCGTGTCAGCCCGGAGATGCCGGTCTCGGAGAAGTTCTTCGCCAGGCCGAAGTCGGAGATCTTGATCGTGTCTCCGGCGATCAGCACGTTCTCGGGCTTGAGGTCGCGGTGGACGATGTTGCGCTCGAAGGCGTAGGTCAGGGCGTCGGCGATCTGGCGGCCGATGTTGACCGTCTCGACCACGCTGAGGGCGCCGCGCTCGCGCATCTCCTTGAGCAGGTTGTTGCCTTCGAAGAACTCCATCGCCATGTAGTACAGCTCGCCGACCACCCCGAAGTCGTAGACCTGGATGATGTGGGGATGGATCAGCACGGCTTCGGAGCGTGCGCCGCGGATGAAGCGCATCACGTCCCGCACGTTCGACTGGTTGGTCACCCGCAGGATCTTCAGCGCGACCAGCCGCTCGTAGGCGTGCTGACGGGCCTTGTAGACCAGCCCCGACGTGCCTTCCCCGACCCGCTTCAGCAGGGTGAAGCCGGGCAGAAGGGGGCTGTTCGGGGCGCGCTGAGCGGTGCACTCCGGGCACTGGAACACGCCGTCGCTCTCGTCGACGTCGCCGTCGGCGAAGGTCGCGAGGGACAGAGGGCGCCCGCAGGAGGAGCAGGTGTGGCTCTCGTCGAGCAGGCTGCTGCGCTTCTGTTCGGAGACGACGGTCAGGGTGGTGTTGCCGATCTTGATCTCATCGCCATCGAAGACGCGGTATTCCTGCACGCGGCGCCCGTTGACGGAGGTTCCGTTGCCGCTCTTGAGGTCGCGCACCAGGCAGCGATCGTCGAGCACCTCGAGGCGGCAGTGGCGGCGGCTGACCTTGCGATCGGGCACGACCAGGTCGGCCTTCGGGGAGCGTCCGATGACGACGATGCAGGGGGACTCGAAGGCATGGCTTTCGCCGTCTTCGCCGATGCGGAGCTCGACTTTCATTCCGGGCTCGACCCCGCGGCTCGCCCCCACCGGCGCTGGCTGCGCCACGGGCACCGTCGGCCGCGCGGATCGCGGCGGTGACGGAGGGCCCGGGTGGGAGGACGTCGGGTTCCGAGACTATCAGCTTTGCTCCGCTCAGGCAACCATGGTCCGGGCACGCCAGAAGCCGAGCAGGGTGGCGAGCAGCGCGACCAGACCCGCGGCGCAGGTCACCCAGAAGCCGGCGCCGAGGGAGAGCTCGACCTCGAACATCGACGGCAGGCTGCCGGCGACCTCTTCGGCGATGTCCGCGAGCTGCGACGGCGCCGCGATCCGCCGCTGATAGAAGGTGTAGAGCGGCCCTCCGATCACCGCGAGGGCGGGCAGCACCGGCAGCCACAGGCGGACACCGCGCAGCACGGTGAACCCGCACAGGGCGAGCCCGACGACCGCGCCGGTCAGGGTGGCGAAGGCCTCGCCGAGGTGGACCCGGGCGCCGGGGTAGTCGACCGCGACGATCGCGTCGGAGGTCTTGAGCAGCGTCGACTCGATCCAGTACCAGGGCAGGCTGGCCCCGTAGAGCGCGACGGCGAAGCCGACCGCGGCCAGCCCGTAGGCGACCCGCGCGCCGCGGGGGAAGAGCGCGGGCGGCGGCGGTCTCTGCGGGCCGCGGGAAGCGCGTCGGCGAAAGCCCATGCCGCCTCCTACCAGAGGTCCGCGAGCACGAGCAGCGCGAGCACGAGGAGGATTCCCGCGCCGATCAGCCACCAGTGCACGGTCGAGGAGGGAGGGGGGGGCGGCGCCTGGCGCCGCTTCGGGCGCCGCTTGGGAGCGACCGTCGGCGCCGCCTCGGCGGGCTCGCGCGTCAGCTCGATGTCGACCGAGTCGCCGACCAGCACCCGGCCGAGGGAGGTCAGCAGGTCGCTCGCCGACTCGAAGCGCTGCTCGGGCTCCTTCTCGAGGCACTTGAGGATGCAGAGGGTCAGCGCCTCGGAGAGCTCGGGGTTGAGGTCGCGGGGGTCGGGGACCGGTTGGTGCTGGTGCTGGGCGACGACGTGGAAGGGCGAGATGCCCTGGAAGGGGGGCTTGCCGGTCGCGAGGAAGAAGAGCGTCGCGCCGAGGGAGTAGATGTCCGAGCGGGCGTCGACCTCGCCGCCGACGGCCTGCTCCGGGGAGATGTACTCCGGCGTGCCGAGCAGCTCGCCGTCCCGGGTGAGCTGGTTGTCCGGCTCGTCGGGACGGGCGACGCCGAAGTCGGTCAGGAACAGGCGGTCGCCGTGGGTGGTCAGCAGGTTCTGCGGCTTGACGTCGCGGTGGATCAGCCCGATGCGGTGGGCGCACTCGAGGGCGCGGCAGGCCTGCAGGCCGACCTGCACGATCTGCTCCTCGGTGTACGGCCCGTCCCGCTCGATCAGCGAGTGCAGGTCGATGCCGGAGACCCAGTCGAGCACGATGTAGTACTTGCCGTCGCGCTTGCCGTGGGCGCGCACCCGCACGATGTTCGGATGGCTCAGCCGCGACAACATCCGCGCCTCGCGCCGGAAGCGCGCCTTCTGCACCGGGTCGAGGCCGACGCGACGGCGGAGGATCTTCAACGCGACCAGCCGGTCGCGCTTGCGGTCGACGGCCTTGAACACGCGGCTGGAGGCGCCTTCCCCGACCTCCTGCAGGACCGGATAGCCGCACAGCGTCTTCGGGCTCAGCTCGCGGAGTCCTCTCCAGACCGGGCCGAGCTCGCCGTCGTCGAAGGCGCTGAGCAGGGCGTCGCGCTGCTCTTCGCTCAGGCGCCCCTTGCGCAGCCCCTGCTCACAGGCCTCGACCAGGTCCTCTCGCGTCAGCGTCGCGGGCCTGGCCGACGAAAAGCCTGTCTCGGCGCGTTGCGAGCTCGCGATCGCTCCGTCCTCCCGTGTGGTCAGTCCCTGGACGGCTCGTCCGCGGCGTCGTTGTCCGGCTCCGAGGATGCGTCCTCGTCAGCGACGGGTTCGGACGCGTCCGCGCTGGCTTCGGCCGCCTTCGTGGCGTCGGCGTCCTCCTCGGCCGAAGCGGCGTCGGCGTCTGGCGAGTCCGCAGGGGCTTCGGCCTCGGAGTCGGAATCCGCATCGGCGTCGGAATCGGAGTCGGATTCTGCCATGGCTTTGGAGTCCGAGTTGGCCTCTGCCTGGGCGTTGGAATCGGAATCGGGTTCGGAGTCGGAGTCCGCGTCGGCCTCGGCCTGGGCGTCGGAAGCGGAATCGGAATCTGCCGTGTCCGAGTCCTCTTCTGCCTGGGCGTCGGACTCGGAGTCGGCTTCTGGCTCGGCTTCGAAGTCGGCTTCGGATTCGTCTCCTGCCTCGGCCTCGGAGTCGGCTTCGGATTCGTCTTCTGCCTGGGCGTCGGAATCTGCCTGGGAATCGGAATCGGAGTCGGCCTCGGAGTCGGCTTCTGCCTGGGCGTCGGAAACGGAATCGGAGTCGGCTTCTGCCTGGGCTTCGGAGTCGGCTTCTGCCTGGGCTTCGGAATCGGAGTCGGAGTCGGCTTCGGAGTCGGCCGCATCGGAGTCCATGTCCGCGTCGGCCTCGCCCTCCGCGCCCGCGCGGTCCTGCTTCGCGGCAGCTTCCGCGGCGGTCTCGGAGCCGCCTTCCGACCCCGCCTCCGCGTCCGAGGCCTCGGCGTCCGTCGGCTCCTCGTCGACGTCGGCGTCCAGCTCTTCCGGCGGGATGGGGACGAGCTCGGTGTCGGTGTCGGAGCCGGCGGCCGCCTCGCCTACCTCGTTCAGCTCGTCGCCGAGCGCCGCGATCGCGTCCTCGACCTCGTCGTCCGAGTCGAGCAGTCCGGCCGCTTCCGCCTCTTCGATCTCGTCGATCGCGCCGTCGCCATCCTCCTGGAAGTCGAGCGCCCAGAGCTGCGCCTCGACCGCCTCGACCTGCTGGCGGAGGATGCGCCGCGCCTCGGCGAGCAGCGCCTGCCCCTCTTCGAGGCTGATGCCGAGCTTCGAGGCGCCGCCGGCGACGTCGTAGCCCTGCAGGTAGTAGCGATCGACCAGGGTGGCGTGCTTCTGGTCGAGCTTCTCGAGCACCTCGCCGATGCGTTTGTGGAAGACCTTCCGTCCCCAGGCCGTGAACTCGACGAAGTCGCCCTGCTTGAGCGGCGGCAGCGGGGTGCGGGGGTGCAGACCGAAGCCCTCGAGGTAGCTGAACGCGACGTAGCGCAGGCACGTGAACAGCCAGGGCAGCTTGCCGCCCGGGCTGATGTCCAGGGGCGTGCGCAGGGCGCGCAGGACCAGCCCCTGCACGACATCCTCGGCCTCGTCGTCGGTCGCGACGATGCGGCGCGCCTCGCGCAGCAGCACCTCGCGGTACTCGGCGGCCACGTGGAACGCGGGCGGCGTGATCTCGGGTCCGGGCTTCGGCCCGCGGAAGACGTTCTGGAACCAGTTCTTCACCGGAGAGAACAGGTCGCCGAAGGTCTTCCGTCGCGGACGGGAGAGCTCGAGCTTGTGGGTGAAGGTGCAGGCCCGGCTCAACTCGTTGAGGCACCACGCGCAATCGCGGACGTGGACGGCGAGCGCCTTGCGCCGATCCGGCGCGATCACATGGTCGAGGTACGCGTCGAGCTGCGAGCGCTCTTCACAGGTAGTTTGCATGCTAGTCTCCCGCGCGCCCTATGGTAGAGCAGCTAGCGCGAAACCTCAACGCTCTGGCGCGGAATCGCGACCTCGCCTTTGGCACG
>JAUIEM010000515.1 GCA_030428695.1 bacterium
TCTCATGTTAAAAAATAGTACGTAACTATTTACGCCCTGGGATCTGGGTAATACTTTATCTAATCACTGGCAAAAACACCAACTGATTGATCCATATTTTCAAGTGCAATGCCCGCACCTCTTGCTACGCAGGAAAGCGGATCATCAGCAACAATAACCGATAAACCTGTTTCCTCCATAAGTAATCGGTCAATATCTCTCAATAACGCACCGCCGCCAGTCATAACCATCCCTTTTTCGGCGATGTCTCCACCAAGTTCGGGAGGTGTGTGTTCAAGCGCGGTTTTGACGGCACTAGCGATATTGTTGAGCGGTTCATTTAAAGCTTCTAAAATCTCGTTGCTCGATATGGTAAAACTGCGCGGAATACCTTCTGCCAAATTACGTCCTTTGACTTCAATTTCACGGACCTCAGAGCCTGGAAATGCTGAGCCAATTTCCTTTTTAATGAATTCCGCTGTTACCTCACCGATCAACATTCCATAGTTGCGGCGTATGTAATTTATGATCGCTTCATCAAACTTGTCGCCACCAACACGTACCGAATTTGAGTAAACAATACCGCCTAAAGAAATTATACCAACTTCAGTGGTTCCACCTCCGATATCCACTACCATTGAACCAGTTGGTGATTCCACAGGTAGATCCGCGCCCAGTGCTGCAGCCATCGGTTCTTCAATAAGTTCTACTTTACGAGCACCTGCGCCGTATGCTGCTTCGCGAATTGCACGTCGTTCAACTTGTGTGGAGCCATAAGGTACACAGATAACGATGCGCGGATTAGCAGAAAAAAGTCGCGGTGGATTGACCTTTCGGATAAACATCTTGAGCATTTGTTCGGTAACAGTGAAGTCCGCAATGACACCGTCCTTCATGGGACGAATAGCTGTAATATTGCCAGGTGTGCGGCCAAGCATCTGCTTTGCTGCTAGCCCCACTTGTTGGATCATTTTTTTTCCAGACGTACCACTTTCTTCACGAATTGCTACCACTGATGGTTCATCCAGTACGACGCCCTGACCTCGAACAGCCTGCTGCACCACCTGCACCGGCCGCGGCAGCTGTGGAGCGAGCTGCGGCGGCTCGGCAAGCCCGGCGCGCCGGTGCTGGTCGCGGACCTGCTCCGCCCGGCCAGCCAGGACCAGGCCCGCAGCCTGGTCGCGACCTACGCGGGCGAGGAGCCCGAGGTGCTGCGGCGCGACTTCTTCCACTCCCTGTGCGCGGCGCTGCGTCCCGACGAGGTGCGGCCCCAGCTCGAGGAGGCCGGGCTGGGATGTCTCGAGGTCGCCGCGATCAGCGACCGGCACCTCGCCGTCTGGGGGCGCCTGCCGCGCGCACCGTAGACGTGTGCATGTGGGACAAAAAAATGCGTTGCAAAAAACCCGCGTGCCGTCCAGCCTGAGGTGTGCCCCGCGCGTGAGGAAGCCTCCGTTGGCGCCGTCTCTGGCCCCCGACATCCGACAGCTGCCCTACCTCCTCCAGCTCGCCGACGACGAGTCGGAGACCGTGCGCAACGCGGTGTTGCAGGAGGTCTTGCGCTACGGCCCCCGGTTCGAGGCCTCGCTCGAGGCCCTCGAGCCGCCCGCCGACCCCGGCCAGCGAGCCGCGCTGCAGACGATGATCGACGCCCACTTCGCCCGCCGGCTACGGGACGCCTGGCCGGGCTGGCTCCGGCTGGTGCCCGGCAACAGCAAGCTCGAGACGGCCTTCGAGCTGCTCGCCGAGTACCAGCTGAAGCTCGGCTACACGACCAGCCTCAAGGATCTGCTCGACACCCTCGCCGAGGAGTACGACGCCTGCTACAAGCAGCGCAACGCCCTGTCACTGGCGAACTTCCTGTTCAAGCGCAAGCAGCTCTGCGGGGCGCGGAAGGACTACTACAACCCGCGCAACAGCAACCTGATCTACGTGATCCATGCCCGGCGCGGGCTGCCGATCAGCCTGGCGAGCGTCTACATCCTCGTCGGCCACCGCCTCGGCCTGAGCATCGAGGGCTGCAACTTCCCGATGCACTTCCTCGCCCGCACCGTCGTCCGCGGCCACACCCTGCTGGTCGACTGCTTCAACGGCGGCCGCATCGTCCAGCCGAACGAGGTCGGCGTGCTCAACCGCCGCCTGCCGCGCCAGCTGCAGAAGCTGATCGCGATGCAGATCGACGCCGAGGTGCTGATCAGCCGGGTGTTGCGGAACCTGGTCCGGGCCTACCAGGAAGCTGCGGACACCACCTCCCGCGACCTGATGCGCGACCTGCTCGACGACCTCCAGCGCCGCCGCAGCGAGCGCTGAGGACCCGCGTCACACACCGCCCGGAGGACACCATGGCGTCCGTCCTGTACGAGAAGCGCGGCGCGATCGCCGTCATCACCCTCAACCGCCCGGAGGCGCACAACGCCCTCGACCCGGAGACCGTCGTGCGGCTCGCCGACGCCTGGCAGCGCTTCGCGGACGACGACGGGCTGCGGGTGGCGGTCGTCACCGGCAGCGGCGAGAAGACCTTCTGCGCCGGGGCCGACCTCGGCCGCCTGATCCCGCTGATGACCGGCGCCCGGCAGCCCGAGGACGAGTACGACCACAAGCTCGCCGGCGACATGGGCCTGGCGATGCGCGCGCTGCTCCGCAACTTCGACCCCGGCAAGCCGATCATCGCCGCGCTCAACGGCTCCGCCTGGGCCGGCGGGCTCGAGCTGATGCAGGCGACCGACATGCGGGTGGCGGCCGAAGGGGCGAAGCTCGCCCTGCGCGAGGTCCAGCACGGGCTGTTCCCCATCGGCGGCTCGACGGTGCGGCTGCCCCGCCAGCTGCCGTGGGCGGTCGCGATGGAGGTGCTGCTGACCGGCGAGCCGATCGACGCCGCGCGGGCCTGCGCCCTCGGGCTGGTCAACGCCGTGCGGCCGCGGGCGGAGGTCCTGCCCGAGGCCCTGCGCATCGCCGAGCGCATCGCCGCGAACGCCCCGCTGGCGGTACGCGCCGTGCGGCGCTCGGCCCGGGAGTGCGTCGGCCTGTCCGAGGCTGACGGGATGGACCGCGAGCTGGCGATCGGCATGCCGGTCTTCGCCACCCGGGACGCCCGAGAGGGGCCGCGCGCCTTCAAGGAGAAGCGCACGCCGCGCTTCGAGGGACGCTGAGGGCGCGCCTCCGCGGCCGCTTCCGACGCGGCACCCGTCCGAATCCGCTGGCGCCGCCTGCGCGCTTGATGAACAATGTCACCACGGAAGGACCGGTGTCGTCAAAGGCTCGTGCGACCGCTCTTGGCGGCGTGGGGTGAGGGGAAGCGTGGCCGACTGGATCTGTCGCAACTGCGGGCTGCCCTGGCCGCGGCAGGAGGTCGTCTGTCCTCAGGACGGCGGGCCGCTGTACAGCCAGGAGACGATGTCGCGGCTCGGCATGCTGCTCGAGCGCTACCTCGTCCTCGACGTCCTCGGGGAGGGCGGTCGCGGCGTCGTCTACAGCGCGCGCCACGTCGCCCTGGACAAGCCGGTCGCGATCAAGATCCTGCACGAGCACATCGCGTCGATGCAGGACGCCGCCGATGACTTCCTGCGCGAAGCCCGCGCGACCAGCCGCATCCGCCACCCGAACATCGTCGACGTCACCGACTTCGGCACGACCCCGGAGGGCCTGCTGTTCCTCGTGATGGAGTTGCTCGAGGGGCACTCCCTCGAGGCGGCCCTGATCCGCGAGGGGCTCTTCGACGTCTTCCGCACCACCACGATCATGTACCAGGTCTGCCAGGCCCTGCGCTCGGCCCATGAGCAGGGCATCATCCACCGCGACCTCAAGCCCGCGAACATCTTCCTGACCGAGCGCACGGGCCGCCGGCGCGTCGTCGAGATCGCGGGAGACGGGGAGCAGAAGAGCTTCTCGGTCCAGCCCGAAGGCCGCTTCGACTTCGTGACCGTGCTCGACTTCGGCCTCGCCCGGGTGATCGAGTCCCGGCCCGATCCCGAGGAAGAGGAACAGCTCGCGATGATCGACGGCACCCCCCAGTACATGGCCCCCGAGCAGATCATGGGCAGGGAGGGGGACGAGCGCAGCGACATCTACTCCCTCGGCGTCGTCTTCTACCGCATGGTGACCGGCGAGCTGCCGTACAGCGGGCGCGACATCACCGAGATCTTCCACGGTCACGTCTACGGCCGCCTGCTGCCGCCCAACCTGCGCAACCCGCGGGTGCCGATCGACAGCCACACCATCTCGACCATCGAGCGCTGCCTGGCGAAGGACCCGGCCGACCGCTTCCAGAGCATGACCGAGCTGCTCGAGGTGCTGCCTTCCTGCTTCACCGACCGCGTCTACCTGCGCTACGCCGACCGCCTGCAAGGCGCCTCCCAGGCCGGCATCACCCCCGACCACAGCCCCCGCCCCCCGCCGGGCCTGTACGTCCCGCGTCGCGCCACCTGCCCCGCGGTCGTCAAGCCCGCCGCCTTCCACGAGCACGCCGGACTGGCCGGGTTGCTCGCGGACGCCGGCCAGACCCTTCCCGACGACCCCGAGCACCCGGTGTACCTGCTCGGTGCCCATCTCGACGGCGCGCTGGTCGGCTGCATCGGCTGGGAGGACTACGAACGCTGGGCCGTCCTGCGCTCGCTGGTCGTGCTGTCCGAGCACCGCGAGGCGGGCGTCGGCGCGCGCCTGGTCGGCGACCTGTGCCTGCGCCTGGCGAAGTTCGGGGCACGGGAGGTCTTCCTCAGCACGGCTGACGCGCGCGCCTTCTTCGAGCGGCTCGGCTTCATCGCCGTCGACGCCGCGATGCTCCCCGCCGCGGTGATCGCCTCGCCGACCTTCGTCGCCGGGGCGGAGCGGGGCGAGACCTTCATGTGGCACGGGCTGCGGGAGATGGTCGAGTAGGGAGCACTGCGGAGGCCGCTCCACCGGATCCTCGCCCGATGGTACACTGTGGGGCGCGACCCTGAGCTCGGAAGACGCGATGCACTCCAAACTGGTTCCGCAGGACGCGACCGTCGATGGCATCCGACGGGTCCTGGACGCGATCGCCGAAGGCGCGCGTACCCCGGGGGAGCTCGGCGAGCTGGCGGGGTTGAGTCGACGGCACGTCTCATACCATCTCCTCGCGGCTCAGAGCCTGGGGCTGATCACAGAAGACAGCGGTTGGTACACCGCTACCGCAGAAGGTGAACGTTGGCGAGCGACACCCACGGGGAGCGCGGCGGACCGCGCGGTGTTTTCCCGGTGTCTCCAAGAGAGCGAAGTCGTGCAGCGGGTCGCGCCAGGACTGCTGGAGGAGAGCTCGCCGAGCGTGGACACCATCTCCGCACGAATCGAGGGGCTGACGTCGCTCGCTCCGGCCACTGCCCGGCGTCGCGCCCAGACGCTTCTGCGCTACCGCAGGCATGCGGTGCGGGCTGAACCCGGCCTGTTCGACGACCAGGAGGCCCCTTCGGCCCTGGAGCGCGAGCTTCCTCTCCGGGATCATGGAGGCTCCCCGATCCGCTTGTTGCACGTCCAGAACTACGGGTGCCTGCGGGACACGCGGGCGACCTTCCAGGACCTGACGATCGTGCTGGGGCAGAACGCCGCTGGCAAGACCACCCTCTTCGATGCGCTCCAGTTCGTGTCGGAC
>JAUIEM010000516.1 GCA_030428695.1 bacterium
TGCTGGAGGGCACCCGCAAGATGGATCGGGAAAAAGGCAACCGATGAAGTTATTCGCGCCGTTGCTTGACCGGGTGCTGTTGTGGTCCAGACACCCGCACGCGCCGTGGTATCTGTCCGGATTAAGTTTTGCGGAGTCGTCGTTTTTCCCTATACCGCCGGATGTCATGTTGGCTCCGATGGTGGTGGCTCAACCGCACAAGGCCTGGCGGTTTGCGTTGCTCACCACATTGGCATCATTGGCCGGCGGTGTCGCAGGGTTTGCATTGGGTGTGTGGGCGATAGAAGCGATCGTGCCGTTACTGGATAAATTCGGCTACACAGACGCTTATGCCCGTGCCAGTGAGTGGTTTGCAATCTGGGGTTTTTGGGCTGTACTTGCCGCTGGTTTTTCGCCCATACCCTATAAAGTATTTACCATTACAGCGGGTGCAATGGCGATGCCGCTGCTGCCCTTTGTTCTGGCTTCGTTGATTGGCCGCGGCGCGCGATTCTACCTGGTGGCCGGATTGTTGTACTGGGGCGGGCCGCGCTTCGAGGCAATATTGCGTCGCTATGGTGAATGGCTGGGGTGGCTGGTTGTCGGCCTGCTGGTGCTGGCCTATTTTTTATTACGGTAGTAAGCAGTGATGTGTCGGATACCGGTTTTAAAGCGCGTGATGCGCTGCTTAGCGGTGTTGTCAGGCTGCCTGTTACTGATGTCGTGCACCAATGCACTGCGTTGGACGCCCGAGTATCACACCGTGCGAGCGGGCGAAACGCTGTATTCCATCGCGATGCGCTACAACCTGGATCATCGCTATTTGGCGCAATGGAATGGCCTGGGTGATGGAACTTACATCCGTCAGGGTCAGAAGCTACGATTAAAACCCGGCAAAGTGCAGACTGGCGCAGCGCCTCCGCGTGCCAAAGCCATGCCGGTAAAGGCATGGCCTGCGCCTCGATGGAGCTGGCCGACCGCCGGTCAGGTCGCGGCGCTCAAAAGCCCGGCGGTGAACGTGCGCAACCTCGGCCACACGCGGCTGCGGGCCGCCGGCGCCATCTTTGTCGGCCGCCTCAACATGCACGAGTTCGCCTACGGCATCACGAGCGAAGGCTCCGCCTTCGGTGCAGTCAGAACTCCCTATGATCCGAGCCGGACCCCGGGCGGCTCCAGCGGCGGCACGGGTGCCGCGGTGGCCGCGAACTTCGCGGCGGCAGGCATGGGCAGCGACACCTGCGGCTCGATCCGGATCCCGGCCGCGCACAACAACCTGGTCGGACTGCGCGGCACCCAGGGCCTGTCCAGCCGGCGCGGCATCATCCCGCTCTCCCACACCCAGGACATCGGCGAGCGCGAAGAAGAGCTCGTCGACCTGGCGGTGGCGGAGGCGGATTAGTGCGGACGGCTGCGTGCGGATCGATCTCTGCGGGCGTGGACACCGCACGCGCGGGCGCCACGCCTGAGCCGTACGCGCGCAGGAGGCGCCGGTGACCGTACGGATCGACAAGCTGCTCGACCTCGTCGTCGACAAGGGCGCCTCCGACCTGCACCTGACCGTCGGAAGCCCACCGCTGCTGCGCCTGGACGGGCGGCTGCGGGCGGTCGGGCTGCCCGCGCTCAGCGCCGAGGACACGGTCGCGATCATGAAGGCGATCTCGTCCGAGCGGCGCCAGACCGAGCTCAGCGAGGCGGGCGGCTCCGACTTCGGCTTCACCTTCCGCGAGAAGGCCCGCTTCCGCGTCGCGATCTTCCGCCAGCGCGGTCACATCGGCCTGGTGCTGCGGCAGATCCCGAACCAGCTGCTGACC
The DNA here is from genome assembly GCA_030428695.1 of bacterium. The sequence goes on from JAUIEM010000516.1 coordinate 1,791, forward strand.
CTCGAGCAGATCGGCTTGAACGCCCACGTCAAGAACCTGCTGTTCAAGCCGCGCGGGCTCTTCCTCGTCACCGGCCCGACCGGCAGCGGGAAGACGACGACCCTCGCCTCGGCGATCGACTTCATCAACACCGAGGTCGACCGGCACATCCTGACGATCGAAGACCCGATCGAGTACTACCACACCAACAAGAAATCGATCATCACCCAGCGCGAGATCGGGATCGACGTACCGAGCTTCACCGAGGCGATCCGGCGCGGCCTGCGCATGGACCCCGACGTGTTGCTGATCGGCGAGATGCGCGACCTCGAGACGATCTCTGCGGCGCTGACCGCCGCCGAGACCGGGCACCTGGTGTTCGCGACCCTGCACACCACCGGGGCGGCCGAGACCGTCAACCGCATCATCGACGCCTTCCCGAGCTACCAGCAGGAGCAGGTGCGCGTGCAGCTCGCCCAGACGCTGCTGTGCGTGCTGTCGCAGACGCTGATTCCGCTCGCCAAGGGCAAGGGACGGGTGGCCGCCTTCGAGGTGATGACCAACCCGATGTCGATCGCCCACAGCATCCGCGAGAACAAGATCCACCGCATCGCGTCGATCATCCAGTCCTCGGCGCAGCACGGCATGATCCTGCTCGGCGACCATCTGTTCGAGCTGTTCTCTCGCAAGAAGATCAAGTACAAAGACGCCGTCCACGCGGCCCCGAACTCGACCGCGTTCGAGAAGCGGGTGCGCGAGTCGGGTCTGATCTGACCAGAGGAATCGAAGGGGAGGCCCGATGCCCAAGCGCATAGGAGAGCTGTTCGTCGATCTCGGAATCACCCTCGAGCGCGAGATCGATGACGCCCTGCTCCACCAACAGGACGAGGGCGGCATGCTGGGCGAGATCCTGATGAGCTTCGGCTACGTCACCCAGGAGGATCTCGACTTCGCGCTCGCCGCCCAGTCCGGCCTCGAGATGGTCAGCCTCGACGGGTTGGAGATCCCCGAGGACATCATCCAGCGCGTGCCGGCGAGCATCGCCGATCAGTACAAGGTCGTCCCGGTGCGGGAGGAGAACGGCGCCCTCGTGCTCGCGATGGCCGACGCGAACAACCCGCACCTGATCGACGAGATCCGCTTCATGCTCAACGTCGAGCTGCGCGGCGTGGTCAGCACGGCCGAAGGCGTCAACCGCGCGATCGAGCGCTACTACGGCGAGGAGCTCGGGCCGGGGCGGGCCGACCGCAGCGAGTTCGACGCCGACGACGTCACGATCATGGAGACCAACGAGAAGCAGGATCTCGAGGACCAGATGGTCAACGACACCGGCGTCGTCAAGCTGGTCAACATGATCCTCCTGCAGGCGATCAAGGACAAGGCGGCGGACGTCCACCTCGAGCCCTTCGAGAGCGACTTCAAGGTGCGCTACCGCATCGACGGCGTGCTCTACGAGATGGTGCCGCCCCCCGCCCACCTCGCCTCGGCGATGACCTCGCGCGTCAAGGTCATGGCGCACCTCGACATCTCCGAGCGGCGCCTGCCCCAGGACGGACGTATCGAGCTGACCATCGGCGGCAAGCCGGTCGACCTGCGTGTGTCGACCCTGCCGACGATGTACGGCGAGAGCACCGTCATGCGTATCCTCGACCGCTCGAACCTGTCGCTCGACCTCGAGAACGTCGGCTTCAAGAAGCGCGACCTCGAGGTGCTGCGCACCCTGATCCGCAAGCCGAACGGCGTGATCCTGGTGTGCGGGCCGACCGGCTCGGGGAAGACGACGACCCTGTACTCGGCGCTCGCAGAGATCAACACGCCCGACAAGAAGATCATCACCTCGGAAGACCCGGTCGAGTACGACCTCGACGGCATCATCCAGGTCGCGATCCAGCCGGACATCGGCCTGACCTACGCGAGCATCCTGCGCGCCGTGCTGCGTCAGGACCCCGACGTGGTGTTCGTCGGCGAGATCCGCGACCACGAGACCGCCAGCATCGCGATCGAGGCGGCCCTGACCGGCCACCTCGTGTTCTCGACCCTGCACACCAACGACGCGCCCTCGGTCGTCGCCCGTCTCGCCGACCTGAACTGCGAGCACTTCCTGATCAGCGCGACCCTCGAGGCCGTCGTCGCGCAGCGTCTCGTGCGCAAGATCTGCAGCAACTGCAAGACCCGCTACACGCCGACCGACGAAGAGCTCGGCGAGCTCAGCCTGACCATCGGCGACGTCGAGGGCCGGGTCTTCCACTACGGCAAGGGCTGCAAGAAGTGCAACGACACCGGCTACAAGGGCCGCTCGGCGCTGTTCGAGATCATGATCGGCTCCGACAGCGTCAAAGAGGCGATCCTAAACGGGGCGACGACCAACGACCTGCGCCGGGTCGCGATGAGCGCGGGGATGAAGACCCTGCGCGAGGCGGGCCTGGAGTCGATCTACGACGGAGTCACGACGATCGAAGAGGTCGTCAAGGAGACCACGGTCTGATTCCAAGGTCGCGGGATTTTCCCTTTTGCCGCCCCCTCGTGGATGGTCTAATAAAAAACCTGCACCGATGTTCGATGCGCGTCACCCTCGACGGAGTACCTGAAGTGCGGTACGCGCCACGCAATCACCTCATCTCATACGGGGCTGCATGATGTCGCAATTCACCTTCGAAGCGATGGACGCCAAAGGGCAGAAGCTCAAGAAAGAGATCGAAGCGGCCAACCGCGATGAGGCGTTGACCAAGATCCGCGCGATGGGCTACTTCCCGACCAAGGTGAAGGAGAAGGGCAGCCGCCGCGGGAAGAAGGAAGAGGCCGACCTCGGGCTCCCGGAAGAGGCGCCGAAGGGCAAGAAGGCGCTCGTCTTCGGCGGGGTCTCGGCCAAGCAACTCACCCAGTTCACCACCCAGCTCTACACGCTGCAGGACGCCGGCCTCCCGATCGTGCGCTCGATCCGCATCCTCGAGAGCCAGCTGCCGGCGAGCGTGCTGAAGAACCAGCTGGTCGAGATCGCCGAAGACGTCGAGTCCGGCAGCACGCTGGCCGAGGCCTTCGCCAAACACCCGAAGACCTTCAACCACCTGTTCGTCAGCATGGTCAAGGCCGGCGAGAAGGGTGGTGTGCTCGACACGATCCTCGAACGCCTCGCGACCTTCATGGAGAAGTCGCTGCGGCTGAAGAAGAAGGTGATCGGCGCGATGGTCTACCCGGCGGTCGTCACGACCGTCGCGGTCGGAATCCTGTTCGCGATCATGAAGTTCGTCATCCCGTCCTTCAAGAAGATGTTCGACGACCAGGGCCTGACCCTGCCGCCCCTGACGGAGATGCTGCTCAACGTCAGCTCCTTCGTCGGTGACTACTGGTGGCTGCTGATCTTCGCGATCCCCGGCGGGCTGTTTGCGATCTACAAGGGAGTCGGTCTGACAGCCGGGGGACGCCTGTTCTTCGACCACGTCAAGATCAAGGCGCCCTTGTTCGGCACGATCGTCCGCAAATCGATCATCTCCCGCTTCTGCCGCACGCTCGGCACCCTGCTCGCTTCCGGCGTGCCGATCCTCGAGGCCCTCAGCATCATCAAGGACGCGATCGGCAACCAGGTGATCACCCGCGCGGTCGACGAGGTGCACGGCTCGATCCGCGAGGGCGAGAGCATCAGCCAGCCCCTGCGCAACAGCGGCGTGTTCGACGAGCTGGTGATCAACATGATCGACGTCGGCGAAGAGACCGGTGACCTGGACAAGATGCTCCTGAAAGTCGCGGACAACTACGACGAAGAGGTCGATGTGGCGGTCTCCAG
>JAUIEM010000034.1 GCA_030428695.1 bacterium
GAAGACGCTGACGATGCTCGGCCTGGTCGGGCTGCCGGTGCTGCTGGTCGCCGTCGTGGTCGGGGGAATCCTGCTGTTCGCGGCGGCGGAAGAGGTCACGCTGATCCCGGTCGTGCTGTTCGCGGCCCTCCCGATCGGCATCGGCGCGGCCTGGATCAAGGTCTACACGAACCACCTCAACCGTCCGACCTACGGCGCCAGCCCCGCGCGCGTCAGCGACGGGGGAGACGGGGGCGAGGGCGCGCTCGCCCGCCTGCACCGCGACAGCCTCGATCCGGAGAGCTCCGAGCAGGAGAACCTGTTCGACTCGGGCTGGGCCTCGCACTCGAGCATCGGCTCCGCCAGCGAGGCGCCATCGGTCGCGCCGGCGACCGACGCGGACAAGAGCCCGCGCATCCTCGGCATGCTCAAGCACCACAAGATCAACGCGAAGTTCGCGGGGGTCGACCTGTTCCGCGCCCTGCAGGGCCTCGGCCAGAGCCTCGACCTGTCGATCGTGCTGTACGCGAACCTGGTCAAGCAGGCCGAGAGCCTGCCCGTCAGCTTCCACGCCCAGGACACGCCCCTCGGGGCGGTGCTCGAGGGCCTGCTGCAGAACACCGGCTGGACCTACGAGGTCAAGGGCCAGAAGATCGTGGTCTGCACGCCCCAGCAGGCGATCGCCCTCGGCCGCACCGAGGCGCCGCTGATCAAGAAGGCCGCGCCCCCCCGGCCGGCACCGCGTGCGGCCCCGACCGCGCCCTTCGAGTTCGACATGGCCGAGCTCGAGCAGTCCGACACTTCGGACCTCTACGAGGAAGGCGTCGACACGGCCCTCGACGCCCTGACCGAGCCGGCCGCCGAGAACCTCGACGTCTCCGAGGTCCTCGAGCTCGACGAGAGCGACCTGCAGTTCGAGGAGGTCGGTGGCGCGACGGGCTTCGCCACCGAGCCCGCGACCCCCTCCCCCGCCGCCGCTCCGGCCCCCGCGCCGACACCGGCGCCCGAGCCGGCCATCTCGGCGGAGCAGCTCCGGAAGGAGGCGGAGATCCTGCAGATCCTCGAGACCCGCAAGATCAACGCGAAGTTCGCCGAGGTCGACCTGTTCCGCGCCCTGCAGGGGCTCGGCCAGAGCCTCGGGCTCGCGATCGTGCTCTACGGCAACCTCGTCGACCCCGCCAAGCAGACCAGGGTCGCCCTCGACGCCCAGGACACCCCTCTGGGGCAGGTCCTCGACACGCTGCTCCGACCGCAGGGCTGGACCCACTTCGTCAAGGGCGAGAAGATCATCGTCGCGACCGAAGCGCAGGCCGCCGCCGCCCAGGGCTGAGCGTTGGGGCTCGACATGGTCGACCTGTGTATGCAGGTCGAGGAAGTCTTCGGTCGAGGTGGCGGACCAGCCGTTCCACACCGTCGGCGAGCTGTTCGAGCTGATCCGGGCCACGAAGCGCGCGCAGGGCACACCCAGCGGACGGCGCTGCGCCACCCTCCGCACCTTCCTGCGCCTGCGCCGGGGACTGTGCGCGCTGACCGGCCGGCGGCGCTGCGCGATCCGGCCCGGCACCTCCCTCGACGCGCTGCTCCCGACCCCGCGCAGGCGGATGCTGTGGAAGCGCCTCCGCGCGCGCGGCGAGCTCGTCCTCCCGAAGCTCTCCTGGCGGGGGAGATTCCCCGAGGCTACAACGACCGTCGCCGGGCTGACCCGCGCGCTGGTCGGCCACCAGCCCCTCGATCCTGCCGGCTGGGACGACGACCACGCCTGGCGGTACCTGCAGACGCTCGTCATGGAGCAGCTCGACTTTTCTTCTTTTCTTCCTCCTGGCTTTCCTTTCTCCTTGTTTTCCACCGATCAGCCATACCCCGACGCGGGGCCTACCCGGGTAGACCCCTCCCTGCATCGGGATACTTCAGCAGCCGGCGAAGGGGCTGGTCAGGGCGGCAGCCTACGGAGCCTCCACCGGCACCAGATGCGGGTTCCAGTACACCCCGCCCCCGCGCCGCATCTCCTCGTAGACGCTGCGCCCCGACCAGCTCCGCTGCTGCTCGACGTAGCCCTCTTTGAGCAGCCGCAGGGTGATCGTCTCGCGGCGCAGCAGGCGGACGTTGAGGGTGCGCTCGACGACGATGGGGGTCGTGCCGAGGAAGATCCAGTCGGCACCCTGCTTCGCGCTCGGTCCGGACATGTTGAACAGCACCACCGCCCCCGGGGGCTCGCTGGCGACCGTGACCGGCAGGTCGCGCATCGAGCTGCAGCCCGCGAAGCTCAGGAGACAGGCGCCCAGCAGCACGAAGCGCGTCATCGTTCTTCCTCCAGCGCGACCTCGACCCCGAGGGCGTTGCGGTAGGCTTCCTCCGGCGAGCCGTGACGGGCGACGACGCGCAGGGCGGTCACCCGTGGAACATAGCCGGGCTTGTAGACCCGCACCGTGATCAGCCGCTCCTCCCGCCCGTCGCGGTCGTCCCACAGGTAGCGGAAGGGCGTCGTGCCGAGCAGGCTGTCGTCGCGCATGTCGACCACCTCCGCCCCGCTCGGCGTCGACAGGAACGCCGCCGCCCCGTAGGAGGTGCAGCCGCTGAGACCCAGCAGCAGGGCCAACAGCGGAAGCAGACGCGCCCGGCGCGCTGCGCTCCCCATCACGGCACCCGCACGGCGAGCACGATCGCGTCGTCGCTGAGGGAGTCCTCGTCGTGGAACTCCTCGAACAGCTGCTCGAGCTTGAACTTCAGGTACTCCGCCTCGTGCCGGCCGTAGCGGGTGGCGAGGCGGCGGAAGCCGTCGCTGCCGAGCACCTGGCCGTTCGGGCCGTGGAGGTTGAGCACCCCCGGGGAGGCGTGGACGAGCAGGTCGCCGGACAGGAGGGACAGCGTGCGCTCCTCGATGCAGCCGTCGAAGACCTCGCCGGTGTCGACGCCGAGCACCAGGCCCTCGCCGTCGAGCACCTTGAGCGAGGACGGGCGGCGCGGGTTGACCAGCAGGGGCGGCGGGTAGCCGGCGCGGGCGTAGGAGTAGGTCTTCGCCCGGGGGTCGAGCACGCCGAAGAAGACCGAGGCGAAGTGCTTGCTGTCGAGGTCGCTGCACAGGTCGCGGTTGACCAGCTGCAGCAGCTTGGCGGGGGAAGCGTCCGCGCCGCCGAGGTGGATCTGCACCAGGCTGCGGGTCATCTCGACCGCCAGGCCGGTGTCGGCGCCGTCCCCCGCGACGTCGCCGAACAGGAGGCCGTAGCGACCCTCGGGCAGCTCGAGCAGCTCGTAGAAGTCGCCGGCCATGCCCTTGACCGTCTTGAAGAACAGCGCGAGCTCGAAGCTCGGGATCGTCGGCAACACCGTGCTGTGCTTGCCGTTGCTGTCGCCGGGGGAGGAGCCCCAGCCCGAGCGGCTCGCCGAGGCCTCGGCGACGTGGGCGCGCACGGACTCGAGGTCGAGCTTGAGGGAGTCGCGCCAGTCGAGGGCCGCGCTGTCCCGCCCCGCGGAGCTGTCACGCCCCGGCCCGCTGTCCCGGGGGCTGACCGTCTCGCGCGGGAGGGGCGCGACCGGGTCGCTCGAGGCGGCCGCCATCGTCTTGCGCGAGTCGAAGCCCGGGCAGGCGTTGAGCAGGTGCGCGGCGATCTGGGCCGGGGCCTGCTCGAGCAGCACCAGCCGGCTCGAGATGCTGATGTGGCCGACGGTCTTCTTGCAGTACAGGCAGATCCAGTTGTTCTCGCCGTCGCGTCGCCGCCAGCTCTCGTCGCGCTCCATGCGCAGGCGGATCTGCTCGGTCATGCGCCGCAGGCGGTTGGCCTCGCGCACGAGCTTCTTCATCTGCTCGAGGGACTTCGGCGTCCCCCGCCCGCGGTCGAAGCCGAAGCAGCTCGTGAGGTGCTTGCGGATCTTCGACACGCAGCGCCGCCCGATGCGGTTGCCCTCCGGCACCTCGACCCCCGAGCCGCGCCCGCAGAAGGGGCAGAACCACTGCCGGTCGACGTCGAGCAGCTGCCAGGACGGGTCCTTGCGCAGGGCGGCCCGCACGAGCTTGCCGAGGTCGATCTCCCGGGCCCGGGTCCGCAGCTCCGGCATCGGCAGGGTCGGCTCTTCGAGGGACTTGAAGTGCGGGCAGTGCCGCTCGAGGTGGCGGATGATCGCGTCGTTGGCGGCCGGACCGTCCTTCCCCCGGACCGCGACCGAGGCACAGTACGGACACAGCCACTCGTCGTCGACCCAGACCTGCCAGACCGGGTTCTCCCGGCGCAGCTGATCGAAGCGCTTGAGCCAGCGTGGACCTACCACGGGGACCTCGTGTCGGCAAACGGGGCGTCCATCAGAGCACCTTGAAGGCGAGCAGCGTGATGTCGTCGGTGACGCGCGCGCTGCCGCGGAAGGCTTCGAGGGCCTTGACCACCTTGAAGATAACGTATTCGGCCTCTTCCTTCCCGTAGCTTCGGATGATCTGGTGCAGGTGCCGGGTGCCGAGCTCTTCCTTCTGCTCGTTCTGGCACTCGGTGATACCGTCGGTGTACTGGAACACGAGATCGCCGGACTCGAGCTGGATCAGCTCTTCCTTCAGGGTCTTGTCGAACAGCTTGCCGGCGTCCATACCGAGCGCGATGCCCTGGGGCTCGAAGGTGACCAGCTCGGGATCCCGCGCCGGGTTGTACAGGATCAGCGGGTTGTGGCCGGCGCGGGCGATACGCAGCGTGCGGCTGACCGGGTCGAGCAGCGAGTAACAGACCGTCACGAAGGTGCGCTCGTCGAGGTCGGGGAAGATGTCCCGGTTGGCGAGGCACAGGGTCTCCTGCGGCGAGCTGCGGTCGCGGCCGTGGATCTCGAGCAGCTTCTTCGCCAGCCCCATCAGGAGCCCGGCGCCGATGCCGTGGCCCGCGATGTCGCCGATCGCGATGCCGAGCCCGGTGCTGGACGGGACGAAGTCGTAGAAGTCCCCCCCGAGCGCCTCGCAGGGCTCGTAGTAGTAGCCGAAGTCGTAGCCGGGCAGCTCCGGCATCCGCGGCAGCAGCCGGCGCTGCTTGTTCCGCGCGTCGACCAGGCCCTCCCGCTCGTTGTGGAGGAAGGTCTTCAGCTCGGCGACCTCGCGCCCGAGGCTGATCAGCACGTCCTCTTCCAGCGACGGCATCTGGCGCGGCGCCAGGGTCGGCCGCACCCGACCGTCGGCGATGGCGGACAGCTCGGCCGCGGGCAGCGGGTCGCGCCGGCCGTAGCCCTCGCAGTCGTGGAGCAGGTGGCGGGCGATCTTCTCGGCGACCGGCGGCAGCTCGACCGACTCCGCCCCCTTCGGCAGGTCGATGGAGGAGACCACCAGCCGGCAGTACGGGCAGGCCCAGGCGCCGAGGATGTTCGCGACCGTGAAGCGCGCGTCGCTGCTCAGGGAGCGGCGGATCTCGCGCTTGAGCTTGATCAGCTTGTTGCTCTGCTCGACCGCCCGCTCGATCACCTCGAGCGGCCGGGGCTCGTTCTTGCCGTAGCAGGGACAGCGCTCGAAGTGGCGCAGGGCCTGCATCAGCGTCGCGGCGTCGTCGCGGGAGGCCTCGGGGAAGTAGATGTCGGTGCGCGAGGCGCAGAACGGGCAGTACCAGTGGATCTCCATGTCGCGCTGGAACCAGGCCGGGTACTTCTTCGTCTTGCGGCGCAGCGCCTTGAGCGACTGCTTCTTCTGCTCCCGCGTCAGGATCGCCTTCAGGCTGCGCAGGTCCCGCTCGGGCACGGCGAGCTCGTGGGCCTCGCTGCAGGTCTCGAGGTGGGCGAGGATCTTGACGACCTCCTTGCTGCGCGGCGAGGCGCTGAGGGTCAACCCGGGGAAGCCCGCGCAGTACGGGCACAGCCAGCGTCTCTTCGCGTCGCACAGGGTCCAGGCCGGGTTGCTCTTCAGGCTCTTCTTGACCTGCCGGGCACGGATCTTCTTGTTCGCCCGCTCGAGGGCCTCGACGGCGACCCCCTCGGGCACGATGCCCTTCTCCTTGCGCTCGGCCCAGGTCGGACAGCGCCGCAGATGCTTGGCGCGCCCGGCCAGCTTGTCCCGCCCGGCCAGCTTGACCGAGGCGAGGCACAAGGGGCACAGCCAGTGGCCCTTGTCGTCGAAGAAGTCGAAGCGCCGGTCGCTGCGGATCAGCTTGCCGACGCGGGCCTGGAAGCTGACCGAGAGCGCGCGCTTGTCGAGCTTCTTCTTGCTGAGCAGCTCCCCGCCGAAGGCTCGCCATTCCGGACACACCGAGCGCAGGTGGCGCAGCACCTCGAGCTCGACCTCGGCCTCCATCGACAGGTTGCGCGCGCCGATCTCGCCGCAGTACGGGCACAGCCAGTTGTTGCCGAGCACGATGACCTGCCAACGCGGGTCCTGGGCCATCGCGTCCTGGATGCGTTTGATGGCTTTGTGATCGTCGAGACTCACGCTTGGCTGGCTTCCTCTTGCAGGTCGGCGAGAATGCGGCGGTAGCTCGCGTAGCGGCTGGCGGCGATCTCTCCGAGCTCGAGGCCCTCCTGGACCGCGCAGGCCGGCTCGACGGTGTGCAGGCAGTCGCCGAACTTGCAAGCGGGAGCCCGCTCGCGCAGCTCGGGGAAGTGGTCGGCGAGCGTCCGCGGCTCGAGCTGGTGCAGGCCGAACTCGCGCATGCCCGGCGTGTCGACGACGAAGCCGCCGAACTGCAGGTAGAGCAGGCTGCTCCAGGTCGTCGAGTGGCGGCCCTTCCCCCACTTCTCGGAGATCTGTCCGGTGCGCAGCTTGAGCCCGGGCTGCAGGGCGTTGAGCAGGCTGGACTTGCCGCAGCCCGAGGCGCCGGAGAGCACGCTGACCTTCTCCTGCAGGAGCTTCTTCAGCTCGTCGATCCCCTGCCCCGTCGTCGCCGAGGTGCGCACGGTCGGCACGCCGAGGGGGTTGTAGACCGCGTCGAGCTCGGCGACGAAGGCGTCGTCCTCGGGGGTCTGGAGGTCGATCTTGTTCAGGCAGAGCACGCCTTCGAGGTTGCCGTAGGAGGCGCCGACCAGCACCCGGTCGACGAAGCCGAGGTTGGCCTTCGGCAGCCCGAGGCAGACGACGATCAGCACCTGGTCGACGTTGGCGACGATCACCTGCTCCTTGCGCATCTTGCCGGCCAGCTTGCGCGCGAGCTGGCTGCGGCGCGGGAGCACCTCCTCGATCACGCCTTCGACCCCGTCGGTCACGTCCTCGTTGCGGGCGAAGCGCACGTGGTCGCCGACCGCGATCGCCCGGCGGCCGGTGCGGAAGCGCCGACGCACCTCGCAGGGCAGCTCGAAGCCCTCGGAGTGGACGATCGTGATCTGGCCGCGGATCGACAGCACCGTGCCGTCGTACAGCCGCCCCCGTTGCCGGGGACGGGCGTCCGCGGTGGCGGGATCGGGCAGGGACGGATCGAAGTCCGACATCGCGCGTTTCCTGTCTGCGAGGCCCCGTACGATAGCACAGCCGGCGGGGTCTCGCACCCTCCCGGCCGGCCTCCGCCGGGGGGCCGGCCGCTCAGCCCGCCCGGCGCGCGGCCCGCAGCTCCTCGCGCAGGCCCTCGACCGCGCTCCGCAGCGCCGCTTCCTCCCCGGGCCCCGGCTCCTGCCCGGCGTAGCGCAGGCGGTGGAAGCGCTCGAGCGCGTCCCCGGCGAGCGGACGCGCCGGCTCCGGCAGCGCGAGCCTCGCGAGCCACTCCGCGGCGGTCTCCGCCGCCCCCCGGGGCGGCCCGTAGCCGTGCAGGGTCGCCTCGAGCTCGCGCAGGAGCCCCCGGACGCGCGCCCGGCGCGCCGCGGCGGGTCCGAACAGGTTGAAGCGGCGCCACCAGCCGTGCCGGCGCGCGGCGATCACGCCGATGGTGAGGCCGAGCAGGCCGAGCAGCAACACGCCGCCGCGGGCGACGCCCCAGCGGGACATGCGGGGGATGCCGAGCTCCTTGCGGGAGGAGCGCACCCAGGCGCGGGCCGAGTCCTTCAGCTCGCTGAACAGGCCCTTGGCGTCCATCGCGAGCTGACGCTGGTCCTCGGCGTTGTAGGAGATCACCCAGCGCGTCCACAGGAAGCCGAGCGAGTCGAGCAGCGCGCTGAAGGAGTCGTTGACGAGCAGCGGCGAGCTCTGCGAGCTCGACGGCGTCGCGTCGACGATCAGCCAGCCGACCTCGGGCGCGTACACCTCCGTCCAGGCGTGGGCGTGGGACTGGCGCACGAGGTAGTAGTCCTCGTAGGGCACGTACTCGTTGAGCAGGAAGCCGTTGGCGACCCGCGCCGCCACCCCGACGCTGCGCAGGAGCAGCGCGAGGGCGGTCGCGAACAGCTCGCAGTGGCCGGCCCGGGACTCGAACAGGAAGTGAACGACCGGCTCCTGCCCCGCCGGCGTCCGCGGCACCTCGAGGGTGTACTCGCAGCGCTCGATCAGCTTGCGGGCGAACATGTGCACCCGCAACAGCTCGTTCGGCGCCTCGACCTCCTCCCACCAGGTGGCGGCGAGCTCCGCGATCCGCGGGTCGAGACGGGGGGGCATGCGGGTGTAGGAGATGTCCTTGGGGCGCACCGCCGGCCGCAGCCGCACGTCCTGTATGCCCGGCGGCGGCAGGGCGGAGATCGCCGTGTACTGGATGTCGTTGTTCGGGAACTTGCGGAGGCGCAGGCAGTTGTACAGGTCGATCTCGACGGTGTCGGCGTAGAAGCTCGCGTCGCGGATGATGATCGGCTCGGGGACGGCGAACAGCGAGTGCGTCCCGGTCGGGCTGAGGGTGATCTCCTGGACCACCCGCAGCGACTCGGGGATCACCTCCATCGGCCGCGTCGCGTCGCGGAAGTCGCGGTTGCGCCCGGCCAGGTACGCCCGCCGCTGCTTGGAGCGGAACCAGCGCTGCCCCTCGTAGGCGTCGTAGGCGACCCCGCGCATGTAGCGGGCCTCGTGGCGATCCGCCGCCGGGCCGGACAGGACGACCCGCATCACCGGCGCGTCGTTCTGCATCAGGCGGCCGAGCTCGTCGAGCTTGACCGACTCGGAGAAGCCGGTCAGGCGCGCGGCGTTGCGCTGGATGCCGAAGTTGCCGATGCCGACCCGCGGCAGGACCATGAAGATCCCCGCCGCCGCGACCATCGACACCAGGCTGAGCAGCCCGGTGACCGCGAGGAAGCTGAAGCCGAGCCGCGAGTCGCCGTGGACCCGCGGATCGCGCTCGCGCAGCTTCTCCCGCTCGTCCCAGATGTGCAGGAGGCAGATCGACCAGGTCGCGGCGACCGCGAACAGGAAGTAGCAGAGCGCGAAGCTGAGGTCGACGGTCAGCACCGCCGCGAGCGCGAGGTGCATCAGCCCGAGGGCGAAGATCTGCTTCCAGTCGCGCGCGGTCTTCTTCGCGAGCAGCTTGAGGGCGAGCAGCGCGCCGACGAAGAACGGCAGGGGCGGCAGGTAGTCCGCCTGCAGGAAGCCCCAGACGATGGTCGCCAGGGTCAACAGCAGCGCGGCGCTGTTCCCGAAGTCCCCGACCGGCGCGATCTGCCGCCACTCGCAGCAGGTCGACACCGCGAAAAAGAGCGCGCAGGTCGCCGCCAGCTCGACCCGGCCGTCCGCCAGGCACAGGGCGAGATAGCTGACCGCGACCACCGCGTAGGCGCAGGCCAGGAGCGCGAAGTCGAGCCGGTCACGGGGCGCGCTCATGCGCTTCCTCCGGACGGCTCGTCGGTGAAGGGGGAGCCGCGGGTCAGGTCGAGCACCACCGGCCGGGCGTGGCCCTCGGCGCGCAGACCCTCGGCGAGCGCCTGGCAGGGCTCGCCCGCGCCGACCACCACCCAGGCCTGCGAGCGCGACAGCCCCGGCACACCGTGCACGTGGTCACGGGCGAGCGGAACCGGGGCCGGCTCGACCCGCGCGAGGTGGGCGTAGATCTCGTCGAGGCCGCGGCCGCTCTCGACGGACAGCCCGCCGCTGCTGAAGCTCAGCTCGAAGCCGGAACGGTCGAGAAAGGCGCAGACCGAGGCGGCCGCCTCGACGAGCTCTTCGAAGGCGGGCGGCGCCAGGTCGGGGGCGCAGGCCTCGAACAGCACCGCGACGCGCGGCGTGCGCGAGCCCTCGAAGACGCGCGTCCGCAGCTGGCCGAGCCGCGCCGAGCTGCGCCAGTGGATGTGCTTGCGCTCGTCGCCGGGCCGGTACTCGCGGATGCCCCGGAACTCGAGCCCGCGGCCCATGCTGCTGCCGCTCTCCGAGCGCGCGTTCCGGTCGTGCAGCGCGTCGGTGAAGGCCGGGGACAGCGGGCGGATGCGGGGGAAGACCAGCAGCTCGGACTCGACCCGCAGCGACAGGATCTTGTCGAAGAAGCCGAAGGGAAAGCTCGAGCTCAGGTCGCAGCGCTCGAGCTGCCGCGGCCCGCGCCTGGCGAAGCGCAGGCTGTAGCGCAGGCGCACGGTCTCCCCCGGCGCGATCTTCAGCGCGACCGCGCAGGGAGACTCCGCCTCGAGCTCCGGCGCCGGCTCGTCGACCCGGACGGCGATCGCCGGGATGATGCGCTTCTTGTTCTCGACCTCGAGACACACCGCGAGCGGCTCGCCGGCGAACACCGTCGGGGCGTGGCGGCGGGTCAGGCGCAGGCGGCGGAAGCTCCACTCCGACAGCACCCCCGAGACCAGGATCAGGCTGAGCAGCATGCCGAGGATCAGGTACAGCAGGTTCGTCCCCGTGTTCATCGCCGCCAGCCCGATCGCGAGCGTGATCCCGACGTACCACTTGCCCTCGCTGCGGAACACCAGCCGCCGCCGCAGAAAGGTCGTGCGGCGCCGGGCGAGCGCGAAGTGCAGGCTGAGCGGCACGAACAGGAGCAGCCAGCCCAGGAACAGGAAGATGAAGTCGGCGAACGCCGCCGCCAGCGCGATCAAGCCGAGCGCGGGCAGGTAGATCAGGTGGCGGTGCCGATGCAGCGTGCGGAGCCAGGGGCGGGTCGTCGCGGCCATCGTCCCTCGGGGTTGGGGGGAAGCGTGCGGAGCGCACCCTCCGGTTATACATCAGTTTCGTGTACGTTGCCCGGGACGGCGTGGTTCCCTGGGTCGGAACCCGGGAGTCGAGCACGCGCACGGTCACGGGAGGGGCTGCGAGACCGGACGGCTCCCTTCTCGATGCTACACTGTCCACGGTCCCCTCCCCGGAGCCCCGATGCGCTATCTCCTCCTCCTCCTCCTCTGCCTCCCCCTCTTCGCCGAGGGACCGGTGGAACGCGCCCGCTACGCCCTCGACGAGGCCAACGCCCGGCCCTGGGGCATCGCCTGGGGGGACGAGCGGCTGTGGGTGTGCGACAGCCGCGCCCTGCGCATCTTCGCCTACCGGCTGCGCAGCGGGCGGCTGCGCGTCGACCAGCGGCGCAGCGTCGACCTGGGCGCGCTGCCGGGCCTCGAGGCGCCGAGCGGGCTGGCCTGGCGGGACGGGCGCCTGTACCTGCTCAGCGCCGAGGGTGGAGGGAAGCTGTGGGAGCTCGACCCCGACGGCCCGCCGCGCAACCTCGACCTCGCCGGGGAGCGCTTCGGCCTCGACGGCTGCGAGCTGCTCGACCTCGCCGCGGACCCGGGCGCGCTGTGGCTGAGCTACGACACCAGCGCCCTGGAAGGCGACGCGCAGGTGCGGCGCGGGTTGTTGCGCATCACCCCGGGGGCCTCCGGCGACCCGTTCGCCGACGACGCCGCGCTCGCCACCTTCCCCGCCAGCGGCCGCGCCCTGCGCAACGGCCGGGCGAAGACCTTCGGGATCGCCTCCGGCCGCGTCGACGGGCATCCCTACCTGTGGGGGACCAGCCACCACAAGTACCTGTACCTCGCCGACGGCCGGACCGGGCGCGGCGTCTACGCCTGGCGCACGGCGGCCGAGACCTGGGGCCTGGTGTGTCACGACGACGCCTTGTGGGCGGTCGAGCGGGAAGCGGAGGGAGCCTTCGTCCGCGTCCTCGACCTGCGCGCGCCGCTGCCTCCGGTCGCGCCGGGCGTCCGCACGGTGCGGAGCGTGCGGCTCGAGCTGGTGTCCGAGGCGCGCTCCGCCGTCGAGGCTCCCGCGGTGCTGCACCACCACGCCCTGCCGGCCTGGCGCGCCGGCCAGGGCTACGACAGCGCCGGGCTGCGGGTCACATCGCTGCCCCCGGTCGCTCCCACCCGGGTCGAGTACGCGCCGGCGGGCGATCCCGGCTTCACCCAGAGCCTGATGCGCTTCCCCTTCGACACACCGGTCGCGCGCGGGGACACCCTGGTGTCGACGGTCGAGGCGGACGTCTGGACGGGACGGACGCGCGACTTCGTCTATCCCCATCACTGCACGACCGGGGGCGGCGATCCGAACTACCTCGAGGACGCGCGCATCTACGGCCTCGACGACGACGAGCCCTTCGCGCGCTTCCTCGACGCGGCACTGGACGCGGCCGTCGAGGAGTACGGGCCGGCGGCCCGCGACCCTCATCCCTACTGGCTGGCCCGCACGCTGGTCGAGTTCATTCAGGAGCGCTACAGCTACGGCAACGTCCGCGACCGGGAGCGCGGACACTACAGCTTCAACCCCGCCGACGCCAAGCTGCGGCTGCTCCTCGACGACGAGCCGGACAACGACCAGATGACCTGCTCCTCGTCCTCCTTCGCCCTGATCGCCCTCGCACGGCGCGCAGGGATCCCCGCGCGCTGGGTCGGCACGAGCATCCAGCGCGGCGGCTGGGACGCCGACGGGGACGGCCTGTTCGGCCCCGGCGAGAGCTCCGAGGACGAGGCCTTCCACCGCTGGGCCGAGCTGTGGCTCGGACCGCAGGTCGGCTGGCAGCGCTTCGACCCGACGCCCCGCGACGAGGCCGGCGAGCAGTCGCAGTTCCGCCTGATGGGTCGCTGCGCCCAGGGCGTCGGCAGCCGCGACCTGGTGCTGACCCTCGGCAGCGGCGACGAGGAGTGCTTCGCCCACCAGCGCGATGGCAACCAGCGCTACAACCTCGTCGGCCGCTACGGCGCCCCGCGCTCCTGGCGGACGCGCACCCGCCTGGTGTGGTCGAACGCCTGCTTCCTCACGGTCGCCGTCGCCGACGGGGAGGTGCGCTGGGAAGCGACCGGGCGCTGGGACCTCGACCCGCAAGCGACGCTGCAGGTCGACCTCGTGCCCCTGCGCGCCGACGGCGACGGCTGGACGCGGGAGAACCGGCGGCTGCGCCTCGCCAGCGGGCTGCCGGTCGACGCGGGGAGCCACGCCATCGACCCGGACCGCATCCCCGAGGGGGTGTACCGGGTGCGGGTCGAGAAGGTCGGCGACCGGCAGACCGGCGGCGAGTCGGAGGTCCTGCGCATCGGCCCGGACGGGGTCGAGGCGCTCCCGCGGCCGTGACCGGGACGCAGCTGGGGGGCAGCGACAAGGCCCGTTCGCCCCCCTCCCAAGACAAGTCTTGTCCTCTCTCCGCGCCTCCGCGCCTCTGCGCCTCTGCGTTGAGTTCTTCGTTGAGTCCTTGTCTGAGCTGACAACGCCCCGCCAGGAAGTTCCTCACCTAATGACCTCCGCATAAGTTCTGACCCACAGAGCGAGGTCGCTTCCCGCGCAACGACGGGAGGGGGTGAACCCCTCCCCTACCTCGGTGTGTACGCTTTTTCCGGGGGTACGGGCGCGGTTTACCCCCCGCCCGGCGCATGCGTAGGGACGTGTGTCATCCGGTTCCGTGAGACAGCCTCGTGAACCCCTCCCCTACCTTGGTGTGGTGCGGTCTTTCGGAGGTAGGGGCGGGGTTCACCCCCGCCCGCCGGACCGGGACAGAACTTACGCAGTGACTTCAAGTCGGGATCGCGATCAATCGGATCGGCGTCGGGACCGCCTCAGAATGCCCCGTCCCGGAAGAAGCGCTCCGCCAGCGCGGGCACCTCCGGGTGGTTCATGATGTGGGTGTGGGTCGCATCGATCTCGGCGAAGTCCGCCATCCCGGGCAGCCGGGTCTCCTCGACCAGCACCAGCCCGTCGGAGGGCTCGTCGCGCGGGATCCACTCGAGCGCCCGGGTCACCCAGCTGATCGGGTTGGCGGCGGCGACCGCGCGGGTCCCGGCGATCACGCCGAAGGGCGCGCTCGGCTCGGGAGCCTCGAGCGCGGCGAGCTCCTGCCCGGCCGGACCGAAGACGCGCTGGAACAGACGGTTGTCGGCCAGGCGCCGGGCGACGGCGCTGCCCTGGCTCGGCGGCGCGAGCAGCACCAGGCGCCGCCAGGGCAGGCTCGGCATGAAACGCACGACGACGCCGCCCATCGAGTGGGTGATCGCGCAGGGCTGCACGTCCGCACCGAGCTTCTTGCGGATGCGCTCCGTCAGCTCGCTGCCAAGGGTGGCGAGGGACTTGTAGCGGGACGGGTAGTCGAAGGCCTCGCAGCGGAAGCCCCGCTCTTCGAGCTTCCGCCCCAGCCGCCACATCGAGAGGCTGCTCCGGCCCATGCCGTGCAGCAGGACCACGCAGTCCGCGCTCAAGCCATCAGCTCCCGGAGGCGCGTGACCAGGCGCTCGTCGTCGATCGGCTTGGTCATGAACTCGTCGGCGCCGGCTTCGAGCGCGCGGTCGCGGTCCTTCCGCTGGCCCTTGGCCGTCAGCATGATGATGTGGATCCCGCACAGCGGCGCGGGCTCTTCGCGGATCGCCCGGCACACGTCGTAGCCGTTCTTGCGCGGCATCATCAGGTCGAGCAGCACGACCCGGGGCCGCTGCTCTCGCACGCCCTCGAGACATGCGACGCCGTCTTCGGCGGTGATCACCTCGAAGCCTTCCAGCTGCAGGATGAAGGAGGTCGTGTCGCGGATGTTCGGCTCGTCATCGGCGACCAGCACGAGGTTTCGCAGCTCAGGGGTCTCGCTCATCGGGCTCCGCTGGGGCATCGGGAGCGGGGCACTCGGCCGTGGTGGCTTCGTCCGCTCCCGGGATCTCCAGCATAGCATCCCAGATCCGGATTGCAGCAGACGAACCTGCATCCGTCCCGTCCGCGACGCTCTTCAGCCGGGAGACGGAGGTCGGTCGCACCTGCGCGTCGACCTCCTCGACCGTCTGCACGGGCAGGGTGAAGACATAACGCACGCCCGCATCGCCGCCCTCGATCCAGATCTTCCCGCCGTGGCGCTCGATGATCGTCTTGCAGATCGGCAGCCGCACCCCGAGGCCGGAGGTGGTCTTGGACAGGTCGTCGGGGTCGACCTGCTCGAAGGCGGCGAAGGCGCTGCGGATCTCCTCCGGTCGCATCGAGCGTTCGAACTCGGCCAGCCACACCGTGATCGGGCCGTCGAGGCCAGCGCCGATCTGGATCTTGCCGCCGGCGGAGGTGTTCTCGAGGGCGAGCTCGAGCAGGTGGTCGACCGTGCGCTCGAGCTTCGCCTGGTCGACCGCGGTCTCGCCGAGCGCGGGGTCGATCTGCGACTCGAGCTCGATCTCGCGCTCGGCGAGGGCCTTCTCGTGGCGGGCCAGGCAGCGCTCGAGCAGGGCGGCGATCGACGCGCTCTCGAAATTCCAGACCGCCATGCCCTGCTCGAGGTTGGCGAGCTCGAGGCACTCTTCGACGATCGTGTTCAGGCGCCCGGTCGACTCCTCGATGATGCGCGCGAACTTCGCGATGACCTCGTCCCCTCCCTTCTTCGCGTAGCGCTTGAGGACCGCGACCGACGACACGATCGAGGTCAGGGGCGTGCGCAGCTCGTGGGAGACCGAGCTGAGGAAGGCGTCCTTGGCCTTGGCGAGCTCCTTCTCGCGGGTGATGTCGTCGAGGGCCGCGACGACGCCGCGCTGCAGACCGTCCTTGCCGATGAAGGGGGAGAGCTTGACCTTCAGGATGCGCCCCGGGTTCGTGCTCGGCTCGAGCAGCTTCTCCTCGTCCTGCTCGAGCTCGGGGCGCCCGAACACCTCCTCGACCACCGCGGCCTCGCGCTCCTGGTCGACCGGCTCGGACTCGTCGAGGCCCAGCAACAGGCGTGAGGCGGGGTTGGCCAGCAGCAGCCGGCCGTTCGGGGCGGTGACCATCACCCCGTCGGTGATGCTGCGGACCACCGCCGCGAGCTCTTCCCCGCGCTCGATCGCGAGCTCGTACTGCTGGGCCGCCTCGACGGCGAGCGCGATCTGCCGGGCGACCGGCTCGAGGCGCTCGCGCTCGTCGCCCGAGAAGTGGGGTTGATGCGGCGAGCGGCACATCACGAGCACGCCGATGCGCTTGTCGTTGGCGGACAGGGGCATCGCGAGCAGGGGGCCGTCGAGGAAAGGCTCGGCGGGCGCGAGCACCGGGACGTCGAGCAGGTCGCCGTAGCTGACCGACACGCCGTCGGCGAGCACCTGCCCGCACAGGCTCTGCTCCCGGGCGAAGTCGACCGGATTGCGCAGGGGACGGCCCTCACCGCGGATCGCCCGGGCGCGCATGCGATCGCCCGAGAGGCGGTCGGGCAACACGACGATGCGGCGCTCGGAGTGGACGATGCGCTTGACCCACATCAGGCCCTTCTCGAGCACGAAATCGAGGCTGTGGCCAGCGACGCTCAGGCTCGACAGGTCGCGCAGCGCGGACAGCTCGGTCTGCAGCGCGTCGAGCCGGTCGCCGTACTCGAGCGAGTGGGCGACGAGCTTGACCAGCTCGTCGAGCAACAGCCCGGTGTGGCGGTCGAGGCTGCGGTTCCCGCTCAGCCGGTAGATCGCGATCACGACCGTGCTCGCATCGGTCTTGACGCACACCGCGAGCACCGGATCGCCGCGCTTGCGCGCCTCGGCGATGTTCGGCGCGACGTAGTTTCCGCCGCGGGCCGCCAGGCGCCCGAGGATGCGCTCGCCGATGCGGCCGCCGGCGGTGCGCAGCTGCTCGATGCTGAAGCCGTCCTGGGCCTTGAGGCGCAGCTTCTTGTCGACGACCTTCAGGACACCGATCGACTCGGCGCCGATCGCGATCTTGAACGCCTCCATGATCGCGACGTAGACCTGCTCGCTGCTCGTCGCGCGGGCCAGCGGGGCCCGGGCGGCGTCGAGGCGCTGGAGGAAGGACTCCGCCGGCGCCCCGAGCGCCCGCCGCGTGCGTCGGCGGTGGTCGCGCATGCGCCCGGACGCGCTGCGCTGGGCTTCGAAGGCGCCGCTCGAGGGCGGATCGGACGGGACCCGGGAGCGGCCGCTCGGCGGCCGCACGTGAGGCAGCCGTCCGCTGGTCGGGGTGCGCGGGCGGCGGTGGCCGACGCTCGGCATCGACGGGGGGGTCGAGTCGACCCGGCGGGCGGCGGAAGGCGGCTCAGCCGGTCGGCGCGGCTCCGGGACGATGCGACCAGAGCTCGGCGAGCGAGTGTCGCGACCCCGTTCCTCGGACGTCTCTTCGGATCGGGCGCTGTCGCCGGCATCCGCCACTGTATCGGCTACCTCGTCGGGCTGTAGAGGCCACGGAACCCATGCCCACGATTATACCAATCTTGCCTGGCCGCGCAATTCGCCGGGGTGCGCGCCGCCGGGGCGCGGCGCGCGGAGCCCGGTAACGGGATGGCGGCGCGCCGTCCCCGGGCGGCCGCCCCCCGGCCGCCCCCCGGCGCGGGCGTTGTGGCTACTCCCCTGCCTCGAGGGCGTCCTCGATGGTCGCGTGCAGGTCCGCGAGGTGGGCGCGGGTCAGCGCATCGGCGCCGCGCGCCTCCGCGCAGCGCGCACGCAGCTGCCCCAGGCCGTGGCGGGCCAGGGCGCGGCGGTCGGAGTCGCCCGCCGAGGCTCGGGCGGCCCCGATCAGCTGCTCGACGAAGGCGCGCTGCAGGTTGCGGCGGTACAGGCCGACGCGCGGGGCCTCGGCCTCGAGCTCGGAGAAGAGCCCGGCCTGCAGCGCGGCCAGCAGGGCCTCCGGCCCGTAGCCCTCCGGGTCGCCTTCGGCCATCTCGGCCATCCGCCGCAACCGGCTGGTGTCGAGCAGCCGGCGCAGGATGCCGCTCTGCACCCCGAGCACCCGGCTCGCGCTGCCCTCCCCGCTCAGGCGCAGGGTCAGCTCCGGAGCGACGAAGGCCTCGGGCACGTGCATCGCCCGCTCGAGCAGGAAGGCGGTCGCCGCGCGCTGGAGCTCCGGCTCGACCGGGAAGTAGCGCTGCTCGGCGTCGCCGTACCAGAGGTTGATCTCCTCGTAGCCGCCGATCTGGGCCGCGACGTGCCCGAGCTCGCGGCTGTACTGCCCCCAGAGCTCGGCGACCATGTTCTCGAGCAGCGTGTAGTCGGCGCCCGGACGGCTGGTCATCGCGACCATGCCGGCGGCGATGCGCTCGAGGTTGAGGATGCCGAGCCGGCTCGCCTCGACCGCGTCATCCCCGAGGTCTTCGGTCTGCGCCGAGGCGTCACCCTGGCCGAAGCGCAACATCGGGTCGTCGATCTGGCGGGCGACGATCTCTGCCAGGCCAGCGCTCTCGGCGTCGGCGGCGAAGCTCCTGTAGCCCCACTCGATCGAGAACCGGTCGTAGGGCCCGACCCCTGGCATCAGCGCTGCGCCGTCACCGGGCTGGGCGACGTAGTTGAAGCGCGCGTAGTCCATGATCGACGGCGCGGTGCCGTTCTCCCGCGTCCACTCCGGGTCGCGGAGCTGGGCGATGGAATAGGACGAGCTCGCCTTGAAGTTGTGGGGCAGCCCGAGGGAGTGGCCGACCTCGTGGGCGGTGACGAAGCGGATCAGCTCCCCCATCAGCTCGTCGGGCATCGGCAGGGAGGCGAGCTGCGGGTCGGTCGCGGCGCACTGGATGAAGTACCAGTCGCGGACCAGCTTCTGCACGTTGTGGTACATGCGGATGTCCGCCTCGAGGATCTCGCCGGTGCGCGGGTCGTGCACGTGCGGGCCGAAGGCGTTCTCGATCGTCGAGGGGAGCCAGCGGATGCTCGAGATGCGCGCGTCCGCCGGATCCCAGTCCGGATCCTCGCGCGGGTCCGGCGGCAGCTTGCCGAGGATCGCGTTCTTGAAACCCGCGGCCTCGAAGGCCGGCTGCCAGTCTTCGATCCCGGCCTTGACGTAGGGCTTCCACTTGTCGGGGACCTCGCGGGCGACGTAGAAGACGATCGGCTTGACCGGCTCGGACAGCGCCGCCTCGGGGTCCTTCTTCTCGAGCCGCCAGCGCGTCACGTAGCGGACGCGCGCCGCCTCGTGGGCGCTGTCGTCGGCGAAGTCGGTGAAGCCGACGCTGAAGTAGCCGACCCGGGCGTCGTGCCGGCGCGGCCGCATCGGCTCGGCGGGCAGGCGCACCATGCTGTGCCGGACGTGGGCGCTGATCCCGCTCGTGCGGTCGCTGTCGGTGCCGAAGGTCGCGAGCACCTCGGTCTCGATGTTCTCCGGGAAGGCGCGCACGTCCTCGATGAAGCTGCGCTCGTCGTCCTGGCCGTTGGCGCCGAGGGCGAAGCGCGCGGTCAGCTCGGGCGGGGAGGCGACGAACAGGCGGGTGACCTCGACGACCGGCGCGCGGTCGCGTCCCCAGGCCTTGACCGGCAGGACGGCGATCAGCGGCGCGAGGTTCGAGGCCTCGACCGCCCCCGCGATCGGGTCGTCGGTGTCTGCGCGCAGGCCGTAGCGCACGTCGCGCAGCAGCACCTTCTCGTCGCGCAGCTCCCAGCGCACCACCCGGTTGCCGGCGGGCATGCCGGCGTAGGAGGAGCCGGCCGTGGTCGCGGAGATCTGGCGCACCCACAGCATGTCCTGGCCGAAGGTCGCCGGCGGGATCTCGTAGAACAGCCTGGCGCCGACCCGATGGGTGCGGAACAGACCGATGTCGGTCACGGCGTCGTCGGGGATGACCTCGTCGTAGGGCTTCGGGCCGTCGTCGTCGGCGACGGCCAGGCAGGCGAGCGCGCACAACAGCGCGAGAGGGGTTCGCATCGGCAGCTCCTTGGGGTTTTCGCGCCAGGATACCCGGCAGGTGCAGAGGACGGAAGGTCGCCGCCGAGCCGGGCCCGTCGCGCGACGTTGAAGAGGCGCGCAGCTCTTCCGCTCGCCCGTCGAACGAGTCAGGTGGGCATGCAATCAAGATCTCCGGGGAAGTCCCTGTGCTTCCCACTTCGCCCCCGCCAAAGCGATCCACACCCGTCTGCAGAGGCCCGCTCCGCGCCTCTGTCCCTCTGAGCCTCTGCGTTGAAGTCCCCCCTTCCGCCTGGGCTCGGCACCAGGCGACAGGCCCACGGCCCCGGTCCGCCACCGCCCCTCGAATGCGGAGACGCTCAGGACGCGCCGACGAGTGGCCAGCGCAGCTCGAAGCATGTCCGCTCGGGGACGTCGACCAGAGCGATACCGCCGCCGTGTTTCTCGACCAGCCGCTTGACGATCGCCAGGCCGAGGCCGAGGTGCTTGTCCGGCGCGCTGGTCTCGCCCGGCGCGAAGATGCGCTCCCGCCAGCCCTCGGGAATCGGACGTCCGCCGTTGGCCACGCGCAGCAGGGCGAACCCTCCGTCGGCACGGAGCGAGACCTCGACGGGGCCGAGGCCGTCCGTCGCATCGAGGGCGTTGTCGAGGAGGTTGAGCACGACCTGGTGGGCTTCGCCGAGCACCGCCTCGACCGGGCAGCTCGCGAGGGAACCGACCGTCCACTCCCCGCGCAGCTTGTGCGCGAGCAGCTTCATGCCCTGGGCGACGACCAGCTGGAGGTCGAAGCGGCTCGGCTCCTCCTCTCCGCCCCGGCCGAGGTCGCGCAGCCGGGCGACCAGCGCCGCGCAGCGCCCGGCGGCGTCGCGCATGGTGTCGGCGACCCGCGCGACCAGGCCGGGGAAGGCCTCGTCGGGCTCGGCGCTGAGCTCGACCAGGCTCTCGGCCAGGCTGCCGAGCGCTCCGACCGGGGAGTTGAGGTCATGGGACAGGCCCGCGGCGAGCTGGACCTGGGTCGACGCCTTCTCGAGGCGCACTACCCGCGCCCAGATCTCCTCCCGCTCGGCGAACATCTGCTCGAGCCGGGCGGTGCGCTCCTTGACCCGCTGGTCGAGGTCCTCGTTGACCGTCACGAGCTCCTCGAGCGAGGCGACGAGCTTCAGCCCCGAACCGAGCAGGGATGCCAGCGCCTGCAGCAGCCGCAGGTCCGAGCTCGAGAAGCGGCGCCGGACGAGCTGGCAGTCGATGTACAGCGCGCCCTCGACCCGGCCCGCCACGCCGATCGGCGCGCACAGCACCGAGCGCGAGCTCAGCCCGTCCGGGATGTTCTCCGCCCGCGCCTGGCCGCTGGCGAGCACGGCCTCGAGGACCTCCTCCGCGCAGGCGAGCGCACCGGGCTCGAGCTTCTCCCCCCGGCTGTTGTAGGCTGCCTCCGCGACGGCCGCCCCGTCGGCCCCCCCGCGAAACAGGATCGCGGCGTCCGCGGCCAGCGCCTTGATCGCGGCGCCGAGCCCGCGCTCGACGATGCTCTCGCGGCCGCTCGCGCTGCCGAGCATCTCCGCCATCTGCACGAGGTGCTCGAGATCGCGCTCGGCCCGCGCTTCGAGGTCGAGCATCGGCGAGCGCCGGGTCGGACGGTCGCTGTCCGGCGGCGCGAGCACTCCCGCCCCGCATCGCCGCAGCCCGTCGTCCGCCGCCCGCAGCGCCCCCGCCAGCTGCATCCCGCGGGCCGCCTCGCGGGCCGCGACCAGGCTCTGCCGCGCGCCCTCGCGATCACCCCGGTCGAGGGCGATCATGCCGCGCAGGCGCAGCGCCCGGCTGCGGCTGAGGGGCGCCCGGAACGCGCGCCCCACGGCGCGCTCACAGCGTGCGTCGGCGCGGCGCCGTAGCGCCTCGAACGGTCCCTCGGCCCGTTCGACCTCCCGGGCGAGGGCGAGGTCGATCGCGGCGCCGGTCAGGAGCAGCGGAACGCCGGGGGCCGGACCGAAGTCCGCCTCGCGCGCCAGGGTCTCGCCGCTGCGCAGGAGCTCGGCCCCCCGTCCGAGCCGGCCCTTGCGCTGCCAGACCGAGGCGAGCAGGACCCGCGCGTCGAGCTCGGAACGCCGGTCTCCGCTGCGCTGCAGGGAAGCGAGGGCCTGGGTGGCGGCGGCGACCGCGCCGTCGAGGTTGTTGCCCGCCGCGAGCAGCTCGCCTTCGAGCAGCGCGAACAGCCCGCGTCCCTGCACGTCCCCGGACCCCCCCGCCGACTCCCGCAGGCGCCGTCCGAGCAACGCCGCCTGGGCGTCGTCCCCGTGCAGGAGCGCGGTACGCGCGAGGGCGAGCAGCGCCTGGCGCCGCTCCCAGGTCAACCCTGCCGCCCCGAGCCGGGCCTCGGCCCGGGTGAGCCAGCCCCGTGCGTCCTCGAGCCGCCCCTCGAGGCGCGCGCACACCCCCTCGACCAGAGTCAGCCACGCCTCGGCCTCGGTCCGCGCCGGCCCCGTGCCCGCGGACTCCAGACAGACGCGGGCGAAGCGCAACGCCGTCGAAGAGGTCGCGAAGCAGCCCCTCGCCGCCGCGCGCCATGCCGCCAGCGCGAGCAGCTGCGAGCGCCGCGGCCGGGGCTCGCGCTGCGCGAGTCCGCGGGGCAGGCGTGAGCGCGCCCCGCCGCCGCGGAAGAACGCGCAGAGGCCGCGCAGGAAGCGCACGTGCGCCGCGGTGGCGACGAGCTCGTCGGGGGGCGGCGGTTGGGAGTCCGGTGCCGGTTCATGTTCCGAAACGTGCCCGCGCCCGTGCCCGATTCCCCCGTCCCCGTCCGATTCCGATTCCGATTCCGATTCCGATTCCGATTCCGATTCCGATTCCGATTCCGATTCCGATTCCGATTCCGATTCCGATTCCGATTCCGATTCCGACTCCGATTCCGATTCCGATTCCGATTCCGAGTCGTGCCCGCGCCCGTGCCCGTGCCCGTGCCCGATCCCCCCGTCCCCGTCCGATTCCGATTCCGACGCGGAACCCCACCCCGCGCCCGCCGCACCCCACAACGCGGCGCACTCCCCCCAGGCAGCCGCGAGGCTCTCCTCCGCGCTGAGGAACAGGCCGCGGCGCACCCGGCTCTCGCCGGTCAGGCCGAGCAGGCAGGCACGCTCCAGGCGGGTCGGGCGGCCGGTGTCGAGCGCTTCCCCGAAGCAGGCCTCGGCGCGGGCGGCCTCGTCCGCCCGCAGCCAGGCCTCGCCCTCGGCCCGCAGCCAGGACCGGGCCGCGGCCACCGCCCCGGGACCCCGGGCGGCGTCGAGCGCGCGCCCCGAGGCGAACAGGCGCGCCGCGCGCGCGTGCTCGCCGCGGGCGCGGAGCTCCGCTCCGGCGGCGGAGAGTTGACCGAGCGCCCGCAGGGGCTGCCGGCTGGCGAGGAGCTGCTCGTACAGGGCGAGGGGCTCGTCCCCGCGCGCCGCGAGCACGTCGGCGGCGCGGGCGTGCAGCTCGGCCCGCTCCTCCTCCGCGAGCAGGTCGCGGCAGCGCTCGCGCAGCTCGGGGCGGCGGAAGCGGAAGCCCTTCGCGGTCGCGGTCAGGAGCCCTTCCCGCTCGGCCTGCGCGAGGGCGGGGGCGAGCTCGACGACCGCCTCGCCGAGCAGGGCCGCGAGATCGGCCGCGCGGAACTCGACGCCGAGCACCGCGGCGGCGCGCAGGGTCGCGAGCGGGAGCGCCCCCTCCCCCGGCGCTTCGGCCTCCGCGAGCGCCGCCGCGAGCAGGGCGCGCATCCGCCCCGGCTGGCTCGCGGCCTCGCGGGCGATGGCCTCGAGCGCCGCGGCGGGCAGGGCCTCCGGCTCGCGCAGCCAGGCCCGCGCGAGCTCGCGCGCCTCGCGGAGCTCGAGCGCGGGCAGGGCGAGGACGCGAGACACCGCCAGCTCCTCGGGCAGGCTGCGGCCGACCAGCAGCAGGCCGCCGCGCGGACCGAGCCGCGCGAGGCAGCGGGCGAGGAAGGCGCGCGCCGCGCGGGTCGCGTCGTCGAGCTGGTCGAAGCACAGCAGCCACGGACCGAGGCCGTCGAGGAGCTCGCCGAGCAAGGTGACGAGACGCTCGCGCAGGTCGCTCGCCTTCGACTCCAGGGGCCGGGCGAGCAGCTCGGGCGGGACGACCAGACCCCGCACGGTGTCGGTCTCCGAGTCCGGGCTCGCGGACCGCTCGCGGCGGAAGCCGAGGAAGTCGGCGAGCGCGGGACAGAGGTTGAGGATCTCCTCGCGCAGCCCCTCCGCGGGCGCCCGCCAGCCCTCCGCCAGCTCGTTCCGACGGGCCTCGGGGAGCCCCCACGCCCCCAGCGCGAGGGCGTCGAGCGCGGCGGCCCACAGCGGCTCGCGCCCGCACCGCACCCGCACGCACGCCAGACCCTGGCCACGCAGGCGCCGCAGAACCTCGGCGGCGAGCTGGCTCTTGCCCGCCTGGGGCGGACCGACCAGGGCGTGAGGGCCGCTTCCGGGGACGAGGCCTGCGCACAGCCGCTCGGCCAGCGCCTCCCTCCCGACCCGGGGCGGCAGCAGCGCCAGCGCCGCCCCGCGGTCGAGCGCAGCGAGGCTGTCGAGCCGTACGCTGAGCCGGGCGAGATCCTCGGCCAGGCTGCGCACATGGAGGTACCGCCGCGCCGGATCCTTGGCGAGCAACCGGACGAGCACCCGCTGCAGGCTGTCCGGGACGTCATCCCAGGCCGCCTCGGAGAAGGGCGGTGGACGGGACAGGTGCTGGTGGATCAGGTCGTGGCGACGGCTCGCCCGGAAGGGGGGCGCCCCGCACAGCAGCTGGTAGCCGAGCACCCCGAGGCTGTACAGATCGGCCCGCAGGTCGGGCGTCGCCTCGACCAGCCCGCTCGCCTCCGGCGCGAGGCAGGTCGCGTCCGCGGGCACCGCCGCAGCGCCTCCGGCCGCGCCGTAGTCGAGCAGGCGCAGGCGGGGCACGTCGCCGGTCGCCATCACCACGCAGGCCCGCTCGCCGAGCTCGCCGTGGGAGAGGCCGCGCTCGTGCAGCGGGAGCAGACCGGCGCACAGCTGCCGCATCAGGGCGATGGCCAGCGCGGGGGGCTGCGGGCGGCGCGCCTGCCAGTCGCCGAGCAGCATCCCCTCGACGCCGTCGAGCACGAGAAAGGGCCGGGCCCCGTCCAGGCCCGCCGAGCGCAGGCGCGGCAGCCCCCTGCGCGGCAGCTCACGCGCCAGGCCGAGCTGGGCCTCGAACAGCCGCGCGTCCGCGAAGCGCTTGACGACCAGCGCGCGGCCCTCGCCGGGCACGCGCGACAGGTAGCACTCGCCGCTCGGAGCAGCGCGCAGCAGGCGCAGCAGACGGTAGGGTCCACACCTCTGTTGGGGTCGCTGCGCTCCGTGCACGCTGTTCCTCCAGGCGTCGGGGCTTTGTCCCGTCTGATTCACCGGGATTCCTGCTGCGGACCCGGAGGCCGCAGATCTCGGGCACTTCGAGCCTGCTGCGCTGCTCACCTGTGGACGGTGTCCCAGCCATGAGAACGGGCTCCGCTGCTCGAAGACTCGAAGCGCCCGATCTCAAGCGGCCTCCGCGCCCTCGCGACGAAATCCCGGTGAATCAGCCGGGTTTTTTTGTCCGGGGCATGGTGTAGAATCCGGGCCTCGTGGGGATGGGTCAAGAGCGTCGGTCGCTTTCTGCGCCAGCCCCGACTTCGGGCGCATGGAAGGAGAGCTCCCCGTGGATCTCGACACCGTCAACGGCACGATCAAGGCGCAACATCCGGAGCTGTTCCAGATGTTCAGCGCGCTCGGGCGGCGCGCCGTCTTTCCGCGCGGGATCCCCTTCCAGGCCGGCGAGGCCCGCGACGCCGAGATCAACGCGACGATCGGGCAGATCACCGACGGGGCGGGCGGCCCGCTTCCGCTGCCTGCAGTGGCCGGTTCCCTCGCCGCCCTCGACCCGAGCCTCCACAAGCACGCCCTGCTCTACTCGCCGATCGCCGGCCATCCCGAGCTGCGCGAGCGCTGGCAACAGCGCCAGCGCAGCGAGGCCGGCGACGCCCCCGAGAGCAGCCTGCCGATCGTCACGGTCGGCCTGACTCACGGCCTGAGCCTGGTCGCCGACCTGTTCGTCAGCCCGGAGATGGTCGTCGTGCTGCCGAAGCCCTTCTGGGGCAACTACAAGCAGGTGTTCGGACTGCGCCGCGGGGCCGCCCTGCTCGGCTTCGAGCCGTTCGTCGACGGGCGCTTCCGCGCGGAGGGCTTCCGCGAGACCCTCGCCGCGCTGCCGAAGGGGCCGGCCCTGGTCGTCCTGAACTTCCCGAGCAACCCCGGCGGCTACAGCCCGACGGCCGAGGTCCGCGCGCAGATCGTAGAGGGCCTGCTCGAGGCCGCGCAGGAGCGCTCGATCCTCGCCCTGGTCGACGACGCCTACCACGGGCTGGTCTACGACGAAGAGATCCCGACGCGCTCGCTGTTCTGGGACCTGATCGGCAGGTCCCCACGGCTCGTGCCGGTCAAGGTCTGCGGCACGACCAAGGAGCTGGTCTTCTTCAGCGGCCGCGTCGGCTTCCTGACCTTCGGCATGCCGCAGGAGAGCCCGCTGATGCAGGCGATGGAGAGCAAGGTGACCAGCCTGATCCGCTCGACCATCGGCAGCCCGGTCGGCCCCTCCCAGGCCCTCGCCCTCGCCGCCCTGCGCGACCCTGGCCTCGACGCGCAGTTCGAGGAGGTGCGGGCGATGCTCGGGGCGCGCTCGCGCGCCGTCCACGAGAGCTACGCGGCGCTCGGTTTCGAGAAGATCCGCCTGCTGCCCTGCAACAGCGGCTGCTTCGCCCTGTTCGAGCTGCCCTGCGACAGCGAGCCGGTGCGCCAGCAGCTGCTGGCCGAGGAGAGCGCCGGGATGGTCAGCGTCGCCCCGCACTTCCTGCGGCTCGCCTTCTGCAGCGTCAAAGAGGACGCGATCGGCGACCTGCTCGGGCGGCTGCGGAAGATCGAGGACAGCCTGCCGTGAAGACCTGGGATGTCGCGGTGGTCGGAGGGGGCCACGCGGGCTGCGAGGCCGCCCTCGCCGCCGCGCGCATCGGCTGCTCGGTGGTGCTGGTCACGATGGACCCCGCGCGCATCGCGGAGATGTCCTGCAACCCCTGCATCGGCGGCCAGGCGAAGGGCCAGATGGTGCGGGAGATCGACGCTCTCGGCGGGGCGATGGGGGAAGTCGCGGATGCGACCGGCATCCAGTTCCGCATCCTCAACCGGCGCAAGGGGCCGGCGGTGCAGTCGCCGCGCTGCCAGTCCGACAAGGTGCTGTACCGCGAGGCGATGCAGGCGCGGCTGCGCGCCGTCGAGAACCTCGACATCGTCGCCGGGCAGGTCGTCGATGTCGCGCTCGACGGCCCGCGCGCGACCGGGGTCCGCATCGCCGACGGTCCCGACCTCGAAGCGCGGACGGTCATCCTGACGACCGGGACCTTCCTGCGCGGGAAGCTCCACGTCGGGCTGAAGAACTGGGCCGGCGGGCGCATCGACGAGGGGGCCGCGACCGGCCTGAGCACCGGGCTGGCGGCGGTCGGCTTCGCGACCGGGCGGCTGAAGACCGGCACGCCTCCGCGGCTGTCGCAGGCGAGCCTCGACCTCGATGGGCTCGAGCAGCAGCCGGGGGATGACGAGCCGCAGCCCTTCAGCTTCAACCCTCCGCGGCCGTTTCCGGCGCTTCCCCAGATCTCCTGCTGGATCACCCACACCAACGCACGGACCCACGGGATCATCCGCGACAACCTCGACCGCTCGCCGATCTACAGCGGGGTGATCGAGGGGGTGGGGCCGCGCTACTGTCCGTCGATCGAGGACAAGGTCGTGCGCTTCCCCGACCGGGAGCGGCATCAGGTCTTCCTCGAGCCCGAGGGCCTGACCACCGATGTGATCTACGCCAACGGCATCTCGACCAGCCTGCCCGCCGACGCGCAGGAGAAGCTGGTCCACAGCCTGCCCGGCTGCGAGCGCGCGGTGCTGTTGCGACACGGCTACGCGGTCGAGTACGACTTCTTCGCGCCGACCCAGCTCAAGCTCAGCCTCGAGACCAAGCTGGTCGAGAACCTGTTCATGGCCGGCCAGATCAACGGCACCTCGGGCTATGAGGAGGCGGCCGCCCAGGGGCTGGTCGCGGGCATCAACGCCGCCCGCAAGGTCGCCGGCCAGCCGGCCTTCGTGCTCGACCGCTCCGAGGCCTACATCGGCGTGCTGATCGACGACCTCGTGCGCTCGGGGCCGACCGAGCCCTACCGCATGTTCACCTCCCGGGCCGAGTTCCGGCTGCTGCTGCGGGCCGACAACGCCGATCGCCGGCTGAGCGCCCGCGGCCACGAGGTCGGCCTGGTCAGCGCCGCGCGGCACGCGGCCGTCGAGCGCAAGGCGGCGCTGATCCGCGACACCTGGGCGGAGATGGACCGCATCCGGGTCGGGGGCGTCACCCTGAGCGGGCTGCTGCGGCGCAACGACCGGACCTTCCCCGACGTCGCCGCGGTCCATCCGCCCCTCGCGAAGCTGCCCCGCGAGGTGCAGCGAGCGCTGGAGATCGAGCTGAAGTACCAGGGCTACATCGAGCGCCAGGCGCGCGCGATCGAGGGCTTCCGGAAGCTCGAGCGGCAGCCGATCCCCGAAGGCTTCGACTTCTGCCTGCCCGGCCTGCGCAGCGAGGCGGTCGAGAAGCTCAGCGCGATCCGCCCCGCCTCCCTCGGCCAGGCTTCGCGCATCGCGGGGGTGACCCCGGCGGACGTCGCGCTGCTGCAGGTGCACCTGCGCTGATGTACACTCGAGGGAGCCTTGCCCGGAGGCAGCGACATGTCCGAGACCTCTCCTCCCCGCCCGCGACCCCCCCGCGCCGCCCAGGTCGTCGACGAGCCCGGGGACTGGTGGGCGCCGATCGACTGGAGCGCCTGGTATCTGACCGACGAGGAAGACATGGGGCAGGGTTGTGAGCAGGCCGAGATCATCCAGAGCTTCAGCGCCATCCTGCGCGTCCACATCGAGCGCCAATGGTGGGAGGACGCCTACGTCGGGACGGACGCCTTCTTCGCCTGGGTGCCGGAGCACCCCCTGGTCCGGGTCTCTCCCGACGTCTACCTGATGCGCCACCGGCCCCCGCCGCCGCCTCTGCCTCCCTCGTGGCAGATGTGGAAGAAGGGGCACCGGCCCCCGGCCTTCGCCCTCGAGGTCGTGTCGGAGGACTGGAAGAAGGACTACGAGCTCAACCCGGCCAAGTACGCCCAGCTCGGCGTGACGGAGCTGGCGATCTTCGACCCGGACACCTCCCGCCCGGGGCGCCAGGCCCTGCAGCTCTTCCGGCGCACCGCCGACGGCGCCTTCGTGCGCACGTACTCCGGCGCGGGACCGGCCTACGCAGACACCCTCGACGCCTGGCTGCTCACGGTCGGCACGCCCGACGGCGAGCGCCTGCGGCTCGCCCTCGACCAGGCGGGTACCCAGCGCGTGCCGACCGAGGCCGAGTGGCGGAAGCAGGAGGCGCGGAAGGCCCGCGAGGAGAAGCAGGCACGCCTCGAAGCCGACCAGGCACGCCTCGAAGCCGACCAGGCACGCGACGCGGAACGCGCGGCACGCCTCGCCGCCGAACAGCAGCTCGCCGCCCTGCAGGCCGAGCTCGCGCGGCTGAAGGGGCAGGATCCCTGACCGACGCCCGAT
The DNA here is from genome assembly GCA_030428695.1 of bacterium. The sequence continues at coordinate 29,347 of JAUIEM010000034.1, forward strand.
GCGCTCCCGGGCCGCGGATGGTACACTCGCTCCACCGCAGTCTCCGGAGCCCGCGATGGCCGACCGCCTGTCCGCCCAGGACTGTTCCTTTCTGTACGCCGAGTCGCCGGTCGCGCACATGCACGTCGGCTCCCTCAGCGTGTTCGAGGACGGCGGCTTCGACGAGGCGGCGCTGCACCGCCACATCCTCAGCCGCCTCGACAAGGTCCCACGCTTCCGCCAGAAGCTGCACTGGCTGCCCTACGACCTGCACCGGCCGGTGTGGGTCGACGATCCGCACTTCGACCTGCGCTTCCACATCCGCTACACCGGCCTGCCCCGCCCGCGCGGCATGGACGAGGCGCTGCGGCTGACCGGACGGGTGATGAGCCTGCCCCTCGACCGCACCCGACCGCTCTGGGAGATGTGGCTGTTCGACCTGCCGGAGAACCGGCTCGGGCTGATCCAGAAGACCCATCACTGCATGATCGACGGCCTGAGCGGCGTCGATCTCGCGACCGTGCTGCTCGACCCGACCCCGGACGCGCCGCCGGCGGTGATCCAGCCCTGGCGCCCCGAAGAGCCCCCCGACGACCTCGAGCTCGTCCGCGAGGCGGTCCTCGACGCGCCCCTCGAGAGCCTGCGCGGTATGCTCGCCGGTGGCGGCCGGCGCGAGGGCGGACGGCGGAAGCCCTCCGGCGGCCTGTGGCAGAGCCTGCGCGACACCTCCCGCGGCGTGGTCGCCTTCGGCCGCAAGGCCCTCGAGCGCGCTCCCGACAACCCCCTCAACGCCCCGATCGGCCCCCACCGCCGCTTCGCGATCGCGCGCACCGGACTCGACCGGGTGAAGGCCCTGAAGAACCGCGCCGGCTGCACGGTCAACGACGTCGTGCTCGCGATGGTGACCGGCGGCCTGCGCACGATCCTGCGCGCCCGCGGAGCCGCGCTCGAGGGGCTGCGGCTCAAGGCGATGGTGCCGGTGTCGGTGCGCGACCCGAGCCAGCGCATGACCTACGGCAACAAGGTGTCGATGATGACCGCGACGCTGCCGGTCGACGAGCCGGACCCGTCGGCGCGGCTGCGCTTCCTCTCCCGCAGCATGACCGGGCTGAAGAAGTCGAAGCAGGCGGTCGGCGGCGACTTCTGGGCGCGGCTCGCCGACTTCGCCCCGCCGACGGTGCTCGCCCTGGCCGGCCGCGCGATCGCGATGCAGCGCATGTTCAACCTCGCGATCACCAACGTGCCCGGGCCGCAGCAGCCCCTGTGGCTGCTCGGCGGGCAGCTGCTCGAGACCTTCCCCTACGTGCCGCTGTTCGGCAACGTCAGCTACGGGGTGGCGGTGATGTCCTACCACGGCGCCCTGAACTTCGGCGTGTCGGGGGACTGGGACGTGATGCCGGACCTGCAGGTGCTCGCCGACGGCATCCAGGGCGAGCTCGCCGTGCTCGAGGCGGCGGTGGCGGAGGAATCCTGACGTGCACGAGGTCCCCTTCTATTTCGACCTGATCTCCCCCTACGCCTCCCTGGCCCTGCTCCGGGCGGCGGACTTCGCGGAAGCCCACGAGGTCCGCTGGCGGATGCGCCCGGTCGCCTACGGCGCGGTGCTCAGCGCGACGGGGCTGGTCGGCCCGGCGGAGATTCCCGCCAAGCGCCGCTACACCTTCCAGGACGTCGCCCGGCTGGCCGCCCTGGAAGGCATCGCGCTGCGGGGGCCGCCCGCGCATCCCTTCCGCTCCCTCGAGGCCCTGCGCTGCGTCGCCCTCTTCCAGGACCGGCCCGAGGCCGCCGCCCTCGCCGCCGACCTGGCCCGCGCCTGCTGGGTCGAGGGGCGCGACCTGACCGACGTCGGGCTGTTGGCGACGCGGGTCGCGGGCGTCGGCCTGCCCGCAGAAGACCTCGCCGCCCGCCTCGCCGCTCCCGCGAACAAGGCCCGCGTCAAGGCGAACACCGCGGAGCTGCTCGAAGCGGGCGGCTTCGGGGTGCCGACCTTCACCTGGCGGGGGCAGCTGTTCTGGGGCCAGGACCGCCTCCCCCACCTCGCCGCGGCGCTCACCGGCCGGCTGCGGGTCGACCTGTCGGGGATCGACGCGATCCTCGCCCGCCCGCGCGGCGCCGACCGACGCGACCGTCCGCAACCCTGAGGAGTCGACCGTGCCGAGTTTCTGGGATGTCGCGAGCAAGTCCGAACGCAGCGCCCTCACCTGGCTGGTGCGCGCCTTCAAGCCGGGGGCCTGGGTCGCCCTGCCGCGGATCGCGGGCATCGCGCCCCTCGTGCTCGCCCGCGCCCTGTACCGGCGCTGGCTGGCGAACCGGGGCTGGCGGCCGCTGGTCTACGTCGAGCCGCGCTTCCTGTCCGCGAAGAAGGCCGCCGAGCAGCTCGACGAGTGCCTCGCCCAGGCCGCCGACGGGCTGCTGCTGCTCGGCGCCGACCTGCGCCGGGACGATGCCCTCGACAGCGCGGCCCTCGAGGCCCGCGCGCGCGAGCTCGGCGTCGCCCTGCTCGTGCCCGGCAGCGAAGAGCTCGCGGTCGGCCCGGCGAGCGTCACCGCGCTGCTGCGCGACGACGCCCACCACCTGATCGCCTGCGACCCATCGCTCGACGAGCTGCGCCGGGCGGTGCTCGCCTACTGCCGCGCGCGGGTCTTCCTGCACCTGTTCGGGCAGCCCGGCACCGGCCGCCGCTCCCTGGCGCGCTGGGCCCACGCCGAGCTCAGCGAGCAACCTCTCGCCCACGTGCGGCCCGGGACCAGCACGAGGGTGGTGCCGGGGCGCTGGCTCTTGTACGAGCAGCTGTCCGAGCTCGAGCCGGCGCAGCTCGCGCCCCTGCGCAGCCAGATCCGGCTGCGGGAGCCGAGCCGGCTGGCCCTGAGCGTCGACGCGGGCAAGGCCCCCGAGCGCCCGGAGCATCCCGCCCTCGCCCCGCTGATCGGCGAGAGCCCGGCCCTGCGCCGGCTGCTCGCCAAGGTCGCGCGCTACGCGCCGAGCACGCTGCCGCTGCTCGTCCTCGGCGAGACCGGCACCGGCAAGGAGCTGATCGCCCGGGCGATCCACGCCCTGAGCGGACGCCAGGGGAAGTTCGTCGCGATCGACCTCAGCACCCGCAGCGAGACCTTCATCGAGAGCGCCCTGTTCGGCCACGTGCGCGGCGCCTACACCGGCGCCTCCAAGGCCCGCGCCGGCGCCGCCCGGGAGGCCGAGGGCGGCACCCTGTTCCTCGACGAGCTCGGCAACCTCAGCCTCGGCACCCAGGCCAAGCTGCTGCGGCTGATGGAGCAGCGCGAGGTGCAGGCCCTCGGCTCGGATGAGGTCGTCCGCGTCGACGTGCGCATCGTCGCGGCGACCAACGTCGACCTCGAGGAGATGGTCCGGACGGGGAGCTTCCGCGGCGACCTGCTGTTCCGCTTCAACCCGAGCGCGGTGCTGCACATCCCGGCCCTGCGCGAGCGCACCGGCGACATCGGCCGGCTCGCCCGCCACTTCCTGCCCGACGACGTCGAGCTCAGCCCCGCGGCCCTCACCCGCCTCGAGCAGTGGCCCTGGCCGGGGAACGTGCGCGAGCTGCGGCACATCATGGAGGCCGCCGCCCTCGAGTGCAGCGACGACACGATCGAGGAGCGCGACCTCGGCGTGCTCTCCCCGGGCGCGACCCGCACGGCGCCGGTGCTCGTCGTCAGCAGCGAAGAGCCCGCCGAGCGCGACTGGGGGCTGACCCGCAGCGAGCTACAGCGGCTGACCGCGGTCACCCTGCAGCTCGCTCCCCTCGCCGACCGCGGGCGGCTCGCCGTGCGGCACGCGGTGCTGAGCCAGCTCGGCGGGCGGCCGATCGAGACCCGGGCGCTGCGCGTGCTCGAGGGGCATCCCTGGTGGGGGAACTGCACCGAGCTCGCCGAAGCGATGGCCGCGGTGCGCGGAAGCATCGACGGCCCGGTCGGGATCTCCGCGCTGGAGCTGCAGCTCCCGCACCTGGTCCACGGCGGCGAGCGCTCACCGATCCGGGTGATGCTCTTCCCCAGCCTGCACAACGGACGGCTGGTCGGCCTCGAGCGCCAGCTCACCGCGCGCAGCGTGCTGGTCGGGCGAGCCGCCAGCCTGCGCGAGCTGCGCCCGAGCGGGGATGATCCACGGTTGGCGAAACGCTGGGCGGCCCTCGAGGAGCACGCCGGGGGCGGGCCGGTCGGCCTGCTCAACCTCAGCTTCCTCGGCCGCCTGAGCCGCGCCCACTTCGTGCTGGTGCGCGAGCGCGGAGGCGTCGTCGTCCACCGCCTGCCGGGAGCGTTGCTGCGGGTGCTCGCCGGACCCCTCGAGCGCGACGGGCTGTTCGAGGTGCGCAAGGGCCGGCCGGTCGAGATCGGTGAGGCCGGCGAGGTCCAGGTGATCGAGGACGGCCAGGAGCGGCCCTACCTGCAGCTGCTGGTCTTCGCCGGCGCCCTCGCCCCGGAGACCTTCGGGCCGCGGGTCGCCGAGCGCTTCACCGCGGCGCCGGCCGAGCGCACCCTCGGCGTACAGAGCAAGCGGCTGCAGATCTGGAAGCTCGCGCCGGACGAGGGCGAGGCCCTGGTCGGCGCCCTGCTCGAGGCCGTGCAGCGGCCCTGCTCGCTGGCGGCGCACCTGCGCTCCGCGGCGCGCACCTGGCTCGAGACCGACCCGTCCCTCGGAGACCTGGCGGGCTACCTCGACAGCTCCCATCCGACCCAGTCCTGCACCCGGCTGATCGCCCACGCCGAGAACGAAGAGCTGCGCAGCCTGCTGAGCACGCGCCTCGCCGCCCACGACGAGGGTGAGGCCCTGTGGCTCAAGCTGCCGGTCGGGGTGCGCCGGGTGATCGCCAAGCCCTCCTGAGCGCGAGGTTCCGATGCCCCTCTTCCGCCGCTCCGACGGCACCCCGGTGCGCGAGCTGTCCGCGATGCGGCGGATGATGCCGTACCTGATGCCGAGCCGCAGCGAGAGCGTGGTCTACTACGAGCAGACCCTCGACCTGTCGCGCACCCTGCCCTTCCTCGACGCGCGGGACGGCAAGCGCGCGCTCTTCCCGCTCTTCCTCTTCGCCCTCGGCCGCGCCCTGCACGAGCGGCCGGGGTTGAACCGCTTCGTGTCCGGCGGGCGCATCTACCAGCGAGAGGAGACGGTGATCTCCTTCACCGCCAAGCAGGCCTTCGACGACCGCGCGAAGCTGCGCACGGTCAAGCTCGGCATGCCGGGGGGAGAGAGCTTTCCAGACCTGCTCGCGCGCCTGCGGGAGAAGCTCGGGGAGGCGCGGGGAAAGGACACGACGGCGGTCGAGAAGGAGATGAAGCTGTTCCTGCGCCTGCCCGGCTTCGCCCTGGGCTGGTTGCTCGGGCTGGCGCGCTGGCTCGACCGCTGGAACCTGTTCCCGCGCTTCCTGCAGCGCGACGACCCGATGTTCGCGAGCCTGTTCGTCACCAACCTCGGCAGCATCGGCATCGACCGCTGCTGGCACCACCTGTACGAGTACGGCACCGTCAGCCTGTTCTGCTCGATCGGGGCGGTGCGCGAAGAGCTGCGGCCGGGGCCGGAGGGGCCGGAGGCGCGACCGGTGGTGCGCCTGATGTACACGCTCGACGAGCGCATCAACGACGGTTTCTACTGCGTGAAGGCCCTCGAGCTCGTGCGCGAGGTCGTCGAGGATCCGGCCCGCTTCATCCCGGCAGACTGACGCTGTCACTCGGGCGCTCGGGGAAGTCGCGGACGTACACGCCGTAGTACGGAACGCGGCGGGCGACGACGGTGCGGAAAGCCGCGCGCAGGCCCTCGTCGTCGAGCCCGACGGTCGGCACGAGGTCGTCGTCGCGGTTCAGGCAGCCCTTGAGCTCGCCCTTCTCGGTCACCCGCAGGCGCTGGCAGTGGTCGCAGAACTCGCGGTTGTAGACCGGGTCGACGACCTCGACCTCGGCGCCGGCGACGAAGTAGATGCGGCGCCGGTGCATCCTGCGCACCTCGATGCGGTCGGCCCGCGCCGCGAGGTCGCGCTTGAGGGCGTCGATGTCGACCATCCAGCTCTGCATCCCGGCCAGCTCGGGCATGAACTGGATCAGCTGCAGCTTGAGGCCGGCGCGGCCGCGGCAGAAGGCGAGCAGGTCGTCGACGAAGGGCAGGGTCTTCGTGAACACGACCATGTTGAGCTTGACCGGGGCGATGCCGACGGCCAGGCAGGCGTCGATGCCCTCGAGCACGGCGGCCAGCCCGCCCTTGCGGATGGCGCGGAAGGCCTCGGGGTCGAGGCTGTCGAGGGAGATGTTGACGCGCTCGAGGCCGGCCGCGGCCAGGTCCGCCGCCTGGTGGCGCAGGAGCGAGCCGTTGGTGGTCAGCGAGACCCGTGGGATGCGCGCCCGCGTCCCGGCGATGATCTCGGCGAGGTCGGGGCGCAGGAGCGGCTCACCACCGGTATACTTGACCGAGGAGATGCCAAAGCCGGCCGCGACCTCGACCAGGCGCAGCACGTGCGCGGCGGACATCTCATCCGGCGCCAGGCTGCGCGCCGGCAGCACCGGGCCGAGCCCCTCGTCGTGGCAGTACACGCAGCGGAAGTTGCAGCGCCGCGTCAAGGAGATGCGCAGGTCGCTGATCGCGCGGGCGAAGCGATCGACCAGCTGCGGCTCGGGGACGGCAGCGGGCGGGTTCTCGGGGGCTCGCAGGGGCAGGGCGCTCACGTTGTCGACACGCTCTCGGGCGGTTCCGACGCGCAGTGTACCAGATCGCGCAGGATTGCGCCGGAGCGCTCTCTTCACGCAGCGCGTCAAACCTCTCCCGAAAGCCCGCGAAAGCGGGATCGATGCGGTTGTTCTCGGCGCTTCCCGGCAGTAGACTTGAGGGCGTAACCGCTCCGCGGCTCGCGCGGAGACAGAGAGCTTGATGGACCTCACGGCCCCCCCCTCCTTCACCCTTTACGTCGACGGCGCCAAGGTGCCGCCGGCGGTGGTCGCGGACGTCGTCAGCGTGGTGTGCGAGAGCGCGATCGACATGGCGGGCATGTGCTCGCTGACGATCGCGAATCCCGACCTGCGCTGGTCGAAACGCGGCCTGTTCGCGCCGGGCAAGAAGCTCGATGTCGACATGGGTCGGGTCGGGGGGCTGGCGCGGGTGATGACCGCGGACATCGTCAGCCTGCGCCTCAGCTTCCCCGCGCAGGGCCAGTGCCACCTGCACGTGCTCGCCTACGACAAGCGCAGCAAGCTCGGCCGCGGCGTCAAGAGCCGGGCCTTCCAGAACAAGACCGACGCCGAGATCGTGCAGCAGATCGCGGGCGAGCTCGGCCTGACCCCCGATGTCGACTCGACCCCCGATCGCCATCCCTATGTCTACCAGTACAACCAGAGCGACCTCGAGTTCCTCGCCTCCCGCGCGAGCGCCCTGAACTTCGAGCTGCGGGTCGAGGGCAACAAGCTGCTCTTCAAGAAGCCGGCGAAGACCGGCTCGCCCGCCGTCAGCCTCGAGTGGGGCAAGACCCTGCGCGAGTTCCGGCCGCGCCTCAACGTCGGCCAGGTGCTGACCGAGGTCGAGGTGCGCTGCTGGGACTCGGCGAAAAAGCAGCTCGTCGTCGGCCGCGCGACCGCCAACGACGTCACCGAGACGATGGGCGGGCAGCAGCTCGGCATCGCCCTGGCCGAGAAGGCCTTCGGCGGCGCCAAAGAGGTGATCACCAACGAGGTCTTCGCGAGCAAGGAAGAGGCCGAGCAGCTCGCCCGCGCGATCCTGCGCAAGCGCACCGATGTGCTGGTCGAGGCCCACGGCTCCTCGGGCGGGGATCCGAAGCTCAAGGTCGGGACTGTGCTCGAGATCGAGGGCGTCGGCAAGCGCTTCAGCGGGAACTACTACCTGACCAAGGTCTCGCACAACTTCGACCGCGCGGGCTACTTCACCTACTTCAACTGCAAGCGCCCCGCCCTCGAGGCCGCGCCTCCGCCCCCGCCGCGCCCGGTCGCCGAGGTCCCGGCCCGCAAGCAGCAGCTGCTGCCCCCGGCGCCGGTCGAGCCCGCGACCTTCCAGATCGCCGACGAGCGCAGCGGCGTCGACCTCAACAACTACGAGGCCACCCTCGACGGCAAGCCGATCAAGGGCACCGAGGACAAGGTCGACTTCCGCGGCGGGGACGCCGCCAAGGCCGGCGGCCAGGCCCTCACCCTCAGCTACAAGTTCAAGCCCGAGGACGTCAAGCCGGGCAGCAAGGTCGTCGTCAAGATCGCGGACAAGGACGGCAAG
>JAUIEM010000517.1 GCA_030428695.1 bacterium
ACGGTGTACTCGAGGCGCTTGGTCGCGCCGATGTTGCCGGCGACCACCGGGCCGGTGGTGATGCCGATGCGGATGCGGAAGCGCCGGTCGGCGGGCAGGGTCTCGCGGAAGACGTGCAGCTCGTCGATCATCTCCAGGGCCGCCCGCACCGCCCGCTCGGCGTCGTCTTCCCGGGCGACCGGGGCGCCGAAGATCGCCATGATCGCGTCGCCGATGAACTTGTTCAGGGAGCCGTTGTAGTCGAAGATGATGCGGGTCATGATCTCGAAGTAACCGTTGAGCAGCTCGGCGATCTCCTTCGGCGAGAGCCGCTCGGACAGCTTGCTGAAGCCCTCGATATCCGAGAACAGCACGGTCACCCGGCGGGCCTCGACCGCGAGCGCGACCGGGTTCTCCTTGTTGAGGATCATGTCGACGACGTCCGGGCTGTGGTAGCGCTCGAGGTTGCTGCGGTAGATCGCGTCGCGCTGGATCTGCTCCTTGAGGATCTCCCGGTAATAGGCGGCTCCGACCTGGTTGCCGACCGCGGTCAACAGGTCGCGGTCTGCCTCGGTGAAGGCGTGGGCGGTCAGCAGGTTGTCGATGTAGATCAGGCCGTAGACGTCGTCGTCGACCCAGATCGGTGCGCACAGGGCGCTGCGGATGTTGAAGCGCACGATCGACTGCCCCATCTGCAGCTTGGGGTCGGCGGTCGCGTCGCCGGTCAGCACCGCCTTGCGCTCGTGCAGCACCATGTTCGTGATCGTCGAGGAGATGTGGATGTCCCCGGGGTCGCTGTTGTCGGCGCTGCGCACGACGCGCGCGACCAGCTTCCCCGCATCGTCCTTCATCATCAGCACGCCGCGCTCGGCGTTCAGCCCCTCGAAGACCATCGGCATCACCAGCCGCAAGAGCTTGTCGAAGGTGCTGGTGCGGTTGATCAGGTCGGCGAGCTTGAAGAGGAAGAGGAAGTGCTCGCGGTCGCGGGTCGACAGCTTCTCGCGCTGGACGATCATCTCGCGGAAGCGCCGCCGCTCGGCGTCGGTGTCGACGAAGGACACGGTGTACTGCGGCATCAGGTCCTTGACCGAGACGGCGCGCAGCTCGTCGCTGGCCGTCGGGTCGTCGAGATCGGGGAAGTCGGACAGGGGGCCGTGGACCGAGACCGGCTCGTTCGGGTCCTCGAAGGTCAGGACCGTCGTGCCGATGCGGATCGCGTCGCCGCTGCTGAGGATCTTCTCGGTGATGCGCTGGCCGTTGACGAAGGTGCCGTTGCTGCTGTTGAGGTCGATGCAGCGGTAGACGTCGTCGAGCAGCACGATCTTGGTGTGGCGCCGCGAGACCAGGGAGTCGATCAGCTCGAGGTCGTTGTCGAGGGAGCGCCCGATGACGAAAGGCGGCTTGCGCAGCACGATCTCGCGCCGGCCGGCCGGGCTCGTCATGATCAGCTTCGCGGGCTCCGGCCTCATTTCTTCGACCTGCCTCCCTCTAGCAGCCAGCCGATCGCGAACAGGGTGCCGCCGAAGATCAGCATCGTCAGCTCCATCCCGGCGCTCGCCTGACCGGTCAGCCCCATGATCAGGGCGATCGGCACGAAGATCAACGCGAGCAGCTGCAACAGACGTCCCACGTCAGCTCCCGGGCTGGCTGCGCGCGTCGGCATCGCGCAGGTGCTGCGGCGTGTTGACGTTGAAGCAGGCCCGCGCGAGCCCGGCGGGCAGCCGCACCCGGGGCAGGCGCAGGGCGCGCACCGCTTCACCGACCGAGCGCTGGCCGCGGTCGAGCCGGGCGCGCAGCACAGGCAGCGCCGCCGCCGGCCAGATGCCGAACAGCGGCGGGTTGCGCCGGCCGTCGTCGATCGCCACGCCGCGGCCGTCGTCGGCCGCGAGCAGAAACTGTACGGCTTCGGTGCTCACGAAAGGCATGTCTCCCGCCACCGCCAGCAGCGCACCGGGCGCCGCGCGCTGCAGTCCCGCTTCGATTCCCGCCAGCGGTCCACCCGGCCGCAGGTCGGGGACGAAGGGCAGGCCGAGCTCCGCCCAGGGGGCGTGACTGCGGCCGGAGATCCAGACCGGCAGCCGCGGCTCGAGGGCCGCGCGCAGCCTGTCGATGATGCGCTCCCCGCCGACCCGCAGGAGGGGTTTGGCGCGTCCCCCGAGCCGGGTTCCGCCTCCTCCCGCGAGCACCAGGGCCGCCACGACCTCGCTGGATTCTCTTCCTCGAGTATACACGTGCGAGACGTGCCCGGGACGGATCAGCTGGAGACGGCGCCCAGCTTCCCGTCGAGGACCGACTCCGAGGTCCAGCCGATCATCTGGTCGTGGACCTCGCCGCCGACGAAGATCAGCAGCCGGGGCACGCTGGTGACGTTGAACTTCGCGGCGGTCTGGGGAGCGGCGTCGATGTCGACCATGCCGACCTTGACCTTGCCGTCCCATTTCTTCGCCAGACTTTCGACGATCGGGGCCTGCCGCTTGCACGGACCGCACCAGGTCGCGGAAAAGTCGACCAACACGGGGATCTCGGACTTCTCGACTTCGCTCTCGAAGTTGCCGTCGTCGAAATGCGGGACGTTCGCCATGGTTCAAGCTCCTCTGGGATGTGACCGCGCCATTGTAGCGGATCATCGGGCAGACGCTACCTGTCGGCCGCAAACATTGCCGCGCGCCCGGCTCTGTTCTAAGCTGACGGTATGGACGTCGAACAGCGCATCGGCTACCGCTTCCGCGACCGGACGCTCCTCGAGCGCGCGCTCTCGCACGCCTCGATGCGCAGTCTCGGGGAACGCTGCAACGAGCGTCTGGAGTTCCTCGGCGACGCGGTGCTCGGCATGCTCGTCGGCGAGTTCGTGTTCGACAACGCCCCCGACCTCGACCAGGGCGAGCTGACCCGGGCGCGCGCGGCGACGGTCAGCAACCGCTCGCTCGCCAAGGTCGCCCGCGAGCTCGGCCTCGAGCACGCCCTGTCGACCCAGGGCCTGGCCAACGTCCCGCGCAAGGCGCTCGCCGACGCCTTCGAGGCGCTGGTCGGCGCGGTCTACCTCGACGGCGGCCTCGACGCCGCCCGCGAGATGGTCCTCGGCAGCCTGGGCGACACCTGCAGCAAGCACCTCGAGCGGCCCCCCGGCGACTTCAAGTCCACCCTGCAGCAGGCGGTGCAGATGGTGCTGCAGACCCAGCCGGAGTACCGCACCATCGCCGAGACCGGGCCGCCCCACGACCGCCGCTTCGGCGTCGCCGCCCTGCTCCAGGGCAAGCGCCTCGGGACGGGCTGGGGACGCTCGAAGAAGGAGGCGACCCAGGCCGCCGCCTGCGAGGCGCTGCAGGCGCTGCGCGAGCTCGGACGCAACGACAACGGGGACCATGGCAGCCACTGACTTGCCCGAGCTGTCCGCGCATCCCCACGTGCAGGCGGCCGCCGCGGCGCTCGCCGCGGGCCGCGGCACCAGCCTGAGCGGCCTGCCCGGGGGCGGGGCCCACCTGGTGACCAGCGCGCTGTTGCGGGTGCTGGACAAGCCGGCGCTGGTCGTCGTCCCGACCCTGGCCTGGCTCGACCGGCTGCGCGAGGACCTCGGCAGCCTCGGCTGGGAGCGCCCGCCGACCGCCCTCCTGCCCTTCGACGCTCCGCCGACCGCGACCTCTCCGGCGGCGGCGGCCCGCATCTCGGCCCGGGTCTCCGCCCTGTACGCCGAGGGACCCTGGATCGCCAGCGTCGACGCCCTGCACCAGAAGACCGCCCCGAAGGAGCTGCTCGCCGCCGCCCTGTTCGACCTGCGGCCGGGGCTGGAGCTCGACGTCGGGAAGTTCCTCGGACGCCTGGTCGAGGCGGGCTTCCAGCGCCAGCGCCTGGTCGAGATCCCGGGGGAATACGCGGTGCGCGGGGGCATCGTCGACGTCTTCCCCTTCGGGGCCGAGCGCCCGCTGCGGGTCGAGCTGTTCGGCGACGAGGTCGACTCCCTGCGCGGCTTCGATCCCGCGACCCAGAGCTCGGTCGAGAGCCTCGACGAGGCCCGCTGCCTGCTGATCGACCGCGAGCGCTTCCTCGTGTCGGTGCGCAAGCTCGGGGTCAGCCCGCTCGACTACTTCCCCGACGCCCCGTTGATCCTGCTCGGGGCGCCGGCCTACGGCGACGCGATCGGGCCGCTGTACCAGCGCTTCCCGATCGGCTGCCTGTGCGCGGACGATCCCCTGAAGGGCCGCCTGGCCGTCCGCATCAGCCCGGTCCCCGGCGGCGCGCTGGAGTTCGGCTGGCAGCCGGTGCGGCCGGTGTGGAAGAGCCTCGACGAGGCCCAGCAGATCCTCAAGGGCCGGGCGCAGCGGGGGATGACGGTGCGCATCCTGTGCAAGCGGCCGGTCGAGCAGGAGTCGCTCGCCGCCTTCGAGCCGGAGGTCGAGACCGCGGTCGCGCCCTTCTCGAGCGGCGTCGAGCTCAGCGACCGCAAGCTGCTGCTCGTCACCTACGACCAGATCGCCCAGCAGCACACCCGCCGCCGGCACGTCGCGACGACCGCGCCGGCCGCGCCGATCGACGACTTCCTCGAGCTCAAGCCCGGCGACTTCCTCGTCCACGTCGCCCACGGCATCGGCCGCTTCGAGTCCCTCGAGCGCATCTCCAAGGCCGGGCGCATCCAGGAGTTCCTCAAGGTCAGCTTCGCCCGCGACACGCAGATCTTCGTGCCGGTCGCGCGCCTCGACCTCGTCCAGAAGTACGTCGGCGTCGGCCAGGCCGAGCCGAAGCTGTCGCGGGTCGGCGGCCGCAGCTGGAGCAGCAAGAAGGCCGCCGCCGCCCGCGCCTGCCTCGACCTCGCCAGCGAGCTGCTCGAGCTGGCGGCGCGCCGCAGGGCCCGGGCCGGCTTCAGCTACAAGCCGCGCGACACCTGGGAGCTCGAGTTCGCCGCCCGCTTCCCCTTCGAGGAGACCCCCGACCAGCTCAAGGCCTGGGATGCGATCGAGCAGGACATGGTCGCGGGCACCCCGATGGACCGGCTGATCTGCGGCGACGTCGGCTTCGGCAAGACCGAGATCGCGATCCGCGCCTCCTTCAAGGCGGTGATGGGCGGGAAGCAGGTCGCCGTGCTCGCGCCGACGACCATCCTCAGCGAGCAGCACCTCGAGACCTTCCGCGGCCGCACCGAGGACTACCCGATCCGCGTCGCCGTGCTCAACCGCTTCCGCAGCAAGCGCGAGCAGAAGGAGACCATCGCCGGGCTCGCCGAGGGCCGCGTCGACATCGTGATCGGCACCCACCGGCTGCTGAGCGGCGACCTGGTGTTCAAGAACCTCGGCCTGCTGGTCGTCGACGAGGAGCAGCGCTTCGGCGTCGCCCACAAGGAGAAGATCAAGAAGCTGCGCAGCAACGTCGAGATCCTGACCCTGTCGGCGACGCCGATCCCGCGCACCCTGCACCAGTCGCTGGTCGGCCTGCGCGACATCTCCAACCTGATGACGCCGCCCCCCGACCGGCGCGACGTCGAGAGCCAGGTGCTCGCCTTCGACCTCGGGGTCGTGCGCGAGGCGATCCTGCGCGAGCTCGCCCGCCAGGGGCA
>JAUIEM010000518.1 GCA_030428695.1 bacterium
CACCGGAACGCGTGCGCGCAGCTGCGCCAGCGCCGCGAAGCGGGTTTGCGCGTGCACCCCGGGTGTGAGGCGGGCTCCGGCGAGAGCGCCCGCATCACCGCGTCGATGAGGGCTTGCGGATGGCCGCGCAGGGGACGCGGCGGGGTGCTGGCCATCAGCGCCGCCAGCCGCATCGGGTCGCGGGCGTCCCAGGGCCTCCGGCCGGCGAGCATGCGGTACAGCACCACCCCGAGGGAGAAGACGTCGCCCCGCGGGTCGGGGTCGAGCCCCGCGGCCTGCTGGGGGCTCATGTAGCCCGGCGTGCCGAGCATCGCCCCGGGGGCGGTGAAGCGCTCGCCGAGCACCTCGGTGGCGGCGGAGGTCCAGGCGCAGGCGAGGCCGAAGTCGAGCACTTTGACGTCGATGTCATCGCTGCCGCGGCCCGCGACCATGATGTTGCTCGGCTTGAGGTCGCGGTGCAGCACCCCGAGCCGGTGCGCCTCCTCGAGGGCCGCGAGCACCTGGAGCGCGATCGCCAGCGCCACCGGGCGGGGCAACGCGCCGCGCCGCAGCAGCTCGGAGAGCGGCAGCCCGGGGGCGAGGTCCATCACCATGTAGAGCAGCTTGGCGGAGCGGTCGAAGTCGAGGTCGAGCACCCCGATCGCGTGCCGGTGGCGGATGCGGATGCAGGCCCGCGCCTCCCGCAGGAAGCGCTGCACCGCCGTGCGGCTGGGGGCGAGCTCGGCGAGCAGGGTCTTCAGCGCCACCTCGCGCTGCAGGGGCCCGTGCCAGGCCCGGTACACCACCCCCATGCCGCCGGCGCCGAGCCGCTCGCGCAGGGTGTAGCGGGCGCCGAGCACGGTGCCGGGGGGCAGGTGGGAGGGGTCCGGCTCGCGCTCGGTCGGGTCCTCGCGCACCGTCGGGTCCCCGGTGCTCACATCTCCGCCCCCGCGGCTTCCTCCGACTCCTCGACCCGGAACTCCTCCCAGCGCAGGTGGCGGTAGCGCACCATCAGGTAGATGCCGACGGTCAGGAAGATGAAGCAGCCGTACTGGGCGGGCGTCAGGCCGAGGTAGCGGCGGTCGCCGACGACCAGGCCATCGAGGATCGTGCCCTCGGGCAGGCGCAGGAACTCGAGCACGAAGCGCACCGGCGCGTACAGCGCGATCAACAGACCCATGAAGAAGCCGACCGGTCGCTCCTTCCGCCGCAGGACGAAGAACAGCCCCTCGAGGCCGAGCACGTAGACCATCTCGAGGAAGCCGAGGTCGTAGCGCGGGCCGTTCGGGAACTCGACCGCGAGGAAGGAGTCGGACTCGATCCCGGGATGGTCGTGGATCAGGAAGCAGCCGACCCGGCCGAGGGCCCAGGCGATCGGGAAGTAGCGCGCGATGCAGTCGGCGTAGGGCAGGATCGGCATCTTCCCGATGAAGCGGCAGTAGATCACCCCGCCGAGGAAGGTGCCGAGGAAGCCGCCGAAGGACGAGAAGCCGCTGCCGAAGTCGAAGACCAGGCCGGGGTTTTCCCACAGCTGCCCGGGCCGGTAGGCGACCAGCTCGAACAGGTGGGCGGTCAGCAGCGCCGTGATCACGATGGAGAAGCACATGCCCTCCATCTTCTTCTTGTCCAGGCCGAGGCGTCCGGCGCCCCAGACCGAGCGGAAATAGAAGGTCACCGTCGCCATCGCGGCCATCAGGCCGAAGGGCTTGACCGAGAAGTCCCCGAAGATCGGGATGGACTCCGGCTGGAAGTAGGGGACCACGCGCGACTCCACAGGCTGCGACCGGGCCGAGGTTGTACCATCTTCCGCCCCGCCCGGGAACCACCGAGCTACGGCAGCCGCAGCCGCCCCTCGATCACCGTGACCGCGTGGCCGGCGATGCCGACCCGCGCGCCCCGCATCGCGCACCACAGCTCCCCGCCGCGGGCGGACATCTGGCGCGCGAACAGCCGCTCCTTGCCGAGGCGTGCGGCCCAGTACGGGAAGAAGGGGATGGACATGCGCGGCAGCCTCCTCGATCGGCGGGATAGGCCCTGCGCGCCGGGGCTTCCACCAGCTTCCGGCTCAGGCTGCGTCCGCCGCTTCCCGCACCGCCGCGTACACCTGCTCGACGTCGAGCGACTCCATGCAGTTCGGCGCGAAGTCGCACGCGGTCTTGTAGCAGACCAGGCAGTCGAGGGCGGGCTGCAGCCGGGTGATGCGGCCGTAGGTCGCGATCTCCGCGGCCGAGGTCGGCCCGAACAGGCAGACGACCCGCTTGCCGAGCGCGGTCGCGGCGTGCAGGGCGAGGGTGTCGCCGGTGACCAGCACGTCGCACAGCTCGAGCAGGGCGCAGAAGCTCCGCAGGTCGTTGTCGGCTCCGGTGTCGATCACCCGCGCGTCGACCGCGGCGAGGCGCGCGTTGCGTTCCCGCTCGCCGGGCCCGCCGTAGAGCAGGATCGGCCAGTCGGTCTCGGCGACGACGCGCTCGATCAGCCCGACGTAGCCCTCGACGGTCCACTTCTTCAGCGGCCAGCGCGGGCTCGCGCCGGTGTTGAGGCCGAGCACCCGCGGGGCCCCCGTGAGCCCGTGGCGAGCGGCGAAGTCCCGCGCCCGGGCCCGCTCCTCCGGACGCAGCGCGAGGCCGATGGCGCCGCCTTCCCAGGGCAGACCGGCGATCGCGTGCAGGTGCTCCTGGTAGCTGCGGGTGTTCGCCTTCTTGACCGTGTCGAAGGCGCCCATCTCGAGCCAGTGTTGCGCGGCCTCGTTGCTCGCGACCAGGCTGCCGTCCTCGGCGAGGGTGTAGCCCCGGGTCTCGGTCGCCCGCGCGACCGTCGCCAGGGCGGCGCTGTCCGGGGAGGCGTCCGGGTGGATGCACAAATCGAAGCGCTCGCTGCCGAGCCGGGCGAGGGTCAGCGGATCCTCGGCGCTCCACAGCCGGTCGATGGCCGGGAGGAAGCGCAACAGCGGGCGGGCGTTGGCGCGCGTCAGCCAGGTCAGCGAGGCGTCCGGCCAGGCCTTCTTCAGCGAGGGCAGGAGCGCGGTCGTGCGCAGCACGTCGCCGAGGGCGTCGAGCTTAATCAGCAGGATGCGCGGCTGTCCCCGGGCGTAGTCCGGGCAGTCGGTGCATCGCCGGCCGTCGGCCTTCGAGAAGGCGCAGGGCCGGTCTCCGGGGAAGTGGCGGCAGTCTGCCTTGAGGATCAAGCGCGCTCCGGGAGATCTCGCGGGCCGTGGAGTGTAGATCCCGGCCAGGGAAGGATCAATGTTGCGGGAAGAGCTCCGCCTCGAATTCGCGACCTCGTTCGAAAAAACGCGAGCCTCCCCCCGGCTCTACGGAGAGAAGGACAGCCGCGCCCTGCGAGGGCGCACAGAGACAGGGGCCCCCTCGCGGGGAACGCCTCCAAAGGACACGGACATGCCGAGCCCGAAGCAGCTGAAGATGAAGGAAATCGCGGCGGGGCGAGAGACCCTCCGCAAGGCACACCAGGCGCTGGTGGGCCTCGACCGGCGGAAGTTCCAGCACCTGCACAACAAGATCGTCAACTATCCGGGTGGCGAGCCGCGCGCGGGAGACAGCAAGGCCGACGTCGACAAGAAGCTCGCGGAGATGCACAAGGCGATGTTCGAATACTACAACGGCGTCGTCGCGTTCAAAGCCGAGCTCACCGACGGCCAGAGGAGAGCGTTCAAGGACTACTTCGGCACCGCCCAGAAGATGATCCCCGGGATGTACCGGGAGCTCTGGGTGCTCGCCAAGCGCGAGGCCGCGGCCAGGCGGAGGCCCTGAGCGGCCGAGAAGGAAATCTCCCGAAGCCTGTACCCCTTCTTCCTCTCTTCCAAATCAGTGTGATGGCGCCCGACGCGCCTCGGGCCCGTGGCCATCGGCCCGGCCCGATCCGCAGAGCCGCGCGCACCGGACGCCCGCGGCCTGCACGCAACGCGATCGTGGCGCCGTGCGCGTCACACATCGAGAAGGAAGGAAGACCGATGAACAACAGCACCCCGCGTCGTGGCATGAAGGTCAGGACGAACCTCCGGGCCGGGCCCCGCGGTTGCAGCTACTGCGGGTTCACCCTGAACACCCAGACGATCTACTACGACGTGTCGATCCCGGCCGCCGGCGGCGTCTCCCTGTAGCGGCGAGCCCGCGTTCCCCCTCCCGAAGCCCTCCGCGTCGGACCTCCCCCCGGGCCGCCCCCGGGGCAGAGGAGCACGGTACGGTCAGGGACCCCGCTCGAGCTCGAGCTGCCGCGCGACCGGATCGAGCCGCTCGTGGGCCCAGGGAGGCTCGACGTCCGCCGGCCGGGGCTCCGGCACGGTCAGCACCGAGCACGGGGCGAGGCGCACGAGCTTCTGCGCGACGCTGCCGAGGAAGAAGTGCTCGAGCCCCTCGCGGCGGTGGGTCCCGCAGACGATCAGCTCGGTCTCCCGCTCGGTCGCCGTCTCGAGGATCCGCGCCTCCGGCCGGCCGGCGGTGACGACCCGCTCGAAGTCGGGGTAGAGCTGCGCGAGGCGCGGTTCCGCCGCCTCGGCCCGGGCCGCGTGCCAGGCGTCCGGGTCGAGGCTCGCGCCGGTGCGGAAGCTCGGCCGCGCGGCGACGTGCACGGCGAGCAGGCTGGCGGTCGGGCCCGCCTCGGGCGCGGCGAGCCGAGCGCAGAGCTCGCGGGCCCGCGGGGCGAGGCCCGGGAAGTCGCCGCTGAGGTCGTCGGCGACCAGCACGCTGCGCGGCAGGCGCTCCTCGGGCGGATGGCGCACGACCAGCACCGGCTTGCCCGCCATCCGCACGAGCTTCTCGGCGAAGCTCCCCAGCCACAGCCGCTGCAGGTTGGTCTTGCCCTGGGAGCCGCAGACGACGACGTCGAAGTCTTCGCGGTCGGCCCGTTCCATCACCGCGTAGGCCCCCGGTCCGGTCAGCACCTCGCAGGGCACGCCCGGCTTGCCCGTCCAGCGCGCGACGAACTCGCGCAAGAGGGCGTCGGGCTTGCTCCGGTTGTCGACACAGACCGCGACCAGGGCGCCGCCGCACAGCTCGGCGAGCGCAGCCCCCAGGCGCAGGGCCTGTCCGCTGTGGGTGGAGAGATCGACGGCGACCAGCCAGCGCGCGAAAGGCATCGGGATTTCCTCCTCTTCTACCGGCAGTATGACAGCCACCGCCGGCCGCCGCCAAGCCTCCTCCCGGGCGCCGCGAGGCGGGCGATCGGGCGACGGTGCTTGCTTTCGGGGGCCTGTGTGCTACAACGGGCCCCCTGCTGGAATCCCCTGTCATGGGCGGAGCGCCCGCCCCGAGCCTTTGTGAGGAAGCGTGATGAGCGAAGACCGGATGCAGAACATCGTATCCCTGTGCAAGCGCCGGGGCTTCGTGTTCCAGTCGTCGGAGATCTACGGCGGCCTGAAGAGCGCGTACGACTACGGCCCGCTCGGCATCGAGCTCAAGCGGTTGCGCGAGCGTCTCTACGATCTCCGCACGCAGGCCGTCACCGAGAAGATCGAGGACCCCTCGCAGTTCACCAAGGTCCGCCGGCAGATCGCACGGCTCGCGACCGAGCAGAACGCA
>JAUIEM010000519.1 GCA_030428695.1 bacterium
GTGGCTTTCATCGGGCGACCGCTGTCTGAGTGGACACCCTGGGGCGACATCGATCCTGACACATAGGGTCTTTGGCGGCCGCGGAACGGCCTCCTCGCCGTAGGCGATCAGCTGGCTGACCGCCTCCTGGGCCGCGTCCGGCTCGGCCAGCCGGGCGGTCCACAGCTCGAGGCCGTCCTGGGCCGCGGCGGGCAGGACGAGCGTGATGAGGAACAAGGTGCGGGGCTTCATGGATTCTCCACGGGGGCGGTGCTCCCTTGTGAAACACCGCCAGACGCGAGCTATTCGAGCAGCACCACGCGCGATTCGATGCGGCCCATGCAGTCGGTCTTTCCGTCGGAGATCCAGATCTTGTCGAGCGTCTTCCAGTCAGCGCCGGTTTCGTGGACCGTGAACCACGGTCCTGCCACAAAGTGGACTCCCTCGAGTCACAAGCGCTGCCAGAAGTGCTTGAGCCCGACCCGTTTGACCGTGCCGCTGGTCTCGAGCGGCTGGGGCAGACCGTCGGCTTCCATGTCGAAGACGTGGCGGATGTCGAGCGGCACGCGGGTCGGGGGAAAGTACGCCCGCACCTCGCCGTGCTCGTCGACCACCCGGATCTCGACGGTGACCGTCTGGCGCTCGAGCTCGGCGCGCAGGAAGGCCTCGCGCTCGGCGTCGAGCACGCCCTCGCCGCGCCGGTCGAGCAGCGCGGGGACCTGGCGGCCGTGGTAGAGCAGCTCCTCGAGCGCCGGGCTCTCCTCGCTCATCGGCTCGGTCGCGAAGGCAGCGAGCAACGCGTCGAAGCGCTCGGCGTCGAGGCGCGGGGTCGGATGCCGGCTCGCCGCGCAGCCGGAGGCGCACAGCTGCTCGCCGTGGGGGTGCGGGTGGGCGTGGCCCTCATGGGTCTCCTCGTGGACGACATCCGGCAAGACGATCGGCTGCACGAGGGCGCTGGGGGGCGCGCCGGTCGTCACCGGGGCCGGGGGGTCGTCGGGCGGCGGGGGTGCAGGCGCGGCCGCCCCATCCCAGACCCACCACGAACCCGCGGTGACGCCGAACGCGAACAGGCAGGTCACAAGAACTCGCATGATGGCTCCTTCAGGGATCGATCATTTCATTCGACGCGTCAAGCCGGAGAGTGTTCCGTCCCTTTTGACACCGCGCGAAGGTGGATGTTCTACAATAGGGGAAAAGCATCGAGGGAGAAAGCCGGGATGGAGGAAGCGAGCGTCGCCGTCGTCGGCGCGGGCATCTTCGGGCTCTCCAGCGCCCTCGCGCTGCGCGCACGGGGACACACCGTGCATCTGATCGACCGCGCGAGGCCGCCCGCGGCCGACGCCGCATCGACCGACATCTCCAAGGTGATCCGGGCCGACTACGGCGCCGACGTCTTCTACACATCCTGGATGGACGAGGCGTTCGCGGGCTGGGACCGTTGGAACCGGGAAGCGCCCGAGCCCCTGTTCCAGCGCAGCGGCTTCCTGCTCTTGTGCCGGCGCCCGCCGCTGCGCGGCAGCTTCGAGGGCGACAGCCACGCCCTGCTGAGCGCGCGCGGCGAGCGCCTCGAGACGGTCGACGCCGGCTTCCTCGCCGCCCGCTTCCCCGCCTGGCGGGACGGCCCCCTGCGGTCCGGCTACTTCAACCCACGGGCGGGCTGGGCGGCGAGCGGGAAGGTCGTCGCCTGGCTCTGGGAGCGGGCCGCCGCGGCCGGCATCCAGCTGCACCCGGAGCGCGCTCTCGTCGGCTTCGAGAGCGAGGGCGGGCGGGTTGCCGGGGTGCGCCTCGCCGACGGCGGACGCATCGCCGCCCGCCAGGTGCTGCTCGCGGTCGGCGCCTGGACCCCGACGCTGCTGCCCGAGCTCGCCGACCGCCTCGCGCCGGTCGCCCAGCCGGTGCTGCACTTCCGCGCGCCGGATGATGCCTGGGGCGCGCCGCGGTTCCCGGCCTGGGCCGCCGACATCAGCCAGAGCGGCTGGTACGGCTTCCCGGCGCTCGCCGACCGCACCCTGAAGATCGCCCACCACGGGCGCGGGCAGCCCGCCGATCCGGACGGCGCGCGGGTGGCGCCGGCGGACGCCGAGGCGCGCGCCCGGCGCTTCCTCCGCGCCCACCTGCCGGCGCTGGCGGAGGCGCCCCTGCTCGAGACCCACACCTGCCTGTACTGCGACAGCTTCGACGGCGACTTCTGGCTCGGCGCGCATCCGGAGCGGCCGGGCCTGTTCGTCCTCGCCGGCGGCAGCGGACACGGCTTCAAGTTCGGACCGGTGATCGGGGAGCTGGCGGCGGACGTGCTCGGCGCCGTAGCCAACCCCCGGGCCGCGCGTCTCGCCTGGCGGGAGCTCGGTCCGCGCAAGGGGGAGTCGGCGCGCTGCGGCGATTGAGCGTCGCGGTGCATCGAGAAACAGGACAGGGGCCGAGAGGAGAGGAGACGCCCATGGCACGCTGGACCTTCGACGACATCCCCGACCAGGCCGGCCGCCTCGCGGTCGTGACCGGGGCGAACACCGGCATCGGCTTCGAGGCGGCGCGCGCCCTCGCCCGCAAGGGGGCGGAGGTGATCCTCGCCTGCCGCAACCTCGAGAAGGCGCGCGCGGCCTCGGACCGCATCCTCGCCGAGAGCCCTGACGCGCGCGTCGAGGTGATGGCCCTCGACCTCGCCGACCTCGACAAGGTCGAGGCGTTCGCGGCCGCGTTCCGGGAAACGCACGCGCGGCTCGACCTCTTGATCCTCAACGCCGGGGTGATGGTCCCGCCGGCGAGCAAGACCGCCCAGGGCTTCGAGCTGCAGCTCGGTGTCAACCATCTCGGCCACTTCGCGCTGACCGGCCACCTCCTCCCGACGCTGCGGGGGACGGACGGGGCCCGGGTGGTCGTGGTGACGAGCCTGGCGGCGCGGATGGGGAAGATGCGCTTCGACGATCCGATGTTCGAGCGCGGCTACCAGGCCTGGCCCGCCTACGGCCAGAGCAAGCTCGCCAACCAGCTGTTCGGCGTCGAGCTGCAGCGGCGGCTCGACGCGGCGGGCTGCGGGCTGCGGGTGACCTTCGCCCATCCCGGCTGGACCGCGACCGATCTGCAGCGCAGCAGCTCGCTCGCGAGCTTCTTCAATCCGCTGTTCGCGATGAAGCCCCCGCAAGGCGCCCTGCCGACCCTGCGCGCCGCGACCGACCCCGGCGCGGCGGCCGGCGACTACTTCGGCCCCGGCGGGGTGATGCAGATGCGCGGCTACCCGCGCCGGGTCCGCCTGGTCCGCGCCGCCTCGGACAGCGCGGCGGCGGCTCGGCTGTGGGAGCTCAGCGAGAGCCTGACCGGCGTGCGCTACGACCTGACAGCGCCGGCCTGAGCCCCCTCAGACCAGCAGCTGGCGCGCGAACTCCGCGGCGAGGGCGACCGGATCGGAGGCTTCCTCGAGCACGTCGCTCGGCGTGATGATCGTGTGCACGCCCCAGTCGAGGGCCTCCCGCGCGCCGGCGGGGTCGACCTCGTCGGAGACGACCAGGCGCAGCGTCGTCTTCTTCCGGATCATCTGTACCAGCTCGCGGTCGCAGGGGGTGTCGGGGCCCTCGAAGTCGAGCGCGAGGTAGCGGTAGCCGAGCATCTGCGCGTACAGGGCGTAACCCATCACCAGCTTGAAGCTCGGCACGTCGAAGGCGTCGAAGTACCAGCGCGCGGTCGAGCGGCCGAGGATGAAGTAGGCGACAGGCAGGAAGGGCAGGCCGCGGGAGGCGACGTTCAGGGCGGTGACGACGGCCCCAGTTCCGAAGGGCCGGGCGTAGTGCGAGTTGCTGTTCATCACGTCCGGCAGCACGATCAGGTCGGCTTCGGCGAGGCTGTCCGGGCCGGCGGGGTAGAGCACGACCGCCAGGGAAGTGTGCTCCTTGATCTCGGCGCACAGGCTCGCGAGGTTGGAGGCGCCGGTGCCGCCGAGCAGGATCTGGCGGTAGCCGAGCCGCTCGAGCTCCTGGTAGAAGCTGACGTCGGGGAAGGCCTCGGGGTCCAGCAGCGGCAGGTACTTGGCGAGCTGGAAGTTGTAGGCCGGCTGCAGGGGCGGCAGGGCATCGATCTTCTGGGTCTCGTGGCGGCGGGTCTGGCGGGGCATGGACATCTCCTGTCGCGATTCCCCCGATTCTCGCGCACCGCGCCTGGCGGCGCCACAACTTCCCCGGCGGCGGTGGCTGGTGGCGAACAAATGTTCCTCTGCTAGACTCGCAGGTATGAGTTCCGGGGCGGTGAGATCCAGACCGAGAGACCCCGACAGCTCGCGTGCCCTGAAAGCGCGCGACCACGGGCCGCGCGCGCTCGAGATCAAGGCGGAGAAGCTCGACGCCAACTTCCGCCGCACCGACCGCATCTTCGCCACGCTGCTGGTCTGCCAGTGGCTGGTGGGGACGGTGCTCGCGCTGGTGGTCTCGCCGCGCAGCTGGGCCGGGGCGCAGAGCCCGACGCACCTGCACGTCTGGGCGGCGGTGCTGCTCGGCGGGGCCTTCGCCGCCTACCCGATCGCGATGGCGCTGCTGCGGCCGGGGACGCGGCTGTCGCGGGTGTCGATCGCGATCGGTCAGACGCTGACCGCCTCGCTCTGGATCCACCTGACCGGCGGCCGCATCGAGACCCACTTCTTCATCTTCGTGTCGCTCGCCTTCCTGTACTTCTACCGGGACGTCCAGGTCCTGCTCTGGGCCGCGGCGCTGGTCGCCGTCGACCACATCCTGCGCGGGATCTACTGGCCGCAGTCGATCTACGGCGTGTTGAGCGGGGCGGAGTGGCGCTGGGTCGAGCACGCGGCCTGGGTCGCCTTCGAGGTCGTCGTGCTGAGCGTCTCGATCCGTCGCTGGCACGTGGAGATGCTCGCCGACGCGACCCGTCAGGCCCAGACCGAGACCTTCAACCACGTGCTCGAGGCGCAGAACGAAGAGCTGAAGAAGGCCCGGGATGCCCTCTCGGCGAGCAACCACGAGCTCGAGAGCTTCGCCTCGATCGCGGCCCACGACCTCGCCGAGCCGCTGCGCAAGGTGCGGGCCTACTCCGAGCGCATCACCGCGCGCTACCGCGAGCAGCTCGACGAGCGCGGCATCGGCTACATCGACAAGATGCAGAAGGCGACCGGCCGCATGCAGACGCTGATCGAGGACATCCTGACCCTGTCGCGGGTCGCGACCCGCGCGCAGCCGTTCACCTCGGTCGACCTCGGCGCGCTCGTCGGTGAGGTGCTCGCGGACCTCGAGGTGCGGATCAAGGACAGCGGCGCGCAGGTCGAGGTCGGCGCGTTGCCGCAGATCCACGGCGACCAGCGCCAGCTGCGGCAGCTGGTCCAGAACCTGCTCGCCAACGCCCTGAAGTTCCAGCGCGAGGGCGTGCCGCCGGAGATCTCCGTCGCCGTCGTCGACGATCCCGCGATCGGCGCGGAGCGGACCCACATCCGCGTCCGCGACAACGGCATCGGCCTCGAGCCGAAGTACGCCGACCGCATCTTCAAGG
>JAUIEM010000520.1 GCA_030428695.1 bacterium
ACTGGACTTCGCCGAGGGCGCAGTTGCGTCCGAGAGTTTCCTGGCCGAAGCCCACATCTACAGCGACGCCTTCGTCGCCGACAACTCCTGGAATGGCCGCGAGTACAACCACCTGCTGCTCAATGACGGCGCCGGCCGCTTCACCGAGACCGGCACCGCCTTCGGCATCGACGACCTGCGTGACGGGCGCGGGCTCGCCGCCTCGGACTTCGACGGCGACGGCGACGTCGACTTCATCATCTGCAACTACAAGGCCCAGGCGGGCTACCACGAGAACAAGAACCCCGCCGACCGGCCCTGGCTCGCCGTGCGCCTGGTCGGCACCCGCGGCAACCGCGACGCCCTCGGCGCCGAGGTCGAGCTGCTCGCCGGCGGGGTGCTCCAGTCCCGGGTGGTCGGCGCGGGCCACGGCTACGCCGGGCAGTACACGAAGGAGCAGCTGTTCGGCCTCGGCAGCGCGACCGCCGTCGAGGACGTGCGCGTGACCTGGCCCGGCGGCCGCACCGAGAGTTTCGGCCCCCTCGCCGTGCGCAGCCGGCACGTGCTGACCGAGGGCGCGGGGACCTTCGTCCCGAAGCCCGCCCCGGAGCTGAAGGCCGGGCCTCCGGCGGAGCTCCCGCGCTGGGTCTGGGCGCTGTGCGCCCTGCCGGTGCTGGTGCTGGTGCTGCTGCGCTGGGGGCGGAAGCCGTGAGCCTGTCGTCCCGCGCGCTGCTCTCCCTGCTCGTCCTCGCCGGCCTGAGCGCGCTCCTCGGCTGGCAGGCGCCGCACGTCGCGCACCACTACGAGATGGAGGACTTCTTCCCGACCGCGACGCCGGAACGCGCCGCCTTCGACCGCCTGCGCGAGAGCTTCGGGCCCGACGACCGCATCGCGCTGCTCGTCGTCGAGAGCCCGACCGTGTTCGACAGCGCGGACTTCCGCACCTTCGCGGCGCTCGACGCGCGGCTCGCCGCCTGTCCGCTGCTCGAGGAGGTGGTGTCGCCCGCCACCGCGCCGGTCGTCGTGCGCAAAGGCGACGACGAGGTCACCCTCGAGCCGGCGGTGCCCCTCGACAAGCTCAGCGCCGCCCGGGTCGCGCAGGCCTTCGAGGCCTTCGCGGCGCCACCCTGGGCGGGGACCCTGATGGCCGCCGACCGCAAGGTGGCGACGGTGCGCTGCGTGCTGCTGCCCGCGGCCAGCGGGGGCGCCGACCGCGCGACCTTGCTCGCGCTGCTCGAGGCGGAGGCCGCCGCGCTCGAGGAGGCGACCGACTGGACGGTGCGGCTGGCGGGCTACCCCCTGCAGCGGGTGATGCTCGACCGGGCGAGCACGGCGGAGGTCGTCGGGCTCTACCCGTGGGTGCTCGCGGCGATGCTGTTCGTGCTCGCCTTCGCCCTGCGCTCGGGCTTCGTCGCGCTGTTTCCGCTGCTGGTCGCGCTGCTCGCCTCGCTGTGGGTGACCGGCGCCAGCGCGCTGCTCGGGCTGCCGCTGAACCACCTCGCGCCGGCGGTGTACATCCTGGTCGTCGTCGTCGGCGTGTCCGACGGGGTCCACCTGCTCGCCCGCCACGCCGAGCTGGTCGCCGGGGGTCTGGCCCCGGACGCGGCGACCGTCCGCACGCTGCGCGAGCTGACCGGGCCCTGCCTGCTGACCAGCGTGACGACGGCCCTCGGCTTCGCGGCGCTGCAGCTGACCGGCATCCCGCTGGTCGCCAGCTTCGGCGCCCAGGTCGCCCTCGGGGTGATGGCGGCCTTCTGCGTCACCCTGCTCGGCTTCCCCGCCTTCCTCCTGCTCGCCGCCCGGCTGCCCGGCGGCAAGCGCGGCGGCAGCCGGCGCCTCGAGCGGGGGCTCGGCGCGATCGAGGCCGCGGTGCTGCGCCGGCCGGGGCGGGCGGCCGCTGCCTGCCTGACGCTGCTCGCGGTCGCCGCGGGCGGGCTCTTCTTCATCGAGGTCAACTCCCCCCTGCTCGCCGACCTCGACCCGGAGCATCCGATCCGCGAGACCAACCGCTTCCTCGAAGAGCGCCTCTCCGGCGTGATCAGCGTCGACCTGCTCGTGCCGGCGGCCGAGGCCAGCTCGCTGTACGGCCAGGCCCACGTCGAGCGGGTCGACCGGCTCGCGCGCAGCCTGCAGGAGCTCGACGGCGTGCGGCTCGCCTCCTCCCCCGCCGACCTCCTGCGCCAGATGCGGCCGCTCTTGCCCGGGGTGCCGGACGAGGACGTGCTCGGCCTGCTGCCGACCGCGCTGCTGGTCGCCGAGAAGGAGGTCTCCCGCTGGGTCGACTTCGACGGCGAGCGGATGCGCATCCGCCTGCTGCTCCGGGATCTCCCGACCGCCGAGGCCCTCGCCCTGTTCGCGCAGATCGGGGAGCGCTACGCAGAAGAGCTCGGGCGGCCGATGGGGGACGCGATCACCGGCCAGGGCTACCTCGGCCAGATCGTCAACCTGCGCATCGTCGAGCACTTCCAGACCAGCTTCCTCGTCGCGCTCGGCGCGGTCTTCCTGCTGCTGCTGTGCGCCCTGCGTTCGCTGAAGCTCGCGCTGCTCAGCCTGCTCGCGAACCTGTTCCCGGTCGTCTTCGTGGCCGGGGTGATGGGCTACGCCGGCATCGACCTGCGCTACACCTCCGCCCTCGTGCTCAGCGTGATCTTCGGGCTGGCGGTCGACGACACGATCCACTTCCTCAGCTCCTACCGCGCCGCCGGCCCGGACCGCCTGCGGAACGCCTACCGGCGCGCCGGTCCCGGCATCCTCCTGACCTCCATCGTGCTGATCGCGGGCTTCTCGGTGCTGCTCGCCAGCGACTTCGTGCCGAACCGGGTGCTCGGCCTGTTGCTCAGCCTGACCGCGGTGTCGGCGGCGCTCGCCGACCTGGTGCTGCTGCCGGCGCTGCTGTCCTTCGGGCGGAAGCCGATACCGCCCGCCGCGACGGAGCCGTGATCCCCGCCTGGTGGACCCGCCTCCTGCTCGCCCTGCTGGTCGTCGTGATGACGATCGTCGGCGCGCGCTTCCACCGCAAGCAGAACGCGCCCGGGCAGAAGATCGGCGGCCGCATCGCCCTCGCCAAGCTGCTGTGGCTGAGCTGGGCGATCGCGGTGTGGTTCTTCGTCTGCCCCTTCGTCGCGCTCGATCCGGGGGTCGGCCCGCCCCTGCGCTGGAGCCTCGGCCTGTTCGCGGCCAGCATGTGGCTGCGCGGGGCGGTCGAGCTGTACATGATGTACGTCAGCAAGAGCTGGCGTCCCCCCTACGGCATCGCCCACGACCTGTGCAGCATCGCCCTCCTCGGGGGCTGCCTCGCCTGGTTCCACGCGGAGCTCCCCGGGCTCGTCGGCTACGACCGTTGGGTGCTCGGCCTGTGCGCGGCGGTGCTGCTCAGCCTGGTCGCCGAGACCATCTACGCGGTCGGTTTCCACAAGGTCGTCGCCCACCGCACCACCGGCGACGACGCGGTCTGGTTCGCCTCGAGCGAGGATCCGAAGTTCCGGCGCCTGGTGCGGCTGACGGTCGGGTTCAACATCCCCCTGTTCGGGTATCTGGCGGTGTTCCTCGCGGTCAGCCTCGGCGGCGGCTGGTGAGCTGCGTTCCCTCGGTGTTGCTGTCCCGCGCGCGCAGGTGTGTCACATGCGACACGTTGGTCCCCCACCCGGGGGACGCACAGGGGATCAACATGGCAACAAACACCTCGTTCCCCGGGGATCGGTGTGCGTTACGGAACTCGCCCCGACGGAGAATCCGATCGGGTTTCGCAAGGCGTCGGCACACGGTGTGCGTTCCGGTGCTTGCCCCGAACGCGAGAGCTCGATCGGATTTCGCGTCCGCAAGCCCGCTCGGAGGTTGGCGGCCACGATTGCCCGTTGGGGGATGGCGTGCATGCTGTTTCCCCCCTGCCCCCCGGTGGGGGGTTCCACTTCATCAACTTGTCGGACACAACCCTGTCGGACGCAGGTTGCCCGAAGAAAAGACCGTCCAAAGCTGGAGCCAGCTCCGGGGGAACACCTACAAGCGAGAGGTCGTCCATGGCCCGGAGCTGTCTCCAGCTTTGGAGGGCAACCTGGTCCTCTGGAACGGTCCTGTGTTGGTGTTGCGCCCTGCCGGGCGCCCGGACCTCCGCGTCCCGGTCGACGCCAGAAGTCTCGATCGCCGTGCGCGCACACGTGGCGACGGCGTGCGAAGCCCGATCCGCGCAGTGAGGAGCTACCCATGACGCCACGCCACGAACGCCGGACCCCACGGTCCGGCGTCTTCGCATCCCGCCTCGTCCCCACTCCGCTCACCGTGCACCGCCCGTCCCCGTCCTGCGGTATACTGCGCCCATGATCCCTGGCATCGACATCCCCGCAGTCTCCCGGACGGCTCCGTGAACCTCCCCCGCTTCTCGGTGCGCAACCCGGTCGTCGTGCACCTCCTGCTGCTCGGCATCATCGCCTTCGGCCTGGTCGCGGCGGCGCGGGTGCGGCGCGAGCTCTTGCCGGACACCAGCCCGGACGCGATCGGTGTGTACGCCTCCTACCGGGGGGCCTCGCCAGCCGAGGTCGAGAGCGCGGTCGTGCTGCCGGTCGAGGAGGCGCTGCAGGCGGTCGACGGCGTGGAGACCCTGCGCAGCAGCGCGCGGGAAGGCGGCGCCGAGCTGGTCTTGACGCTCGAGCGCGGCGCCGACCCCGACGCGGTGCTGCGCGAGGTCGACGCCGCCCTCGAGAACGTCAGCGGGCTGCCCGCCGAGGTGTTGCGGGAGGGCCTGCGCAGCACCTCGATCGAGCCCCGTCTGCCGGCGGTCGCGATCGCGGTGTCCGGCAGCGCGGGGCTCGAGCGGTTGCGCCAGGCGACCGAAGAGCTCGAGGACGCCCTGCTGCGCGACCCGCTGATCTCGACCGTGCAGGTGCTCGGCATCCCCGAACGCGAGGTCAGCATCCGCCTCGACCCGCGCCGCCTCGAGGCGCTCGACCTGCAGCCCGAGGACGTCGCCGCGGCCGTCGCCGAGAGCCACCGCGATGAGCCGGCGGGTGTCCTGCGCGGCGACGCCGGCGAGACCCTGGTGCGCAGCCTCGGGCGCCGCGAGAGCCTGCGCGAGCTCGCGGAGCTGCCGATCGTCAGCACCGCCGAGGGCGGCCTGGTGCGGCTCGGGGAGCTCGCCGCGATCGAGGTGGTGTGGGTGGAGCCGCGGGTGGTCGGGCGCTTCGACGGCGAGCCGAGCGCGCGCATCGCGGTCTTCCGCAGCGGCGACGAGGACGTGATCGCGATCGCCCACCGGGTGCGCGAGATCGTCGCGGGCCGGCCACTCGAGACCGGGGTGCGCTACACGGTCCACAACGACCTCAGCCGCTTCGTCGACGAGCGCATCGATCTGATGACACGCAATGGACGCACGGGGCTCTTGCTCGTCTTCCTCTGCCTCGCGTTCTTCCTGTCCTTCCGGCTCAGCTTCTGGGTCGCCGTCGGCATCCCGGTCAGCTTCCTCGGCACGCTGATCGTGATGGGGCTC
>JAUIEM010000035.1 GCA_030428695.1 bacterium
GGTCCGCCCGCGCGTCCAGGTCGTCGCCCTCGAGCAGGGCGGGGTCGCGCTGCTCCGGCGCCATGAAGAGCGGGGTCCCGGTGCCGGGCCCGAGCGCGACGCTGCGCGCGATCGAGTGGTCGAGCTCGCCCTCGGCGGCCGCGGCGAGGCCGAGGTCGCACAGGCGCGCGCGGCCGGAGGCGTCGAACAGCACGTTGGACGGCTTGAGGTCGCGGTGCAGCAGGCCGCGCTCGTGGATGGCGGCGAGCCCGGCGAGGATCTCGCGGGCGATGCTGCGCACCCGGTCGAGGGGCAGGCCACGTGGGTGGCTCGTAAGCAGGTCTGCGAGGCTGCCGCTGGCGCAGTATTCGTAGACGGCGCAGGTCTCCCCGACGGCGAGGCAGCGGACGATGTGGGGATGCACCAGGGCGCGCGTCAGCTCGGCCTCGCGCAGGATCTGCCCGACGAGCGCGGGGCGCGGGAGCTTGACGGCGACGGTGGCGCCGTCGGCGAGCCGACGGGCGCGGAACACGCGGCCCTGCCCGCCTTCCCCGACCAGGGGACCGAGGCGGTAGCCGTCGAGCAGGGTCGGCAGGGGAGGCGGCACCTGCTCGGCGAGGTCCGGGTCCTTACACAGACTGTTGTCCACGCTCGCGCTCCGATCCAGCGGGAGGCTTCCCGCAGCTGGGGGAGGACGCGCTTTCATTGTGCCCCAAGGGCGGGCCGGGGGGAAGCGGATGCGGCCCCCGGGGGGCAGGACTGGAACGGACGGAGCGTGGCGGCGGGCTCCCGTCCGGCTTCCAAAAAATATTCGTACCAGGAGGAAAGGGAAGTTTCACCCGCGCGCCTTCCGTCGCACCGCCTGGCCTTAGTGAGTGAAGCAGAAAGGTTTCGCCAGCGACCGCAGAAATCTACATTTCGATGACAAGTCGGGTCGGGTGAGCGGTAGAGTGCGCGTGTTGCGATCGCCCATGCCGCGTGCAGGAGGGACCGATGTCACGAGCCCGACCGCTTTGGATGCTGCTCTTCCTCAGCCTGACGGTGGCGGCCGTCGACCACTCCGACAATCCCTACCAGGGCACCTGGCTGAATGGCCCGACCGCTGGCAGCATCGACGCCGACAGCGACAGGGACTGGTTCCGCATCGACGTGCAGACGGGCCAGACCTATCGTTTCGAAACGTTCCAGCTCGGCACCGGGATGGACTCGGTCATCGCGCTCTTCGGGCCGGACGGGCGCCGGGTCGCCGTCGACGACGACGGCGGGGCCGGCCTCGCCTCGCGCATCGACTGGACGGCGGGCGCCGACGGCACCGCCTACCTGGTCGTGCTGCACTACTCGCGCAGCGGCCGCGGCAGCTACCGCGTGCAGGACGCCCTCGCCGCGCCGGCTCCGGCGCCGACCGTGCCGGTCTCCCACACGCCGCAGCCCGCCGGCCAGATCGCCGGCGCGCGCGTCTTCGATCCGAAGCTCCCCGGCGCCAGCCTGCAGCTGAGCGGGCTGAGCGGTGCGACGGTCGAGCTGCGGGATGCGACCGGCCAGACGATCCGCACCCTCTCCGTGTCCGGCAGCGGCGTCGCCTGGAACGGCCGGGACGGCGCCGGGCGCTTCGTCACCCCCGGGCCCTACCAGGCCGTGACCAGCGCGGGACAGAGCTTCAACTTCGCGGTCGTGCGGCTCGGCGCGAGCGAGATCCACTGGGACGGCAGCGGACGCGCGCCGCTGATGTTCCACCGCGCCGACCCGAGCAGGCTGCGCAGCTACCTGCCGGTCGACTCCCTCGGCCCGGCCTGGTCCCTCAGCCGCGCGGGGCGGCACCTCGACGACAGCTTCGGCGCGCCCCTCGCGCAGCCGGCGCTGTGGCTCGACACCAAGGCGCCCCCCCGGGCGTCCAACGGGGCGGCGAGCGGGCGCGGCTTCGCGCTGCCGGTCGCCTACCGCAGCGGGGCGACGCGGCGTGCCCTGGTCACGCTCGGCGACCGGTCGACCAACAGCAACGGCGCGCAGCTCGGCTGCGGCTACCCGCTGGCGGGGACGCCGCTGCGGCTGGTCTTCGGCGGCTACGCGAGCGGCGAGATCGCGCCGGGCGCGCAGGTGACGGTCGACCTCAACGGCCTCGGCGGCGGCGTCGCGCGGCTCGATTACGACCTCGTGCTGCGCTTTGAATACAACGACGGCGGCAGCTGGTTGCCGGTGCCGGGAGAGGTGACCGTCGCCCAGCGCTTCTACGTGCTCGCGGCGGTGCCCTCCCTCGCTCCGCAAGGCGTCTCCAACACCGCGCCGTACCTGCCCTGGGTCGACGTCGTCGACCGGGTCGCCGGCTGGTCGAACGGGAACGCCGGGGACGCCGGCCAGGTGATGGACACGGTGACCTGGAACATCCATCACAACAGCGGCCTGCGCTACGAAAACAGCGCGGGGGCGCCGGCCTACTCGGCGGGCACGCCCTGGCAGTCGACCCTCGACATGGCGGCCTTCGATCTGCGCTATTACGGGACCCTGGTCAACTGCACCGACTGCGCGAACCTGGTCAGCGTGCACGCGCGGATGGTCGGCGTCGAGGCGCAGAACCTCTACCTCGGGTACAACTTCCCCTTGCACTGGATCAAGGGCATCGGCCGGGGCTGGACCTACGACGTCTTCAACAACGGCAGCCACGGCTTCTCCTTCCACAACGTCGCCACGCGTGACAGCGGCGCGAGCATCCACGACGCCTGTCTGGCCGTCGACGGGGATCAGGATCCGAGCCGCTCGCCGTTCAGCGAGCTGGTCCCGATGGGGATGCCGATCGCGACCTACCGGTACCGGCTCAGCCCGGGAAGTTTCAGCGGGATCTACCTCGACCGCTCCCGCATCGAGTAGAACACACCGAGGAGAAGGACATGCGCTTCGACGCGAAATCACTGCTGGTCGTGATCCTCGGTGGCTGCCTGCTGCTGACGGCCTCGTGCACCGACGACACCCCCGCCGCGCCGACCCCGGAGGAGACGCCGCGGATCGTTCCCGGCGCCCCGGTGCCCGAGGGAACGGCGAAGGAGCCCTTCGACCTCGAGCGGCTGCCGGTCGCGATTGACGTCGTGGGCAGCCCCGACGAGCTGCCTCCCGCACCTCCGCTCGCCACGCCGCAGGTGCCCGGCGACGCCTACGCGGCGGCCTTCGAGGGCGCGCCCCAGGGCACGACCTACCGCGGCTTCGAGGTCGCCGGTTTCCTCCTGCCGAGCGGCATGGCGCTCTTGCGCTTCGACGTCAACCAGGTCGGGGAGGCGGCGTGGTTCATCGGCGCGGACGAGCAGCCCACCCACGTCGCCCGGGTGCGCCGCTGTGCCAGCCCGGCCGCGGCCCAGGCGGCGCTGCGCGAGGCCCTCAGCGGGTACCAGCAGCGGCTCGAGAGCTACGCGATCGGTGAGCTCGGCTTCGCGGCGATCCGCGACGGTCAGCCCTTCCGCATCCTGTTCGTGCGCGGGAACCTGCTCCTGCAGGCCTGGAGCCTCGAAGGCGGGCTGTGCGACGTGCTCGCCCTCGCGCTCGACACCCACGCCCGCGGCGGGCCGGTCGACGACGGTAGCGCGCCGGCGAGCCTGCGCATCGACGTCGCCCAGCCGCTGCGCGCCGGCACCCCGGCGGAGCTGACGCTCGGCTACGAGGGCACCCCGGTGGCGACCTCGTACCGCGCGAGCGGCTCGGCCTGGGTCGACACCCGCGACGGCCAGGCCTGGCTGCTCGCCCCGCGGCGCGGCGAGGTCACGCTGAGCGCGAGCGCCTTCGACGGCTGGCTGCGCCGCTCCGACACCACGCTACGCGTGCTCGTGCAGGATTGAGCGACGCGGACGCCGAGCTCGCCCGGCTGCGGGAGCTCTGGCAGCGGGAGTCCGAGACCTCCCGCGCCCGTCTGCTCGAAGACCGCGCGCGCCATCCCCTCAAAGAACGCGTCGCCCGCGGCATCGCGCTGCGCGGCCTGGCCGTCGACGACGTCGAGCTCGGCGGCGGCGGGCTGCTCGCCTGGCTGCGCCCCCAGCCCATCCCGGATCATCCGCTCCGCGCCCGCCCCGGCACGCCGGTCGTGCTGTGGCGTGACCATCCCGAGGAAGAGGGCGCCGTGCGCGCGGTGCTCGGCCGCCAGGAGGCGACCCGGGTCGCGGTGCACCTGCGCCGGGAGCGCGACCTCGAGGCGCTCGAGGAGCCCGGCTTCCGGCTCGACTTCGCCGCGACCGACGCGACCGCCGCCCGCGGCCTCGCCGCCCTCGAGCGCTTCGCGGGGGCGGGGGAGGAGGAGCGGCTCGGCCAGCTGCGCGCGATCCTGTTCGGCGGCCGCCCCCCGGAGCCCGGCGAGCCGGCGCCCCTGCAGGCGCGGGACGTCGAGCTGACCGCGGACCAGCGGGAGGCGGTGGCCGGCGCCCTCGCCGCGCCGGACCTGTACCTGATCCACGGTCCCCCCGGCACCGGCAAGACCCGCACCCTGGTCGAGCTGGTGCGCGCCGCGGCGGCCCGGGGCGAGCGGGTGCTCGCCTGCGCGCCGAGCAACGCGGCGGTCGACAACCTGTGCGAGCAGCTCGCTGCCCGCGGCGTCGAGGTCGTGCGGCTCGGGCATCCGGCCCGCGTCGCGCCGGCGGTGCAGGGCTGCAGCCTCGACGCCCGGCTCGCCGCGGATCCCGGCTACAAGCTCGCGACCGGCTGGCTCGAGGATGCGCGCCGGGCGCGCGCCCGGGCCGAGAAGCGGGCGGCGCGCGGCAACCTGTCCCACAGCGAGCGGCGAGCGGCCTTCCGCGAGGCCTCGAAGCTGCTGCGCGACGCGCGCTCGCACCTGCGGGGCCTGCGCGTCCACTGCCTCGCCTCCGCCCCGGCCCTGGCGACGACCGCCGCCGGCGCGGCGACGCGGATGCTCGACGGCCAGCGCTTCGACCTGGTGATCCTCGACGAGGCGAGCCAGGCGACCGATCCGATCGCCCTCGTCCCACTCAGCCGCGCCGGGCGGGTGGTGCTCGCCGGCGACCACCAGCAGCTGCCGCCGACGGTGGTCGACCGCGAGGCCGCGCGGGGCGGGCTGAGCAGGACCCTGTTC
The DNA here is from genome assembly GCA_030428695.1 of bacterium. The sequence goes on from JAUIEM010000035.1 coordinate 5,039, forward strand.
GAGCGGCTGATCGCGCGCCCGGAGGTTCCACAGACCCTGCTGCGCGTCCAGCATCGGATGGATGAGATCCTGATGCAGTTCCCCTCGGAGAGCAAGTACGACGGTCTGCTGCTCGCCGCCCCCGCGGTCGCCTCCCAGCGCCTCGAGGAGCTGCCCGGGGTCGGGCCCGATCCCCTGCGTCCGGGGCCCCTGGTGTTCGTCGACTGCGCCGGCAAGGGCTGGGCCGAGCGCCGCTTCGGCGACGACCCGAGCACCTCGAACCCCGAGCAGGCGCGGCGCGTCGCGGCCGAGGCGCGGCGGGTGCTCAGCCGGGGCTTACCGGCCTCCGCGCTCGCGATCATCACCCCCTACGACGCCCAGGTGCGCGAGCTGCGCGGCCGGCTCGCCGACGAGCTCGCGGCCGGCCTGGAGATCGGCACCGTCGACGGCTTCCAGGGTCGGGAGAAGGAGGCGATCATCGTCGACCTGGTGCGCTGCAACCCCAAGGGAGAGCTTGGCTTCCTGCGCGACACCCGGCGCCTCAACGTCGCCCTGACCCGGGCGCGGCGGCTGCTGATCGTCGTCGGGGACAGCGCGACCCTCGGGGCGCACCCGTACTACGCCGGCTTCCTCGAGGCGGCGGAGGCCTTTGACGGCTATATCTCCGCCTGGGACGACGAGGCGGAGAGGCTGGGCTGACGCAGACGAGCCTCGCGAGGGCGTGACGGCCCGGTGACCCGGCCGCGGGACAAGGCAGGCCCCGCCGCCGGATGGCCGCGATGCCGCGTTCTCTCGTTCTGCTCCTCGTCCCCGTCCTCGGCTGCGCCGCCCCCGCGGTCGACGAGAGCCCCGCGCTGTTGCCCCGCCCCTGGAGCCTCGCACCGCCCCTGCGCGACGCCGAGCGGGCGCGGCTGCCGGGGTTGATCGAGCAGCTCGCAGCCGCGGACCCGGACGTGCGCGCGGAGGGCGAGGCCCGGCTCCTCGCGCTCGGTCCGGGCGCGATGCTCGCGTTGGAAGCGCAGCGGGAGAGGCTGCACCCCCAGGCCTGGGCCTCCCTCGAGCGCGTGGCGGAGCGCATTCTCGCCTTCAACGCGGACCCGCCCCTGGGCCTGTGGGCGGAGCGCTGGCTGATCGATCCCTGCGGTGCGAAGTTGAAGGTCGAGATCGACCAGCCCTACTTCCGGATGCTCGAGGTGCGGTACACCCTGTTCGACGGGCAAGGTGGACAGCGCTGGAGTCGGTCGGGCGGGTACATGATGATGGCCCGGGGCCGGGTCGTGCACGACGACGGACACCTGCTGCGTTGCTACGACCTCTCGACCGGGCGTTGGTGGGAAGCCCCCAACCTGTTGCCGAGCGTGGTCTGGCAGCAACGGACCGCGCCGCCTTTCATCCACGTCGGAGAGGACGCGGTCACGCTCTACCGGAGGCGCACGCTGCGCTCGCCGCGGAACGGCATCCAGCCGGGACGCTTCCACGTCGTCGAGCGCTACCGGCTCGAGGACGGGGCGTTGCTGTTCCGGGAGGTGGAGCGGGTGGCGGAGGAGGCGTCGCGCTGACCGGGAGGGCGGATGACGGCCCCGGGCCTCGCCGGAGATGCCGCGGCTGTGGTGCGGCTCGGTCCCGGGGTGCTGCCATCTCCTGAGGCGGCGGCGCCGGCTCGCCGCGTCGGGCACTGACAGTGCGCTGATGCTCAATCCCGCGAGTCGAGCTCCTGCTGGGCCAGGGTCAGGTCGGCCTCTTCGAGCGTACCGCTCGCGATCGCTTCCTCGAGCTCTTCCTTGCTCATCGCGGCGTACATCTGCTTCTTCTGCTCGAGCTCTTCCTCGATCTCGGCCATCTTCTCTTCGGAAGCGGCGTTGGCCTCGGCGATCAGGGCGTCGACGTCCGGCGGCGCGCCGGCTCCTCCGCCCCCTCCGCCGCCGGTCGGAGGACCGCTCATCGTCACGTCGATCACGACCTGCCCGGCGTTGGTGAACTGGATCACGCCGCCGTAGGAGCACATGCAGACGGTGCCCTGCACGAGGGTCGGTTGATTGTCGACCATCACGTGGGGGAAGATCGGCAGCCAGGGGGCGCTGGTCGCGGGCACGCAGGGCGCCGGGGTCAGGACGCCGAGCGCCGCCGCGGTCGCGCTGGCGACGGCCGGGTTGGTCGGCGTCATGCAGGTGCCGAAGGTCGGGATGTTGACCAGCGGCTTGTTGTCCTGGATGTTCGCCATCGGCATCGTGCCCGCCACCTTGGTGGGGCGGACGACCGCCAGCACCGCCGGGGCGGACCCGAAGCAGCACTGCATCTGGGCTCCCATACACACCTGTGAGGGCATCGCACGCCTCCGTTCTCGCGGCACCGCCACGAGTCTACAGGAAAGTGAGGGTTCGCTACCACCACCACCACAGCAGCGCGCCAGCGGCGGCGAGCAGCAGGGCGGCGGCGAGCAGCCAGGGCCACAGCCGGCGGGCGTCGTCGCCGCTGAGGTCGATCGACTCCTGGGGGACATCGGGCGCGAGGAAGGTCATCGTCAGCCGCCCGGCGCTGATCGTGTCGCCGTTCTTCAGCACCTGGCGGTGGATCGCGACGCCGTTGACCCGGGTGCCGTTGGTGCTGCCCATGTCGATGACGACGAGCTCACCGTCGATCCGCTGGAAGCGGCACTGGTAGCGCGACAGGCGTCCGCTCTGGAAGGCGAGGTCGTTGTCCGGGGAGCGGCCGAGGGAGGTCGACTCGCCGAGCGGGAAGGTCATCTCGCGGTCGCCATCGCAGACCACCAGGCGGGCGCGGTTGGCCGCCCGGATCTCGCCGGAGCGGGTCAGCGGCACCAGCCGGCCGCTCGGACCCGCCGTCGGCTGCTCCCCGAGGGCCGCGGGCAGGGGCGGCGGCTGTGCCGGATGGTTGCGCGCGGACGGCCGCGGACCCTGCAGGACCGGCGCCTTCGGGGGCTTCGGGACCGGCGCCGTCGGGGGCGCGGCCGGAACCTTCGGGGGCGCGGGCGGCGGGGGCGGGCCCGCCGCCGGCTGTGGGGCCGCCGTGGCCGGAGATGCCGCGGGCAGGGGGGGCGGGCGCGGCAGCGCGGCCTCGCGGGGCAGCCCGAAGTCGTCGGCTGCGACCGGGCGGGGCGCGGGTTTCGGGGGCAGCGGCACGACGCTGACCGCGAAGTCGTCGAGCATGTCGGCGGGGACCTGGACCATGAACTCCGGCTTGGTGCGCTTGCCGCTGACCCGCGCCTCGCTGCGCCAGCCCTGCTCCTCTTCGAGGGCGAGCTCGCGGGCCTCCTGCAGGCGCTGCAGGCGCTCCCAGCAGGCGGCCTTCTCCTCGGCGTCGCGCGCGTCCCGGCCCTGCTTCTGCAGGCTCTGCCAGCGTTGATGGAAGGCGCGCTCGACCTGCCGTGTCGTGGCGGTCGTCGGCAAGCCGAGCAGCTCGAGTGCCTGTGCGCGCTTCATCCGCGTCCTCATGAGCCCCGACTCTACTGTCCATCCTCGCCGGCCTCCTGTCCAACGCCGACCCCATCGCGGCGGGCTGCAGGGGGGCCGGGTTTGTGTTACCGTGGAGCACGATCCCCCGGGGCGGAGGAGCGGGTGGAGAGCATGCAAAAAGACAGCGGCGCGGCCCTTCCCGCAGGCGGGCCGGTGGCGGCGGGGAAAGAAGCGCTGAGCGCGCCGACCTCCGCCCGGCCACTCCACCTCTGCGACGCGCTCGAGACGGCGCTGGTCGACGGTCTGGGGGAGGCCGCCTGTCTGCTCGACGCGGACGGCCGCTTCCTGCGCTGCAACGCGATCGCCGCGGCGCTGTTCGGCGGGGCGCCCGACGAGCTGCGCGGAGGCTGCGTGCTCCCGCGGCTCGGCCTGGACCAGGCGCCCGCGGAGGTGTTGGGCGCGACCCTCGCGAGCGGCCTGCCTCACGAGATCTGCGACGCGCGGCTGTTGCCCGAAGAGACGCCGATCGCGCTGCGCTTCCTGCCGTTGCCCGCCCACGGCTGCCTGCTGATCCTGCGGGACCTGCGCGAGGAGCGGGTGCGCGAGGAGCGCCAGCTCGACACCATCCGTCAGCTCGAGCGCTCCGAGGCCCGGCTGCGGAAAGCCCACTCCGTCCTCGAGAAGCGCGTCGCCTCGCGCACCGCCGAGCTCGAGGCGGCCAACCGGAAGCTGCGCCGCCAGCACGCCCGGCTGTCGTCGGCGCGCGACCAGGCCGAGGCCGCCTCCCGCGTCAAGTCGCGCTTCCTCGCGACGATGAGCCACGAGATCCGGACGCCGATGAACGGCGTGATCGGGCTGGTGCAGCTGCTGCTCGAGAGCGATCTGGACAGCGGGCAGCGCTCGGTCGCCGAGTCGATCCTCAGCAGCGGCGAGGTGTTGCTACAGCTGTTGAACGACGTGCTCGACTACTCGAAGATCGAAGCGGGCAAGATGGACCTCAACCTCGAGCCCTTCGTCCTGCACGACGCGATGGAGGAGGTCCTCGGCCTCTACGCGACCGCCGCCGCCGACACCGACAACGAGCTGATCTACGCCCCCGGCCCGGACGTGCCCGCGGCGGTGGTCGCCGACCGCCGGAGGCTCCTGCAGGTGCTCGGGAACCTCTTGAGCAACGCCCTGAAGTTCTGCGAGGGCGGCGAGGTGGTGCTGTCGATCCGGCGGCTGTCGAAGGCCGCGGAGCACGTCGAGCTCGAGTTCTCGGTGCGCGACACCGGCGTCGGCATCGCCGCGGAGCAGTTCGACGCGATCTTCGACGCCTTCTCCCAGGTCGACGACGGCGGCACCCGCCCCGGCACGGGCCTCGGCCTCGCGATCTCGCGCCGGCTGGTCGAGCTGATGGACGGACGCATCGGCCTGAGCAGCGAGCCGGGAGAGGGCTCGAACTTCACCTTCACGGTCCGCGCCGGGCGGGTCTTCGATCCGCCCCGCAGCAGCCGCCTGTTCCGCACCTTGAAGCGCCTGCCTCTCGCCCTCTACGAGCGCAACCCGCGCCAGGCCGAGGTGCTGCGCCGCTGGTGCCGGGGCTGGCTGATGGACGCCGAGGTGCAGCCGTCGCCGGAGGCGCTGCTCGAGCTGTGCAGGGGCGCGCATCCTCCGACCATCGTCCTGCTCGGCGCTCGCTCCCTCGCCGAGCTGATGCCGCTCGTCCAGGAGCTCGCGCGCATCGACGCGCGGCCGCGCTGCGTCGTCCTGTTGCCGGGCAACCCGCCGCGGCTCCCGGTCGGGGTCGACGGCTGCGTGCGCAAGCCGGTGCAGCGCGGCAGCCTGCGCGCCGCCCTGGTCAAGAGCCTGCGCACCGGACCCGAGCACCAGCCCTCGGTGCCGGCGAGCAGCCTGGACCGGACGCTCGGGACGCGGCTGCCGTTGCGCATCCTGATCGCCGAGGACAGCGCGGTCAACCAGCTCGTCGCCCGGCGCCTGCTCGAGACCATGGGTTACCAGCCCGACCTGGTCGAGGACGGGGTCGCCGCCCTCGAGGCGGTCGAGCGCAAGCCCTACGACCTGGTCTTCATGGACGTGCAGATGCCGCTCCGGGACGGCTTCGAGGCGACCCGGATGATCCGCGAGCGCTTCGCGGGACGCGGCCCGCGCATCATCGCGATGACCGCCAACGCCCTGGTCGGCGACCGCGAGCGCTGTCTGGCCGCGGGTATGGACGACTACATCAGCAAGCCGATCGACTTCGGCGCCGTCCAGGAGGCGATCGAGCGCTGGGGCGCGGCGCCGCGCCGCTGAGGGGAGTCGATGGCCGGTCCGCCCCGTCTGCGCTTCCGCGTGCGCGAGCACTTCCGGCTCCTGCTGGCGCTGAACATCCTGCCGCTGCTCCTCGCGGTCTACCTGCTCGTCGCCTGGCTGCGCGGCGACATCGGCTTCCGCGCGCTGACCGGGGAGGAGACCCTGTGGCTCGAAGGGGGCGCCGCCTGCGCAATCGTGCTCGCCCTCGGGGGCTTCTTCATCTGGCCGCTCGCCGACTGGCTCGCCGCCTGGCCGCGCTGGCACTACCGCCATCGGAGCCGGGTGCTGTGGCTCCTGCCCTGGCTGCTCGGGGCGGCGCTCGGGGCGCTGCTCAAGCTGACGATCATCGCGGGCGTGGTGCTGATCCTCGTCGCGCTGCTCGCGTGAGGGGCTCAGCGCCGGTTCTATGCCGGTCCGTCGGGCGGGGGTAGACCCCACAGACCGAGGTCGGGGAGGGTTCACCCCCGTCGTCGGCCGGGACCGACGTCCCCTCTGAGGTCAAGAGGGCCCCGGTCCGTTCATGGAAGCCGGAAGGTGCGCAGCACGGCGACCGACGACACCGTCGGCAGCGTGAGCGGCCAGCTCAGGCCGCTGCCGTCGAAGGCCTCCAGCCCCTCGTAGAGCGCGTCCTCGCTGCCCCGCGGCGCGAGGGAGAGCGCCATGTCGACGAGCTGCTGCCGGTCGGCGAGCTGCATCGTCCCCGCCGCGGTCGCGAAGTGGAGCAGGCCGACGTAGGCCGGGAGGTCGTGCACGATCGTCGCGACGTCCCAGCACAGGTCCGGCGGCGGTTTGACCTGGAACCTCTCGAGCAGATCGTAGAAGCGCTGGCCCGGCCCCGTCGTCAGCACCGCGATCCGCCCCTCGGGGCAGAGCACGCGGTAGACCTCGCGCCAGAAGCGGGGCCCGTCGAACCACCACAGCGCCGAGGAGACCACGACCAGGCTCAGGGCGTTGTCGGCGAAGGGCAGGGCCTCGGCCCGGGCCTGCTGCAGGCTGACCTGGATGCCCGACCGCGCGCAGCGCGCCGCGGCCCGCTCGAGCATCGCCTCGCTGAGGTCGACCCCGTAGAGCGCGCCCGGGCCGGCGGCGGCGAGCGGCTCGAGAACCTGCCCGGTGCCGGTGCCGACGTCGAGGACCGCGCGCCAGTGCTCGGGCCCGGTGTGGGCGCGGATGATCTCGAACAGCGCTGGATCCGGGGGAGGGCGGGCGTCGTAGAGGGCGGCGACGTCGTCGTAGCCGAGGGAGACCCGCCGGTCGGGCCTCTCGACCAGGCCCGCGCCGACCAGGGCGTCGAGGCAGGCGGCGAGCGCGTCCGCTTCCAGCGATTGCAGCGCCGGGCTGAGCAGGGCGTCGAGCGCGTCGGCGCGGACGAAGCGGTCGGCGGGCAGGGCGAGGAAGAGCCGGGCCGTGTCGAGCGACACCATCGCAGACGCCCCCGTCACGTCGTGACAGAGGCGGATCTGCGCGGGGCCCGCGTCGTTCAGGCTGACGAAGCGCGCGCGGCGATACATGCGCTCAGCGGCGTGCCCTGAGGCCCGGGCGCGCGGGCTTCGCCGAGGTCTGGACGTTCAGGGATGGCAGGGTCATCGCGGCTTCCGTCGACTCAGCGACGCATGCGGATCCCGGCGGTGACGCCGGTCTTGACGGTCAGGGTCGGGAGGGGCTTCTGCGGGACCTGCACGACGAGCTGGGGCTTCGACATCTCTTCTTCCTCCGGAGACAGGGTTGTTTCCTCCCATCATAGCGAGAGGTACGGTTGGGGCCAAGCCCTCAGCGCGCGTCGATGCCGCCGTAGTCCTGTTCGGTCGCGTCGACGATGGTCGCCGCGTTGCCGGAGGTCTCGAGCTCGCAGTAGTAGTACTTCGAGTACCAGGTCTCGCCGGCGGTGAAGGTGTCATCCTCGCTCAGCTCGAGGTAGAGGTCGGCGTAGGAGCCGATCAGCCCCTCGGACTGCTGGTACAGGCCCGCCTTGAGCTTGTCCGGCGCGAAGTACACGTGGCCGTGCTCGTCGGTCGTGATCTCGACGCTCTTCTTCCCGTCGTAGGGGATCACGTCGTCGGTTCCCTCGCCGTCGGAGTCCATGAAGCGCGCGTACAGCTTCTTCTTCTTGCCCGGCCAGGCCAGCATGATCCGGACCGAGCCGGTCTTCTCGGCGAGCTGGTCGAACTTCTTCGAGCGCACCCCCTGGTGGAAGTTGATGATCGAGTACTGCGGGTCGAGCACGTAGAAGCGCCCCATGCCCCGCAGCCACGCCTTCCGGTACTTCTCCTCTTCGCTGCCCTCGGACAGCGCCCAGGCGACGACCAGGCCGATGATCACCACCGCGACCCCGATGCCGAGGCACCAGGCGCCGACCGTCCCGATCACCGCCAGGGCCTTGCCGCCCGCGACCAGCCAGCCCGCGCCCTTGGCGATGGTCGCGAAGGTGCCGAGGGAGGTGCCGGCGAGGACGAGCCCGGAGCCGACCAGGGCGGTCCCGTCGCCGATCGCCTGCTTGTAGTGGCCCGCGCCGTAGGAGTCGCAGAAGTTCTTGAAGTCGATGTAGAACACGAAGCCGTCGGCGAGCACGCCGAGGCACTGCAGCCCGGCGCGCAGCATCCAGCGCTGGTTGAGGGCGCGGTTGACGAAGCGCCGGGCGCGCCAGCCCTCGACCTTCGGCAGCTTGGCGATGCGCTTGGCCAGGCTGGCCTGGCGCCAGGCGAAGATGCCGTCCTCGGCGGCGGCGATGATGGTCAGGAAGTCGCTCGCGGCCGACAGCTTGTCGCGCGTCGACCACTCCTCGTTGGTCTTGAAGGCGTAGACCAGCGAGATCGCCGCGCCGAGCGCGACCGCCCCGCCGAGGATGGCCTCCCCGGGGCTCGAGATGTTCGGCTCGGCGTCGAAGGCCGCCCGCCACGCGTTCCACACCCGCTTCGGCAGCTTGCCCGCCTTGACGACGGTGTTGAAGCCCCGCATCAGCAGGCTGTCGCTGCTGTCCGCGGGGACGCACTCCTCGCCGGCCTTGCGCTCCCGCAGGGCCTTGGCGAGGGCCTCGAAGGGGGCGCGGGCCCGGCGGATCTTCGCCTCCGGGTCGTCGGTGCCGCTGATCAGGCCCATGTGGACGGTCAGGCGGGCGAGGATGCGGGCGCGTCCCAGCTCGTCGGCCGGCATCGTCATGATCAGCAGCTGGTTGATCAGCAGCACGAAGCGGTCGCAGAACTCGAGCCACTGGCGGTCCTTGTCCCAGCGCTGGATGGCGTTCTCGTCCATCAGGTTGTCGAACAGCGCGGTCAGCTCCTTCTCGCTCGCCCGGATCTGCGGCCGCGGCGTGCGCAGGACCTGCTGGACCTCGACGACGGCGAGCATCGCCTCGACCCGGCGCACGGGGTCCTCGAGCGTCGCCATGAAGTCGGGCTTGAACCAGGGCGTGCGCGGGGAGGGGGGCAGGGGCGGGGTCTTGAGCAGCGTGACCTCCTCGGTCTGGCCCGAGCGGAACTCGAGCTTGCCGTCCTCCCACTTCAGGATCTTCGTCTTCTTGTCCCGCAGGATCTCGACGAGGTCTTCGACGTACTCGAGGTACAGGCGGTGGAAGCGCACCGCGAGCAGCTCCTGGTACAGGTGGTCGCCGTAGTAGTAGGGGCGGAAGCCCTTGATGAAGTTGATCTGCTCGCGCAGGTAGTCGGCAGCGGAGCCGTCGACCCGCTCGATGTGGGTCAGACACTCCGGGCTCTGGAGGTAGCTCGCCAGCGCGTCGACCTTCTTCTGCAGGTCGCGCATCGCGCGGCCGGCGCTGCAGCTACAGCGGGTGTCGGCGGAGGCGGCCTTCGCGACCTCGGCGCCGAGGCGTTGGGCCTGGAACTGCTGCTCTTCGACCAGCCACTTCTGGTAGGTCTTCGCGAGCTTCGCGTTCCACGTGCCCTTCTTGCGGTAGCGGTTCTCCATCGCGTAGGCGTAGCGCAGCCGGTGGCGGACGTCGAAGGAGACGTAGCTGAGGAAGGCGCAGCGCTCGTGCTTCTTGTCGGGGCTGAGGATGCCGGCCGCGACGTCGGCGACCGCGTCGAAGACCGCCTTCTTCTTCCGCGCCAGCCCCGGGAAGTCCGGGTCCTCTTCGGTGCGGAACCAGGGCTTCTCGCGCGGCAGCTTCCCGCCGAGCTCCTGCTTCTGCCGCTCGAGGAAGCGCAGGACCTCGCCGGACTGCTCGAGGCGGGTCTGCTCGGTCTTGTAGAGCCCGATCATGCGCTGCGCGTTCTTGACGCTCCAGGCCAGCGACTCGACCTCGGAGCGCGCGAACAGGAGCGCATCGCGGGCGTCGTCGTAGGCCCGCAGCGCGCCGGCCAGGCCCGTCCGGGCGTAGATCTCGGTGAACACCGCGAACATCGCGTTGCCCATGCGCTGGGGGTAGGTCCTGCCCTTCTTCGCCCAGCGCATGACGGGGACCAGGCGCACCCAGTCGTCCTCGTCGGCGCTGCGGGGGCTCTTCGCTTCGAGCTCCTTCGTCAGCGCTCCCGGCCGCTTCCCCCGCGCCTTGGCCCAGGCCCGCCAGTGCTTGAGCAGCTGCTTGCGGGTCTCGCTCCAGAGCTTGTCGAAGGGGGACGCGTCGACGCTGAGCTTGTCGAGCTCCTCCGGGTCGCCGACCAGGCTGTAGTAGTCGATGGCGTGCTCGAGCCCCTCGCCGAGATCGGGGAAGCCGTCGGCGGCCTTCTCCCAGTCCGGGTCGAGCAGCACGAGGGCCCGCGCCGGCAGCTCGGCGAAGGCGAGCCGCAGCTGCTTCTTGCCCGCGGCGTGGGCCGCGCACAGGGCGGCGACGGCCTTCGCCCAGCGCGGCTCCTTGCAGAGCGGGAAGCCGCTGAGCTCGACCGGGTCGACCTCGACGAGCCGCTGGTGCTCCTTCGCGCCGTGGGCGAGGCCGACGCCGGCCCCGGCCTTGCCCTGGCAGGTCTGGTAGGCCTGCTGGACGGCCGCGCGCTTCGCGGGCAGGGAAGCGCGGGTCGCGGCCTCCTTCTTCGTCAGCGCCGCGAGCTCCTGCTCGAGCTTCTCGATCTTCTTCGCGATCTTGTCGTTCTCGGTCGGCATCGGTGGGTCCTCGGCTGGGGGAGTGGACGGAAGCTCACGCCGCGGGGTCTATGCGGACCCGGTAGCGGCCCGGGGGGATGCCCTCGATGCGGGCGCAGCCATGCTCGTCGAGGGTTCCCCGGCGCTCCTCTCCATCCCCGAGCTCGAGGATGTAGGGCAGGCCGGCCTGCGGGGCCCCGTCCAGGCCGACGCACTCGATCTCGACGAAGTCCTCGGCCGGGGGCGCTGTGGGGTCGGGGCTTCCGCCCGCGGCGACCAGACCTGCGGAGCGGCGCGCGCGGCGGACCGGCGGCGGCAGGACGGGGAGCGCGGGCTCGTCGTCCTCCGGGGCCTCGAAGCGCGCGCTGTAGCGGCCGGGGGGGACGCCCTCGACGCGGGCGCGGCCCTGGTCGTCGAGCGTCCCCTGGCGGCTGCTGCCGTCCGGCAGGGTCAGCGTGTAGGCGAGGCCGGAGCGGGGCTGGCCGGCGGCGTCGCGGCAGACGAGCTCGACGAAGTCCTCGAAGGCGAGCAGCCCGGACTGCGTCGACAGCTCGCCGAGCGTGCAGCGGAAGTACAGCTCGGGGCTGGTGTAGGGCTTGCCGCTGCCCTCTTCGTCCTCGTCGTCGACGTAGGTGTACGCCCAGGTCGCCCGCGCCAGCCCGTCCTCGATGCGGCCCTCGACGGTGGCGACGGGATCGTCCTCGCCGTCCGCATCGCGCTCGAAGATCGCGAAGCGCGGTGTCTGCTCCTTCGGGTTCTTGACCGCCGCGACGAGCTCGAGGCTCGCCCCGGAGCGGGCGGTCGTCCGCTCCTCACCGGTCGTGCCGTCGAGCCAGCGCGCGTTGTCGAGGCTGCGCTTCTTGACGACGAACTTGTAGACGCTCCCGCTGCGCAGGCTGAGGCCCGCCGTCAGGGTGCGCCGGCTCAGGTGGCGTGTCGGATGCCGCACCTTCTCGCTGTCGGCCATGGTGACCCCCCGGTCGTGTGATCCTCGATCAGGGGTGCAAAGTGCGTTCCAACGGCACGGGGTGCTGATCACGGGCCGGGAGCCGGGTTCCGGGTCCGGTGCTCGACGGAGAAGTGTAAAGGAGGATGAGGGACTTTACGATCGGGTCGCCAGGCCTGGGCACGCGTTCCCGCCGACCCACGCTCCGAGGAACGAGGAGCGAGGGTCAAGGGTGCAGGCTACCCAAGAGGAGTTGGGCGGCAGCCCTGTTTGCGACACCACCGCAGATCTCTTCTCCGAGGTACGAGGAGAGGAGGTCGAGGAGTGTGCGTCACGGTGCTTGCCTCGGACGCGAGCTGTGGGTGTTGCGCCCTACCCGGGCGCACCGAGGCCTGTTTGTCGCCGAACAACCGAACGATCCCGGACGCGACCGTCCGATCCCAGCGCCTCGCTCTTCGCCGGCACCCGCGCCATCGCCCGCTCGGCCATCGCGGTGATGGTCAGGGAGGGGTTGACCCCGAGGTTGGCGCCGACCATCGAGCCGTCGACGACGTACAGGCCGTCGTAGCCGAAGACCCGGTTGTCCTTGTCGAGCACGCCCTCGCTCGCGTCGACCCCCATCGGGCAGCCGCCGAGGATGTGGGCGGTGGTCGTCGTGTCGAGCAGCACCTCGGGGCTGACCGAGGCCGGCTCGCCGCCGAGCTTCTCGGCCAGGCGCTCGGTGACCCTATGCACCTCGGGCATGTAGGTCGGCGGCTTGCTGCCGTCGCCCCAGTCGGTGCTGAGTCCCTTGACGAAGGGCCACCACCAGCGGCGCTGGAAGCGGATGCGCAGATGGTTGTCGAGGGACTGCATCGCGAGCACCCCCGCCAGCCCCCGCGCCCAGCCGAAGGGCCAGAGCAGGCGGCGCACCGCCGACCAGGGCCGGCGCAGCAGGGCGCCGAGGAAGTACAGCTGGCGGGGCAGCCGCCCGCCCCCGGTGTGCACGGTGGTCAGCACGCTCATCGAGTCCGCGCGGTCGCCGTAGCGGAAGATCTCGACGTGCGTCCCGTCGGGGGTGTGGCCGCCGGAGCTGATCGCGATGCCGCGGCTGATGTCCCGGTCGTAGACGTTGGCGGCCTGGATCGACTCCGAGTTGGTGCGCACGTAGTGCCCGAGCCGGGGGGAGAGCTTCGGCAGCGAGCCCCGTTCCCGGCAGGCGAACAGCAGGCGCAGGGTGCCGAGCACCCCCGCCGAGAAGATCACCCGGCGGGCCCGGATGGTGCGCGGCTTGCGGAAGAACCAGGCGGTCGAGCGCTCGACCCGGATGCCGTAGCCGGCCGCGCCGTCCTTGCCGGCCAGGGGCCGCACGTCGCGCACGCGGGTCTCGGCGAGGATGCGCGCGCCGCCCTGCTCGGCGAGGTGGAGGTAGTTCTTGTCGAGGGTGTTCTTCGCCCCGACCTGGCAGCCGACCATGCAGCCCCCGCAGAAGTTGCAGCCGGTGCGCTTCGGACCGCGGCCGTCGAAGAAGGGGTCGTCGACCTCCTCGTCCGGGGTGCCGAAGAAGATGCCGACCGTGTGCTTCTTGAAGGTGTCGCCCTGGCCCATCTCCTCGAGCACCTCGCGCAGGGCCTCGTCGGAGGGGAAGATGCGCGGCGGCTCGTTGCTGCCGAGCATGCGCCGGGCCTCGGCGTAGTGGGGCGCGAGCTCGGCCTTCCAGTCGGCGAGATGGTTCCACAGCGGGTCGCTGTAGAAGGCGTCGTCGGGCTCGAGGTGGACGTTGGCGTAGACCAGCGAGCCGCCGCCGACGCCGGCGCCGTGGAAGACGACCAGGTCCTTGAAGATCGTCATGTCGAAGATGCCGAACATCTTGAGCAGCGGCGCCCAGATGTAGCGCCGCAGGTTCCAGGTCGAGCCCGGGAGGTCCTCGCTGCGGAAGCGCCGACCCTGCTCGATCACGGCGACGCGGTAGCCCTTCTCGGTCAGGCGGTGGGCGCAGACGCTGCCGCCGAAGCCCGAGCCGATGATCGCGTAGTCGTAGTCGAAGTCTGGCATCGGAACCCCCGGCGCTGCTTCCATCTTTGTCCGACCCGTTATACTCGCATCATCGGGAGGAGCCGTGGGATCTTTCTGGCAGACGACCTGCGACGCGCTGCAGCTCGGCGTCGAGCCCGGCTGGGAGGAGGTCTACGCCTACCGCGAGCCGCTCGCCCTGTTGATCGCCGCTCGCTACCCGCGGGTCGCGTCGGAGGACCGGGAGGACCTGGTCGAGGAGATCCTGCTCGAGATCAAGGACCGGCTGTTCAGCCGCTACCTGCCCGAGCGCGGGCCCTTCCGCCGCTTCCTCTGCGGGGTCGCGCGGAACCGCGTGCTCGCCTGCCTGAAGCGCAGGAGGAAGCACGTGCTCGTCGAGTCCTTCGCCGACGAGGAGGTGCCCGCCCCGAGCCCGGAGGACGGGGAGTGCATCGACCTCGCCGCCGAGCTGCTCGGCGCTGCCCGCCGCTGGAGCGAGCGCCAGCGCGCCCTCGAGCCGCTCGAGGCCAAGGTGCTCGCCGCCCACCTGTTCGAGGACCACAGCCAGGCGGCCGTCGCCGACCGCGAGGGCCTGCCCCTGATCAAGGTCAAGCGGCTGCTCGCCTCGGCCCGCCTCGGCGTGCTCGCCGAGCTGCTCGAGCGCACCCTGCGGCGGCCCTCGAAGGCGACGGCGGGGCTGGCCTGGAGGCGCCTCGCCCGCACGGCGCTCGACGTCTTCGCCCGGCCCCGGGACCAGCACCGCATCCTGCGGGACGTGGCCGATCCCGAGCTGCGCGAGGCGATGGAGGTGTGGTTGGACGAGTACCGGCGCGCGCTCCGGGCGATGCCGGGGGCCGAGCTGCCCGAGGGGGGCGATCTGGTGCGGGGCATGCGCGGGATCTTCGGGGTGTGAGCCGGGGACTCGACGGACGGAGCTCGAGCTATGTCGCCAGCAGGAGCGCGACGATCGGGCCGACCAACGCGGCGAGCAGCCCGATGACCAGCGCGACCGCCAGTCCGCCGCCCCCTCCGCGGTACAGCGTGCGGTAGACCGGGATGCCGGTGTGGCGCCGGCCGTCGAGGCTGCGCTCCTCGACGCGGCGGCGGAAGCGCAGCCGGCCACGATCGAAGACCTCGAGCAGCTCCCAGCCGTTGGCGGACTCCTGTGCGCAGGCCTGCAGGACCGCGTCGTCGGTCTTGAACGCCCCGAAGTGCGAGCGCAGGATCTTGTACTCCCAGCCTTCGTCATCGTGTCCGTAACCGGTCATCAGCTCTTCCTCTTCCAGGCGCAGATGGTTGTGGTGGGCGGCAGCGCCCGCGGCGGCGTTGTTGGCGCTCATCCGTGGCCTCCGTGGCGGTTCACCTCCGTATTTACGCAAGTGCTGTGCCGGGCCGCGGATGGCGGTCGGACGCCGCGCCTGCGGTCGGGGGCTGGTCGCTGACACCACGGGGATCGCAGCGCGCGCCATCAGCCCTCGATCTCGGCGATCTTCGGCGGCCACTCGCGGTCGTTCTCGTCGAGCTCGTGGGCCTTCTGGTAGTGGCGCAGGGCCTCGGCGTCGTTGCCCATCGCGCGGTGCACATCGCCGAGGTCGCCCCACACCTCGTCGTCGGTCGGGCGCTCCGACAGGCGCTCGTGCAGGTGGGTCAACGCGCGGTCGGGAGCGACGCCGATCAGGCGCTCGAGGTACTCGGCCTCGCGGGGCGAGCGGCGCAGGGCCTCGATGAAGGCGTCCGCGGCCGCGTCGGTGTCCCCGAGGCGCTGGAAGCCGTCGCCGAGGATCGCCCAGTACTCCCGCTCGTCGGGCCGCTCCTCGAGCTGCGCGGAGACGAGCGCGACGCCCTGGTCGGGGGCGAGCTCGGTGACCCGGCGCAGCCACTCGCGGTCCCACGGGTCCAGCGCATGGGCGCGCAGGTAGGTCGCGAGGGCGTCGCCGCCGCGCTCGCTGGTGCGGTACGCATCGGCGAGGTTGCCGAGCAGCTCGTCGTCCCTGTCGTGCAGCTGGACGCTGCGCTCGAGCAGCGGCACCGCGCGGAGCGGGTCGAGCTCGGCGAGCTTGCCGGTCCACTCGGCGTCGGTCGGATCCTGCTCGACGGCCCGCACGTAGGCGGCGACAGCGAGGTCGTGGCTGTCGAGCGCGCGGTGGCTGTCGCCGAGGTGCCCCCACAGCTCCTCGTCCTCGGGGAAACGCTCGGTGAGCTGCTGCAGGCCCGCGAGGCGCAGCTCCGGAGGGATCTCCTCGAGCACGTCGGCGAAGAAGTCGCTGCCCGGCGCGAGGGGATACATCGCGACCAGGCTGCGCATCGCCCCGTCGTGGTCGCCGACCAGGAGGTAGAGCTGGGTCAGCCGCCGCCAGAAGCTCGCCTCCTCGAGCACGCTGTCGTCGAGCCGCGCCAGCAGCCGCTGCAGCTCGCCCCGCACCCCGTCGCTGCCCGCCCCAGCGCGCAGCTCCGCCGGCTCCGCTGCGGCCGCGAGCGGGGGCGACGCGCTCGCTGCGACGCCGCTCGACTCCGGCGCCGGGGGGAGCGTGGGGGGAGGCCGCTCCGGCGCGGCCTGCGGGCGCGCGGCGAGCAAACCCTCGAGCTCGTGGAGCCGCGCGCGCAGCCGCGCGAGCTCGGCATCATCCGGGGCGGCGGCAGGCGGCGCGGCGGGCGGGGGCGCCGGCGGCGGCGCGTCCTGCCCGGGCTCGAGGGCGGCGAAGCCGAGGACGCCGGCGATCGCGAGGCCGGCGAGCAGGACGCCGGCGGTGGTCGGGGTGAAGCGCATCGCGGACCTCGGGACGCAGGGAGGCTACATTGCGTTGTACCGCACCGGGCCGCTCTGTGCCATCGCGGCGGGACGGGCTCTCGACGCAGAGACGCAGAGGGACGGGCTTTCTGTTACGCTCGGGCGGTCAGGAGGAGGAGCAGATGCAGCCCAACGCGAGCGGAACCGCCCATCAAGGCGACGTCGACATCCACTGGGAGAGCCTGGGCGACCCGTCCGGGCCGCCGGTGGTCCTGATCATGGGCCTGACCGGGCAGATGATCTGGTGGCCCGAGGGCTTCCTGCACGGGCTGCTCGCCGAGGGCTTCCACGTGATCCGCTTCGACAACCGCGACACCGGGCTGTCGACCAAGCTGCACGGGGCCGGCGTCCCCGACACGCGGCGGGCGCTCCTGCGGCGCCTGCTCGGCCTGCCCGTCGAGGCGCCCTACACGTTGTCGGACATGGCCCGCGACACGGTCGCCGTGCTCGACGCGCTCGCCGTACCGGCGGCGCATCTGGTCGGCATCTCCCTCGGCGGGATGATCGCCCAGACCGTCGCCATCGAGTTTCCCGAGCGGGTGTGCAGCCTGACCTCGCTGATGTCGACGACCGGCGACCGGCGCTTCATGCTCGGCAAGCCGCGGGCGGTGAAGAACCTGTTCCGCAGCCCCGGCCGCACCCGCGCCCAGGCCGTCGCCTCGGGGTTGGCGGCGCACCGGGTGCTGTGCGGCCACGGCTTCCCCTTCGAGGAGCGGCGTCTGCGCGGCGTGCTCGAGCGCAGCTACGACCGCTGCTACTACCCGCGCGGCGGCGCCCGGCAGCTGACGGCGGTGCTCGCCTCGGGCAGCCGCACGCGCGCCCTGCGCAGGCTGCGCGTGCCGAGCCTGGTGATCCACGGGGACGACGACCCGCTGATCCCCTGCGCCGCCGGCCGCGCCACCGCCCGGGCGCTGCGCGGCTCGCGGCTGCGGGTCTTCGACGGCCTCGGCCATCACCTCGCGCGCCGGCTGTGGCCGGCCTTCGTCGCGGAGATCGCGCGGCTGGTGCGGATGGCGCCCGTCGGCGTCGCCTGACAGCGCAGAAGGGACTGTCAGACAGATGCCTACTCGCGGACGAGGAAGACGTCGGCCCAGTCGACCCGGCCGAGCATGTCGTAGGTCTTGTTGAAGTCGGCCTCGAGCTCGAGCTGGCTCGCGCCCGTCAGCGGCACGTCGAAGGCGACCACCCGCTCGTCGAGGGTCAGCGCGACCGGCTCGTCGAAGTGCGGCTTGCCGTCGACGTAGATCTGGATCTTGGCGGGGGAGGGGAAGTCGGGGTGGCTGAGGGCTGCGTCGCGGGCGCGGTCGTTCAGCCCGACCAGGCCGCGCAGCGAGACCGCGCCGAGCTCGGAGATGTCGAACGCCATCTTCGTGTAGGTGTGCATCCCGATGCCGTTGTCGTAGGTCTCATCGCCGAGCTGCAGCGGCCCCGGAGGGTTCATGCAGTTCAGGTTGTAGCGCGGCGGGAAGTCGAGCGCGATCAGCGACTGCCGGTGCTCGACGTCGGTCGCCCGCAGCTCGGAGAGATAGCGCACCTTGTCGTTGCGGAACTCGATCTGGCGCAGCACGTCGCTCTTCAGGACGACCCGCTCGCCGTACACGTCGACCAGCGTCAGGGTGCCGCCGGCGTAGGACTCGAGCGCCCCGCTGACGCGCGTGCCGTCGAGCAGGGTGACCCGCACGCGGTTCGCGCCTTCCTTGGCTTCGTGGGGCTGCAGCTCGGCGATCTGGATCGACTGGATCTGGGTCAGGCTGATCGACTCCGACTCCTCGTCGAGCTCGAAGTCGACCCGGGTCTTGCTGATCGTGTCGACGTAGACCTCGTCGTAGGCGGTCTTGCTGCGCAGGACGATCTGGTCCATCGTGCGCTTCTCGGCGCCTTCGAGCTGCGCGAGGTGGATCAGGGGATCCTCGGTCATCGCCTCGATGACGATCAGCGCGCGGAGGTCGAAGAAGGACACGGTGACCAGCCCGACGCTCTCGACGATGCTCCCCGCCAGGCGGTCGCCGTTGGCCATCCCGAACAGGAAGGGCCCGTTCAGCGGCAGCTGGAACTTCGAGTGGAAGACGACCCGTCGCAGGTCGGCGCTCTCGTGGATCTCGCCGCTGACGGTGGTGACGACCAGCCCATCGGTGCCGCCGATGATGGTCGCGATGTCGTCGAAGACCGTCGACTGCAGGGTGACGATCTGGTCGGCACTCAGCGCGCCGCAGAGCAACGCGGACAGGAACAGGGAGGATAGGCGCATGGGGGGTCTCCGTAGAGGCAGGACCGGCTCTCCGGCCGCTGGTTTGTACCATCTCTACCCGCCGCAGGCAAGCGGCGTGGGGCCGGGGACGCGCGAAGGGGGCGAGCGGTTGGCTCGCCACGGGAGCGACTTTTGCGTTGGGTCGGCGCAGGCCTTATCATCAGGAGGAGGACAGCGCTGGAGTCGCGCATGAAGTTCGTCGATCTCAACGGCATCGATCTGATCCTGGTCGTGCTGATCAGCTTCTTCTTCATCCGGGGCCTGCTCAAGGGCTTCGTGTATCAAGCCGCGCGCATCGTCGCGATCATCGTCGGCTTCATCCTCGCGCGGATGTTCTGCGCCGAGGTCGCCGCCTTCCTGTCGGCGACCTTCACCAGCGTGAGCAAGCCCTGGGATCTGTACCTCGCCTACATCCTGATCCTCGGTGCGAGCTGGGGCGCCCTGACCTACCTCGCGCACCTGCTCAAGAAGCGTCTGGAGAAGGAAAATCTCGCCTTCCTGGACCGGCTCTGGGGAGGGGTACTCGGGGCGCTCAAGGCCTGCCTGATGATCGTCGTCGCGGTGTTCGCCTTGACAGCGTTGCCCGGTGGCGGAACACTGGCGGCACCGCTGCGGGAGTCGAAGGTCGTGCCGGGGGTGTACGGCCTGATGCGCAACCTCGCGTTCGCGTTTCCCGAGGAGGTGCTCGAGAAGGGACAGGGGCTCTTCGAGATGCCGGAGGAGATCCGCCCCGAGGGCGGCCCGCCCCCGGAAGATCCCGCCGCCGATTCCCTGTCCACCGCCGGGCCCGACAGCGCGGCTGTCGAGACTCCGGATGATGACGAGGGGAGCAGTCCTTGAAGTTTGTCAAGTTGCTCGAGACCCTGTGCAAGGCGCACGACTGGGTCCTGAGCTACAACTCCGACGGCAGCCTGCGGGTGGACCCCGGCGCGGAGCCGGTGTCGATCTACCCCCGCGAGCACCCCGGTGGCGGCTACTTCGCGGCCTTCAGCGTCCGGCTCGGGCCGGCCAAGAAGCTGATCTCCGAGGCCGAGGCCCTGCTCGAGACCTCGACCCTGTTCTTCACCCACTACAGCATCAACCCCGACGGCGACCTGTGGGTGATGGCGCAGCTCCCCCTCGAAGGACTGAGCCAGCGCATCCTCTCCCAGGCCATCCTCGAGACCTCGGGGGTCGCGCAGCGCGCCCGGGGCGCCCTGAAGACGCGTCCCCTCAAGCCGTTCCCCGGCTCCCGTGGGCTGGCGGGGCCCGGCTCGATCGTCTCGAAGCGGAAGCGCCTGCCGACCCAGCGCGCGCGCCGCGAGCGCCGCTCCCTCAAGTCGAAGCGCTCGCAGATGGCCGAGGCCCTCGGCCAGCAGATCACCAACGCCGCGGCGGCCGTCGCCCACTTCACCTGCGAGTCGGTCAAGTCCGGGGCGTGGTTCTCGATCGCCCTCGGCGATCTCTACGATCAGGCCCTGCGAGGCCAGCGCAGCGACATCCGCGAGATGTTCTCCGGCAAGGACGCCGAAGAGGCGATCGAAGCCCACGTCCGGGACATCGCCCGGGTCGCGATGGGTCTCGCCGGGCTCAAGGCGAACAAGCTGACCATCGACGACCTCGAGCCGATCGAGAAGGCCGAGAGCGGGGGCTCCACGCCGCTGCCCGAGCCGGTGGCGGACGCCTTCTGCGAGCTCTACGCGCTCCTGCGCCTGCAGGTGGTCGCGTTGCTCGAGATCGCGGACGTCTATGGGAAGTCCCCGAACAAGGATGAGCTGATCGAGATCGTCCACCGCGGCCTCGATCTCGCGGCGAAGTCGCGGCGTGTGCGGAAGACGCCGCACCGCACCAAGCTCTCCCGCGAGGCGCTCCTCTCCGACAGCGGCAAGGACTGCTTCGTCGGCCGGGAGATCTACCGGCGGGCGGTGCTGAAGACCGCGATCCCGGGCGTGCGCAGCTCGCTGCTGAAGGGCTTCTACTGCTTCTTCTCCAAGAGCGTGAACCAGGTCGCTGGCGCGGTGTTCTCCGGCAAGGCGATCGGCTCGGACGACGTCAGCAAGAAGGTCGAGCAGAACCGCCAGGCCGAAGGGCTGATGCTGCCCTCGATCCTGTGCATGGCGATGGCCGACGGCGAGCTGTCCGATGCCGAGCGGCAGCTGTTCCACACCACCTTCCAGAAGCTCGACCTCGAGGAAGAGGAGAAGGGCCAGGTGCTGCGTTCGCTGAACCAGCCGAAGCAGGAGATCCTGCGCCAGGTCCGCCACCTCGCCTCCTCCGACCAGCGTGAGGTGTTCTTCGAGGCGATGGTCGGAATGGCCCTCGCCGACGGAAAGCTCGACCAGGCGGAGGAGCAGTTCCTCGAGGAGGTCGGCGCGCTGCTCGACATGGACTTCGACAGCGTGGCGATCCGCGCCCGCCTGCACGAGATGCACCGCTAGAGGGGCGAGACGGCGCTCGCGCGGGGTGCCGATCCAGCGCTGGCCGCCTGCCGGGATGTTCCTGCCGGGCCCTCAGGCCCGAGTTGACCCGGCCGATCCGCAGGGGTATACTCCCCGCGCGCACCCCGGGGAATCGCGGCGGAGGAAGATGGCTCCTTCGAGAACTGATCTCGAGTACGGGCTCCTGGGCATCCAGCACCAGTACTTCAACCTCAGTGAGCTCAAGTACGGGCTCGAGCTGATCGCGAAGGCCAACGACCGCAATGAGCGCGTGTCGCTGGCCGAGATCATGCAGCGCGCCGGCTACCTGAACACCTCGGATGTCGAGCACCTGCGCATGCTGCAGGGCACGAGCGTGTTCCCCGAGCAGCCTTCCCTCAAGAGCATCGAGACCGAGTTCTTCAAGAACCTCGATCGCATCAAGGAAGGCGCGACCTTCGGCCGCTACAAGATCCTCAAGCTGATCGGCCGCGGCGGCATGGGGGCCGTGTTCAAGGTCGACCCCGGCGCCGAGGGCGAGCCCCTCGCGCTCAAGCTGTTGATCGGTGGGGCCTCGGCGACCGTGCGCGATATCGAGCGCTTCAAGAAGGAAGCGGCGGTGCAGATGCAGATCCGCCATCCGAACATCGTCGAGATCCACGAGATCGGGCGCGAGAAGGGTCTCGACTACATCACGATGGAGTACGTCGACGGCCGCAGTCTGCGCGAGATCGTCAAGGACAGCGGGCCGATCGATCAGCTCGACGCCCTCGCGATCATCCGCGAGACCGCCGACGCCCTCGGCTCGATCCATTCCCAGGGCATCATCCACCGCGACGTCAAGCCCGACAACATCGTGCTCGACGTCTCCGGCCGCGCGGTCTTGATGGACTTCGGGCTCGCCGCCTTCGACAAGTTCGAGGGGATCCAGTACAAGGGCGCGATCGGCACGCCGCTCTACCAACCGCCAGAGCAGGCCGAGATCGGGGGCCGCTTCGGTCCGATCACCGCCGCCAGCGACGTCTACGGCCTCGGTGCCACCCTCTACTGGTGCGTGTGTGGGCGGCCGCCTTTCTGGGGCAAGAGCAAGGACGAGGTGCGCAAGAAGGTCAAGAACGACCCGCCCTCTCCGCCCCGCGAGCATCGTCCTGACCTGCTCGACGAGGTCGAGGGCATCGTGCTGACCTGCCTGCAGAAAGACCAGAACGAGCGCTATCTGACGCCGAAGAAGCTGATCAAGGCGATCGACCAGGTGCTCGAGCAATACGGGCGCGACGCGACCAGCCACCGCAAGAACACGGCCAAGGCGTCCAAGCCGGTCAAACTGACCAAGTCCGGCAAGGTCGGCAAGGGCCTCAAGGCGCCGAAGACGGCGAAGGCGAAGTCGAAGTCGAAGGGCAAGCTGAAGGCCGGCAAGCCGAAGGCGAGCAAGGATGGAGGCTCCTCGGGGGGGAACCCGAAGCCGTCGCGCAAGCCTCGTCGGGCCCAGGCGTCGAGCAACGTGCCGACGGGGCTCTCGCGCGACCCGCTGTTCATCAGCGGCATCGTGGTGTTCGTGCTGACCGCCATCCTCGCCATCGTGCTTCTGCAGTACTGGTAGCCCACCCCGGCTGCCTTCCAGCCCGAGCCAGCGGGAGCGCGGGGCGCCGACGGCGAATTCTCTTCCCCTGCCCGAGACCTTCGGCTACAACACCGGCCCGCCGGCGGCGCGCCGGCTCCACCCTGAAGGAGACTTCCGATGCCCGCGACGGTCGACAAGGATTCCCAACTCTACCGCATCCGGCACAGCCTGGCCCACGTCCTCGCCCAGGCCGTGCAGCAGTACCGTCCGGGCACGACTCTCGGCTTCGGTCCGCCGATCGCGGACGGCTTCTACTACGACTTCATCCTGCCCGAGCCGATCTCGCCGGAGGACCTGCCGAAGATCGAGAAGCTGATGAAGAAGATCATCAAGAAGAACCAGCGCTTCTCCTACGAGGACCTGCCGCGCGCGGAGGCCCTCGCCAAGATCGAGGAGATGGGCGAGCCCTACAAGGCCGAGTACGCGCTCGAGCTGCTCGAGAAGACCGAGAACGACAGCCTGCGTTTCTACACCAACGGCCCCTTCGTCGACATGTGCGAGGGGCCCCACGTCGAGAGCACGCGGCAGATCCCGAAGAACGCCTTCAAGCTGCGCAGCGTCGCCGGCGCCTACTGGCGCGGTGACGAGAAGAACGCGATGATGACGCGCATCTACGCCTGGGCCTTCGAGGACAAGGAGCAGCTCGACGCCCACGTCAAGGCCTTCGAGGAGCGCCAGAAGCGCGACCACCGGAAGCTCGGCCAGCAGCTCGACCTGTTCGTGCTCGACCCGGAGATCGGCCGCGGCCTGCCCCTGTGGATGCCGAACGGCACCGTGCTCCGCGACGAGCTCGAGAAACTCGCCAAGGAGCTCGAGTTCAAGGCCGGCTGGGTGCGCGTCGCCACGCCCCACCTCGCCCGCGCCGAGCTCTACTACCGCACCGGCCACCTGCCCTACTACGCCGAGGGCATGTACCCGCCGATGGAGCTCAAGGAGAGCCAGGAAGACGGCAGCGAGGTCGTCTCCGAGGGCTACATGCTCAAGCCGATGAACTGCCCGCACCACCACAAGATCTTCGCCGCCCGCCCGCGCAGCTACCGCGACCTGCCGCTGCGCCTCGCCGAGTACGGGCAGGTCTACCGTTTCGAGGACTCCGGCTCGCTGTCCGGCCTGCTGCGCGTGCGCGGAATGTGCCAGAACGACGGCCACGCCTACTGCACGCGGGAGCAGATCGAGGAAGAGTTCATCGCCGTGATGGACATGCACAAGGAGCTCTACGCCCTGCTCGGCCTCGACGACTACTACATGCGCCTGAGCTGCTGGGATCCCGAGGATCCGAAGGGCAAGGAGAAGTACGTCGACGATCCTGAGGGCTGGAACCAGGCCGAGGGCATCCTGCGGCGCACGATGGCCGACTCGGGCATCCCCTACGTCGAGGCGGCCGGCGAGGCGGCCTTCTACGGCCCGAAGGTCGACTTCCAGATGCGCACGGTCACCGGCCGGGAAGAGACGGCGAGCACCAACCAGCTCGACTTCGCCATCGCCCGACGGCTCGGCCTGGTGTACACCGGCGCGGACGGCAAGGAGCACCACCCCTTCGTCATCCACCGCGCGCCCCTCGGCACCCACGAGCGCTTCGCGGCCTTCCTGATCGAGCACTACGGCGGGGCCTTCCCGACCTGGCTGGCGCCGATCCAGGTGCGCGTGCTGCCGGTCAGCGAGAAGACGCTGGAGTACGGGGAGCAGCTCGTGCGCGAGCTGCGCGCCGAGCAGATCCGCGCCGAGGTCGACCGCGGGGCGGAGAAGGTCGGCAAGAAGATCCGCAACGCCCTGACCCACAAGATCCCGAACGTGCTGGTCGTCGGGCCCCAGGAGGCGGAAGCGGGGACGGTGACCTGGCGCCGCTACGGTCAGAAGGAGCAGGCCAGCCTCGACAAGGGCGCCTTCCGCGCGGAGCTCCTGCGACGCATCCGGACGCGCTCGGACGCGGAGGGTTGAAGCTCCACCTCGTCGTGCTGGTCGGCCTCCTGCTGATGCTCGGGCTGGCGGCGGGGATGTTCGTGATCCGCGCCCGCAACGAAGAGCTCGCCCGCGAGCACGAGGTCATGCAGCGCCAGCTCGCGGCGGCCCGGAGCGAGCAGCTCTCGCAGGCCGAGCAGCTGCTCTCCGTGACCGCCCAGCTGATCGAGCACTTCGCCGACTGCCCCCTCGAGGCCGACCTGCCGCACGTGCGCGCGCTGCCGATCGAGAACTGGCTGACCGACGACGAGGGGCAGGGCCTCGAGCGCGCAGAGGTGCTGACCGTGCTCGCCCGCGTGCAGGCTCCGGACGACCCGGAGAAGGCCCTGCGCAGCGTCGAGGCGGCGCTCGAGCTCTACCGGCTGTGGGGCGAGAGCGCCCTGCCCGGGGAGCGCGACTTCTGGCGCCAGTTCGCCCTCGCCGAGAGCATCGCCGGCCGGATCCTCGCCGGCGACGCCGCGCGTCTACAGGAAGCGCTCCGGCACTTCGAGCGCGGCGCCTCCTACGCCGCCCGGCTGCTCCCGGTGTCGAGCCTCAGCGCCGAGGAGCGGCTGGTGCTGCGCGACCTGCACGGGCGGCGTCGGGTGCTCGCGGCCCAGCTCGGGGAGGACTCCCTCGCCGCGGCCAGCGCGGTGCTGCTGGAGACGCTCGGGGAGTAGGGACGATGCGAAGCGCGGTGGCCTGGCTGCTCCTTCTTCTGGCGCCCGGTGTGGCGCAACGGGGAGCGGCCAGCGGAGAGGGAATGCAACGCAGAGGCGCAGAGAGGCAGAGGCGCAGAGCGGGCCTCGGCCGGCGGGCGGGAGTGCGTTGGCGCAGGGGAAGTGGAAGCGGGAAGAGCCGGCTCCGAGCCTCCGGCGCCCGCGAAACGGCTCGTTGCCAGGTCAGGTTGGAAGGCCGAGATCCGTGGTCGGAGGCCGGACATGAGGTTGATTCCCTTCCGCAAACTGTCTACTCTTGGCCGCATGCGGTCGGCGGGTTGGATCCAACCCGCCGTGCGCTGAAGAAAATGACGACCCACAATCACGAGGAAGGGTCATGGCCGAATTTTTGACGGAGTTCGAGGTCGACGAGTCCCGCCAACTACCGTTCGTCGAGTGCATGAAAGACTACGACGTTGCGGAGGATCCGGGTGCGGAGTGGCCGAACAACATCATCTCCCGCCAGACAATTGTCTACGGCAGCGGCCGGATCGCGCGACGCGGCGAGGCCGTGCAACACAGGGTCGATCCCGAGGAGCTGAACCTGTGTCAGCGACTCGCGAATGAAGCAGCCGCACTGATGCAAGGCGTGGAGGTCGGGATGGGGTCTGGTTCGAGCGACCCGTTCTTTCCCTTTTTCGTCGCCGCGAACGTGGGCGATCCGGTACCTCCCACCATCACGCCCGCGCTGGTCCGCGAACGCTTTGCCGGGACGATCTTCCCGCCGGCGGAGATTGTCGTAGAGCCCCTTGAAGCTTCCGGAGCCTGGTGGGAAGCGGTGCAATACGACGGCTCCGAGGAAGAGGACCCAGACGCCTACCTCGCCCCATGGAAGCGTATGATCGATTGGTTCCAAGCACAGGACACGTTCGTCTCCCGTGTGTTCGTGGGGATCGGCACCGACGCGCAACTGCAGGAGATCCCCGAGACGGACTATCCGTCGGGCACCGTGATCACGGGCTGTGTCCTCCCGCGCCTCGCGCTGGGGCTGACGAGCGCCGGAAGTCTCGTCGGGCTCATGGGCTACGCGGTGTACGCCTGAGCGGTACGCAGCAATTGCGGCCTACGGTCGGAACTAGCAAGCCCCGGCTGCGACTGTGCTGGTCGGGGCAACCGTATCCGTGGTGGGCGGGAAGACCCCGCAACCTTGGGAGGGGCGTGGTTTACCCACGTCCGTCGTTCCGTTGGGACCGATCTTGCGGTGCCAGAGGATCTGTCCGCGGTAGGAGTTTGCGTTCGCGCTCGCAATCCCGCGCCCGTCGGCCGAGGCCCGCTCTGCGTTGCATTCCCTCTCCGCCTCTCTAGCCGTTCTGCCACCGACCGACATTCCCACACGACGCGATCCTCCCCGCCGGACGAAGGTGTTTTGTTGGCTTGTTGATGCCCCCCTGTTGTCCCCCCGTGGGGGACTCAACTTGTCGGAGACCCGCACGACGCGAACCTCCCCGTCGGACGAAGGTGTCTTGTTGGCTTGTTGATGCCCCCCTGTTGTCCCCCCGTGGGGGACTCAACTTGTCGGATTCCCGCACGACGCGATCCTCCACTCCGGACGAAGGTGTTTTGTTGGCTTGTTGATGCCCCCCTGTTGTCCCCCCGTGGGGGACTCAACTTGTCGGAGACCAGACTGTCGGAGCTTGGGCAGGCGGAGGCGGCGCGAACAGGGCTGCCACCCAACTCCTCTGGGACGGGTGTGAGGCCGAAGCGCGGCTCTCCTCGTTCCTCGGAGAGCTGCACTCGGGGAGTCAGTCCCCCAGGGCACTGCTCAGAAGAACGAGCTCGGCGGCGGCTCGTCGCTGCCCTGGCCGCGGATGCGGTCGCTGATGTCCTGCTTCTTGCCGAGCAGGCTGTGGCCGACGGTGAGGGCTCCCTTGCCGAGCTTGTTCTTGACGTTGGTCAGCTTGGTGTTGGCGCCCTTGATCATCTGCCCCTTGGAGAAGGCGGACTGGGCGTCGACGGTCAACTTCGGGAACTCGCCGGTGAAGCGGAAGCGGTGCTCGCGGATGCAGGTCAGCGCGGCGTCGCGCACGGGCTGCAGGTGCTTGCGGACCAGGTTCTCGACCACGGTCATGAAGGCCGGGTCGTGGAACAGGTAGTCGTGTAGCACATTGACCAGCACCGAGGTGTCGGCGCTGATCACGAAGTAGGCGCCGGCGAGGGGGAAGACCTCGAAGATCTGGCGGCGGTGCAGGGCGCGC
Source organism: bacterium (assembly GCA_030428695.1). The sequence continues at coordinate 32,600 of JAUIEM010000035.1, forward strand.
TCTTCCTTCTCCTCCTCGGTGACGAACAGATCGCCGAACATCTCGCTCTCGGGCTGCATCCACTCCTCGAGGAACTCCTCGCCGGCCTTCTTCTCGTCGTACTCGGCCCGCAGCGCGCTCAGCCGCAGGAGCAGGCGGGCGGCGACGGCGACCGTGCCGGCCACGGTGGTGCTCAGGGTGCCCCCGTCGGCGAGCAGGGCGGCGGTCTTGACGGCGGTCTCGGTGCCGTATGAGGCGAGCAGCACGGCGTTGCGGCCGGTCTCGCGGCGCAGCAGGGTCTTGACCGCTTCGAGGGCGGCGAGGGCGTCGCCCTCGGCGAAGGCCTCTTCGGCGCCGATCAGCTGGACCTCGTGGCCGAGCATCTCCTTGAGCAGCTTGCCGTGCTTGCGGCTCTTGTAGGCTGACCAGCCGAGCCCGACGTAGGGCACGATCGCCTCGAGCAGCTCGGTCAGGCTCTGGCCGAGCGCTTCCTGCACCATCTCCTGGAAGTCGGTCGCGGCGTCGACCACGTTCTCCTTCAGCCAGCTCTTGATGCCGTCGAACAGGCCGCCTTCGCCGGTGAAGACGCCGTTGCCGGGCTTCGGGAACTCGATCTGCGAGCCGATCTCCTTGCCGCCCTTGAACACGGTCCGGCCGTCGTAGGCGTTGCCGCTGTGCTCCTTGAAGGCCTTGAACTTCGACTTCAGCACGATCTTCTTGTCGAGGAACAGCGTCCCTATGTGCTCCCGGGCCGCGACCCGCACCTCGTGCTGCGCTTTGCGCTCCGCCTTCGTCGGCTGGTGCCGGCTCAGCTGGCAGGTCAGCACGTCGAGGGCGCCGCGCTTGTTGCGGACCGACTTCCGCCAGTTCTTCTTGGACTTCTTCCACGTCGTCAGCGCCTCGGAGACCGCCTGCGCGCGGGACTGGCCGCCCCCGAGGTCATGGTAGAGCTCGAGGACCTTGTCGACCTCGCGCAGGAGCTTGCTCCGGCGGCTCAACATCCCGGCGTTGGTCAGCTTCTTCCACGTGGCATAGGTCATCAGCATCGGACGGCGCTCCCCCCGAGGGTGTGACTTGATTCTAGGGAGCAGCATGCCGGGCGCCAACACCTGAGCGTCCTTCTTCGGGCCGACTACTTTTCCTCGCGCAGGGCCCCGCGGTGGAGGGTGAGGGCGTCGAGCAGGTCCTCGAGCCGGTCGAGCTCGGCGTCGACCTCGGCGACGGTGATCGGGTCCGGTGTCTCGGGCGGCTCGGTGGGAAACACGCGGGTCAGGAGCGTGCGCCCGAGCTGGTCGAGGGGATGCTCGACGATCGTCTGCTTGGCGCCGAGCTGGATCGCGATCTGGCGCCGCAGCTGCTTGTAGAGGGCGCGAGCCCGCTGGTGGCGCGGCGGGGGAGGGGCCTCTTCCGCGGGCTTCGGCTCCGCTCCGGCCTCCCAGCGGGCGCGGAGGCGGGCGGGGTCGAAGAAGGCGTCGAGTGCTCCGGCCATCGTCAGTCCTCCCCGAGCTCGGCCCGGACGACCTCGCGCAGCGCGGTCAGGGTCTGGAAGAGCGGGCGGTGGGCGCGGCGGAACAGGCCCCCGGTCTGGAACTGCTCCTGCACCCAGAGCTGGTCGAGCGCGCCCTCTTCGGCGCGCGGATAGAGCGGGTAGAAGCGCACGCGGTCCGGCTGCATCCGGTGCCCGAGCCGCAGCCGCACGAGGCGGCGCGCTTCCTCTTCCCAGGCGGCGCTCTGCTCTTCATGGTCGGCGACCGGGCCGACGAAGACGACGAGCACGAAGACGTGGCCCTCGGGCCCGCCGACCGGCGCGGCGACCATCGTCACGCCGCGGGCGAAGGGCAGGTCCTCGAGCGCCTCGACGACCTCCGGCCAGGGATAGACGCAGCCGACGCGGCGGTTGCCGATCGCGCCGGCGTACATCCCCTCGGTGGCCTCGCGGGCGACGACCAGGTAGGCGGGCAGGGGGTCGTCGCCGCGCGCGGTCAGAATGCCGGTGTTGCCGACCACCTCCTGGCCCGAGCCGTTGAGGTCGCAGAGCTTCCAGCCGAGGCCGGGGGAGGGCAGGACGCGCTGGCTGACCACGACCCCGGAGCGCTTGATCGTCGCTCTGTCGTAGTCGGTGACCCGGCGCGCGGAGCACACCAGGCTGCCGCCCGAGGCGGCGTCGAGCACGACGTTGCTGACCGGCACCTTCGCGAGGTCGTAGTCGGCGATCAGGCGCCGCCACTTCTGGTATTCGTACGGCTCTTCGGGGTTGCGGAACCAGTGCTCCCACTGCACCTTCGGCTTGTCGCGGACGGCGAGCAGCATGTCCCGCACCTCGGCGCAGAGACCGATGCTGCGGAGCGGCAACGCGGCGAGGATGGACGGATCGGCCGCGAGCTCGACCTTGCGCACGACACAGAAGCAGGCCCCCGCGATCAGCGCGGTGAACAAGAGCGCCGGCTGGCTCTGCAGCGGGTGCAGGCAGGGGGCGGCGAGGTTGTCCCCCGGCGCGAGGGCGAAGATCAGGTGGGCGTCGCGCATCGCCCCGTGGTAGGCGAGGCGGGCGCTGAGGGGCCGGGGCACGCCGGGCTCGAGGTCGAGCGGCGAGAACAGCTGGGCGATCGGCTCCGCGGCGGGGTAGCTCGGGGCGTCGTCGAGCGGGCCGTCCGGCCCCGGACGCTCCCACCACAGCACCTCGACGCCTCCGAGCAGGTTGGTGTAGAGCTCGAGGCTGACGTGGAAGTCCGCCCCGAGGGCCTCGAGCCGCCGCTGGACGAAGCGGGACCCTTCCGGCGGCAGCCAGGAGAACACCGCCCCGAGGCGCAGGCAGGCGGCGAGGGCGACCAGGAGCTCGGGGCCGAGCGGCATCACGAGCGCGACCAGGGCTCCCTGCGCGACCCCGGCGCCAGCCCAGCTCCGGGCCCGGGCGCTGGCCGCGGCGTGGAGCTCGTCGTAGCTCAGGCCGCGCCAGCCGTGATGCGGGCTGTACCAGCGCAGGGCGACCCGCTCGCGCCGGATGTGACGCAACACCAGGTCGGCGTACAGGGCGTAGCCGCCGAAGGGGGTGCTCTTCGCGGGCAGCCCTCCGACGCCGCTGTGGAAGGCGAACAGCTCCTGCCAGAAGGGGCGCGGGTGCTCCTGGCTGCGCTCGACCCACTCGAGGGCGGGCACGTCGCGCTCACCCTGGACCTCGAGCGAGGAGCGCATGAAGCGCGCGTCGAAGTGCTGGGGATCCGCCATCAGCCGATCTTGACCATCGAGCCGCCGACCTCGGTCATGTTCCCCTGCAGCTTCGCCTGGCCGCTCGACGTCAGCGTCAGCGTGCCCTGGCCCTCGACGGTGGTCGACGGGCTCGACAGCTCGGCCTCGGTGTTGCCGGTCAGGGCGACCGCCATGCCCTCGACGCAGGCGTCGCTGGCCGTGGCCCGGAAGGCGCCGGCGGTGCCGGTTCCCCCGTACATCCCCGCCTCGGTCTTGCCGGTCGCGGTGAAGTTCTGCCCGGTCAGGGCCATGTCGCCGGTCGCGGAGCCGACGATCTTGGCCTCGGACTTCAGCGTGAGGTCTTTGGTGCTCTCGACGCCGAACACGTCCTTGCTGACGTGCTTGGTCGCCTCTTCGGAGGTGCACGTGATGGTCTTGGCGTCCAGGGTGAACTTGTCGCAGGAGATCGCGATGCTCTCCTGGTCCTGGATGATGGTGCTGGTCGCCTTGTCACCCTTGACCTTGATGGTCAGCTTGTTGCCGTCCATCGTGATCGTCTGGGTGATCTTCTTGTCGGCGTCGGTGACCGTCACCGTGATGCCGGAGGTCTTGTTCAGCTCGATCTTGCAGCTCAGGGCCATGATATCCCTCGTCGGCCGCGTGGGGGGCAAGCCGTCCCAATGTGTCGGAATCCGCCCGCATGATAGCAGACCGTACGACAACTTTCCCAGCGCGGACCCTGCCGGCGGGCGCGATGCCTGTCCGCGCGGGCGCGCGGAGGGCTCAGACGGCGACCGCCTCGACGTCGACCGGCGCGGGCTTGAGCGCCTCGAGGCACACGGGCACGAACTTGTGATACGGCGTCCCGGCGATCGGGTCCCGGTCCTCGGCGGCGGTCAGCAGGTTGATGACCGGCCCGGTGACCAGGCTGCCGTCGGGGCCTGGATACTCCATGCCGTAGCCGTGGGGCAGCGACACGACCCCCGGCAGCACCGAGTCGTCGAGCTGCACGTCGACCTCGACCGCACCGCGCTTGCTGCGCACGCGGACGTGGGCGCCGGCGCCGAGGCCGAGCGCGGCCGCGTCGTCGGG
>JAUIEM010000521.1 GCA_030428695.1 bacterium
GTCAACGTGCATCCGGCCGAGGTCGAGGCGGCGCTGCGGGAGCATCCCGCGGTCGCGGACGCCGCGGTCTTCGGCGTGCCCGATCCGGAGTGGGGCGAGCGCGTGTGCGCGGCCCTCGAGCTCGCCGCCGGGCGGACCGACGGGCTGGAGGCGGAGCTGTGGGACTTCCTGCGCGGGCGGCTGGCGGGGGCGAAGCGGCCGAAGACGCTGGTCTTCCCTCCCGCGCTGCCGCGCCGCGCCAATGGCAAGCTCGACCGCGCGGGGCTGCGCGCCCTGGTGGAGGTGACGGCATGATCGCGATCGCGGCGACCTTTACGGCCGAGCCCCTGGCGGGGCCGCTACAGGCCTGGCTGCAGGCGGCCGGCTACGAGGAAGAGCTGGCCTTCGCGCCCTACGGCCAGCTCTTCCAGCAGCTCGCCGCCCCCGGGAGCGTGCTGCGCACGGCGTCGATGCGGATCGTCCTCCTGCGCAGCGAGGACTGGCTGCGCCAGGCGGGCGCGGAGGAGGCTCCGGCGCGCGCGGCGCTCCTGCGGCGGGCGGCGGAGGATCTGTGCGCCGGCCTGCGCGGCGCCCGGGACGGGAAGCCCTGGCTGGTGTGCCTGCTGCCGCCGTCGCCGGATGCCGCGGCCGAGGCGCGCGCGGTCGAGGTCGGGCTGGCGACGGAGCTCGCGGGGGAGAGCGGGGTCACGCTGCTGCCCGCGGCGGAGCTGCTCGCGCGCTATCCCTGCCGCGCGGTGCACGATCCCCACGCCGACTTCCTCGGCCACGTGCCCTACACCCCGGAGCTCTTCGCCGCCCTCGCCGCCTCGCTGACGCGCACCCTGTACGGGCTGCGGGCGCGGCCGAAGAAGGTGATCGTCGTCGACTGTGACCACACCCTCTGGCACGGGGTCGTCGGCGAGGACGGGCCGACGGGCATCGTCGTCACCCCGCCCCACGCCGCGCTCCAGCGCTTCCTGCAGGAGAAGATGGCGCAGGGCTTCGTGCTCGCGATCGCGAGCCGCAACGACGAGCCGGTGGTGTGGGAAGCCTTCGCGCGCTGTGAAGGCATGCTCCTCGGCCGCGAGGACTTCGTCGCCTGGCGCATCGACTGGCAGCCGAAGTCGCAGAACCTGCGCGCGATCGCAGAGGAGCTCGCGGTCGGCCTCGACAGCCTCGTGTTCATCGACGACGACCCGGTGCAGTGCGCCGAGGTGCGGGCCCGCTGTCCGGAGGTGCTGACGATCCCCTTCCGTGCGGACGCCGAGGTCGCGGACTTCCTCGCCCACGTCTGGGCCTTCGACCGGCGCGGGACGACCGCCGAAGACCGCCAGCGCACGCGGATGTACCTTGATGAGCGCGAGCGCCGGGAGGCCCGCCGGGGCCTGCAGCTGCGCGACTTCGTCGCCGGCCTCGAGCTCGAGGTCGGCTTCGAGCCGGTCGGGGCGGGGAACGTAGAGCGGGTCGTGCAGCTCCTGCGGCGCACCAACCAGTTCAACCTGCGGCCCCGGCGCTTCGACCGCGCGGGGCTGGAGCAGTGGCTGGCGGAGGCCTCGAGCTGCGGGTTCGCGGTGCGGGTGCGCGACCGCTTCGGGGACTACGGCCTGGTCGGGGTGATACTAGCGCGCGAGCTTCCCGATGCCCTCGCCGTCGAGGTCTTCCTGCTCAGCTGCCGGGTGCTCGGCCGCGGGGTCGAGCACCGCATGCTCGCCTGGCTCGGCGCGCGGGCGACCGGTCCCGTGCGGCTGCCCTGCGAGCGCACGGAGCGCAACCGGCCCGCCCAGCAGTTCTTCGCCCGGTTCGCCGAGCACCCCGACGCGGACGTCGCCATCATCCCCGCCGCCGTCGCCGCCGCCGCGCGTTTCGACCCGGACGCGGAGGAGGCGGGGGAAGCGGGGGAAGCAGGGGAAGCGGAGAAAGCGGAGGAAGCGGGGGAAGGCCCGGCCGCGCATTCGACCTCCGCCGACCGCTCCGAGCGCCTGTGCCGTTTCGCGGAGTTGCGCACCGGGCAGGCCATCCTCGCCTGGCTACGCGAGACCTCCGGGAGCGCGGGCGGACCCGCCCCGGTAGCCTACCGGGACGCGGTCGAGGCGACGGTGGCGGGCATCGTCGCCGGCCTGCTCGAGCGCGATCAGGTCCCCGCCGCGGAGAGCTTCTACGCCCTCGGTGGCGGCTCGCTGCTCGGCCTGCAGGCCCTGGCCGCGATCGCGACCGAGCTCGGCGTCGAGCTGCCGATCGACGTGCTGTTCGCCGACACCTGCTCGGTCGCCTCCCTCGCGGACGCCGTCCGGGCCGCCTCCCCCGCAGCCACAGGAGAGTCCGGATGAGCGCCCACGACCGGGTCCGCGCGATGCTCTGGAGCTTCCGCCAGTCCTGCCTCGCCGCCGCCGCCGTCGAGGTCGGCCTGATCGCGCGGCTCGCGGAGGGCCCGGCGGACGAGGCCGCGCTCGCCGCCGAGCTCGAGCTCTTGCCGCGGCCGCTGTTCCGCTTCCTGCGCGCCCTGCGTGCTCTCGGCATGGTGGAGGAGGAAGACGGACGCTACCGCCTGCGCGACGACGGCCACGCCCTCGCCGGCCTCGCCCCTTTCGCCCACCTGATCGGCGCGGAGTACCTGCCGGCCTGGACCCGCCTGAGCCACAGCCTGCGGAAGCCCGGCACCGCCTTCGAGGAGGTGTTCGGGATGCCGGTCTGGCAGCACCGCGAGGAGCACCCGGACCTCAACGAGTCGCTGAACCGGACGATGCTCGCCTATCAGGAGAGCCAGGTCGACGCGATCCTCGCCACCTGCGACTTCACGGACAGCCGGCTGCTGGTCGACGTCGGCGGCAGCTACGGCCGGCTGGTGCTCGGCATCCTCGGTCGCTACCCGGCGCTGCGCGCGGTGCTCTTCGACCAGCCCCACGTCGTCCCCGGCATGGGGGAGCGCATCGCCGCCGCGGGCATGCAGGAGCGCTGCACGCCGCGGGGTGGCGACTTCTTCGCCGAAGTCCCCGGCGGCGGCGACACCTACCTGCTCAAGCACATCCTGCACAACTGGGGGGACGCCGACGCGACCGCCATCCTGCGCACGGTCCGGGCCGCGATGGGGGACGGCGGCCGGCTGGTGATCGTCGAGAACATCATCAGCGACCCCGCCGCCGGCTGGACCACCGACGGCCACTGGAACGACTTCGCCCTCGACCTGCACATGATGGCGGTGCTCGGCGGCGAGGTGCGCAGCCTGGACCAGTACGACGCCCTGTTCGCCGCCGCCGGCTTCGCGCGCACCGCGACGCGGTCGGCGCAGGGCCTGGTCGACATCATCGAGGCCGCCCCGACGGAGCGTCCCGATGCCTGAGCATCCCCGCCGCCCCCTCGACACGGTCGAGCGCTTCTGGTTCGTGCGCGGCGCCGAAGGCGGCGGCCGCTGCATCGGCATCCTGCGCCTCGAGGGGAAGCTCGACCTCGCGCGGGCCGAGGCCGCCGTCCGCGCGCTGTGCGTCCGCCATCCCGTGCTCGGGGTGTGCATCGAGGGGGAAGAGGAGCCGTGCTTCGCGCCGGCGCGCTTCCCCCCGCCCCTGACCGTCGAGCCCGGCCGCACCTGGCAGGAGGTCGTCCGGGAAGAGCTCGCGCGCGGCTTCCCGACCGCGACCGGTCCCCTGTGGCGCCTGCGCGTGGTGCTCGCCGAGGATGAGCCCCACAGCGCCGTGCTCGCCGCCCACCACAGCATCCTCGACGGCCACTCGCAGCTGCGCCTGCTCGAGGACTTCGCCCGCCTGTGCCGGCGCCCGACGAGCCCCACCGTGCCCCCCGGGCCGCCCCTGAGCAGCCTGCTCGGCCTGACGCCGCCGAAGCACCCGCATCCGGGCTTCCGGGCGCGCCGCATCTTCCCGATCGAGGGCCAGGCGCCGCCGGAGGAGCGGACGACCCGCTTCCTGGTCGAGGACCTCCCGGCCGCGCTGGTCACGCGCCTGTCCGCCCGCATCCGCCGCGAACGGACCACCGAGCACGCGACCCTCAGCCTGGCTGCGGTCGCGGCCGCCCACGCCCTGTGCGGCCCGATCGAGGACTTCCAGCTGATCTCCCCCCTGTGCCTGCGCGCCCTGTGCCGCCCGCCGGTCGGGCCGGAGACCATCGGCTGCTACGCGAGCGGCCTGATGCTCGGGCTCAGCATGCACAGCCCGGAGGACTTCTGGACCCAGGTCCGCGCCCACCACCGCCAGCTGCTGATGGCGATCGGCGGCCAGCGCTGGCGGCACGCCCCCCTCGACAGCCCGGAGGCCCTGCGCGCGGCCCGGGCGAAGGTGCGCGCCGCCGCCCGCGACGAGACGCGGCAGGGAAGGCTCGCCGACCTGGTCGTGTCGAGCGCCGGCGACGTCGCGCCGGACCTGTGCGCCGGGGAGCTGCGCGCGGTCGGCTACTACGAGGTCGCCAGCCAGCACAGCTCCGGCCACTGCTTCGCCCTCTGGCCGCACGGCTGCGGCCCGCGGCTGTGCCTGACCCTGGGCTGGGTCGAGCCGGTCACGAGCGAGGCGTCCGCCCGGCGCTTCTTTGCGGAGCTGCGCGCCACCCTCGAGCGCGTCTGCGCTTGAGGTCCGCGTTCAGTCTCCCCACAACACGCGCCGCGCGTTCCCGTACAGGTAGGCGTCCCGCGCCTCGTCGGGCAGGCCGAGGGCGCGCACCTCGGGGATGCAGCGCTCCAGGGTCAGGAAGGGGAAGTCGGTCGCGAACATCACCTTGTCGCGGCCGCGCTTGCGCATGAAGGCGAGCAGCTCGTCGGGCAGGTAGCGCGGCGCGTAGGCCGAGGTCATCAGGTACAGCTTCGGGTACTTCAGCATCAGCCGGATCGCGACGTTCCACCAGGGGTCCGCGCCGTTCGCCATGATGATGGAGAGCTCCGGGAAGAACAGGCAGACGTCGTCGAGGTGCATCGGGTCCTGGCAGCGCCCGGGCAGCGGCGGCCCGGGGATGCCGGTGTTCAGCGAGATCGGCAGGCCGAGGCGCACGCAGCGGGCGTAGAGCGGGTAGTACACCCGGTCGTCGGGGGGCAGGCCGAGCACGCAGGGGATCGCCCGCGCCAGCACCACCGGCAGGCTCCCGGCAAGCGCCTCGAGCTCGGCGAGGATCGGCAGGCCGCGGCGCGGATCGACGAGGACCGAGAGGGCGAAGCGCTCCGGGTGGTCCTCGGCGAAGGCGATGACGTGTTTGTCGGGTCTTCCGGCCTCGACGGTCAACACCGCCCGCTCGACGCCGAGGGCGTCCATCGAGGCGAGCATCTCCGCCTGGCTGTAGGGCCGGAAGATCTCCTCGAAGGGCCGCTTGAACAGGTCGCGGGCGACGGCGATCTGCCAGGGTTCGGGGTCCGGGGGCATGCCGACGTTGGCCCAGGCGTCGATCGCGCGCATCGGGGGCTCCTGTGGTGGGGGGGGGAACCAGCGTCCCACGTCGGGGCG
>JAUIEM010000036.1 GCA_030428695.1 bacterium
AGACCGCCGATGCCCCGCAAGCCCGTGTTCGACCCCTTCCAGAAGCTGCTCGACAAGGAAGACCTCGAGCAGCAGACCTTCCAGACCCCGGGCGGCAAACGCGGCAAGCCCTTCAAGGTCGAGGAGAAGCAGCGCGACTACCTGCTCCTGCGCCTGTCGACCGGAGGCCGCATGCGGCTCGCCCCCGGCCCCTTCCAGGTCGCGGTCAAGTTCCTCGAGGACTGCGGCTTCCGCGAGGACAACTGGCTCGAGGTCAAGGACCCGACCTTCGCCGACGTGCTCAAGCAGGAGAACGGCGGCAAGCCCTGCACGAGCTACGTCCTGCCCCTGCTCGAATGCCTCGGCACGATCGAGATCGACCGCGGGCGACCGAACAAGGTGCGGCTGGCATAGGACGACCGCATCCGTCCATTCCCCCTCTCACAATTCTCGACACACCAACGACTTGCGAGGGACTTCCAGAAAGTCCTTCGGACTGCATCCCTGCGCGCCGTAGACTGCCGCCCGGGCGCTCCGCCCGACGTTTTCTGAGCAGGATCTGCAAGATGGCGCGCATGGCCGACTACGGCATCTGCACCTGGAACCGCGACCGCATCGGTCTGCCGGTTCCCGCGCCCCATCGTCCCTGCGACTGACAACGAACACCGTCGCAGGCTTCCGACCTGCGACGTCCCTTTGCACTTCTCGCATCCGAACGCGCGGTCAGGGCCTGCCCCTGGAGGCTGGATCATGGACTGGAAACGCGGCCGCGGCGGCCTGGACGAGCTGATCGAGACGTCCTGGCCGATCGTGGTCGGCATGTTGTCGTACACGGCGATGGGCGTCGCCGACACGTGGTTGGTCAGCCAGCTCGGCACGCGGGAGGTCGCCGCCGTCGGTATCGCCGCGACCGCGTACTTCACGGCCAACTCCTTCGCGATCGGCCTGCTCAGCGCCGTCAAGGTCCTGGTCTCGCAGGCCTTCGGGGCGGGGAAGACGCAGCGCATGCGCCGCGCCGGCTGGCTCGGCGTGGCCGCCGTGCTGCCCCTCGGCCTCGGCTCGCTGCTGCTCGGTCAGTGCGGGGGGCAGCTGTTCGCCCTGCTCGGCGGCAGCGCCGAGGTCCAGGCCCTGGCGCAGGAGTACTTCGGCATCCGGGTGTGGGGCAGCGGCTGCTGGTTCCTCGTGCTCGCGGTCAGCAGCTTCCTGCAGGCCCGGGGCGAGGTCAAGCTGCCGATGAAGCTGACGCTGCTCGCCAACTTCACCAACGTGCCGCTCAGCGCCGCGCTGGTCTTCGGCTGGGGGCCCTTCCCCGAGCTCGGCGTGCGCGGCGCGGCGCTCGGCTCGGCGCTGTCCTGGCTGCTCGCCTCGCTGCCGGCCGGCTGGCTGTTCCTGCGCCGGGCCGGGCCGTGGCCGCGGAAGGTCGGGGCGCAGCTCGGGCGCTTCCTGCGGGTCGGTTTGCCGATCGGGGTGCGGCGGGTCATCGAGGTGACCGGCTTCCTCGCCTTCACCGCGATGATCGCACGGCTCGGGGACGAGCAGCTCGCCGCCCACCAGGTGACGCTGCGCATCATCAGCCTGAGCTTCCTGCCCGGCCACGGCATCGGGGAGGCGGCCTGCGTGCTGATCGGGAAGTACGTCGGCGCCAAGGACATCCCGGCCGCGCGGCGGGCCTTCGGCTGCGCGGTCGGGCTCGCGGTGACGGTGATGGGCTCGGCGGGGGTGCTGTTCCTGGTCGTGCCGGAGGGGCTGCTCGGTATGTTCCTCCAGGACGTCGGGGTGCTCGCCATCGGCCGCCAGCTGATGGGGGTCGCCGCCCTCTTCCAGGTCTTCGACGCGGTCGCCCTGTCCGCCTCGGGAGCCCTGAACGGCGGAGGCGACACGCGCTTCACGATGGTGGTCGGCATCGCGGGCTCGTGGCTGGTCTGCGTGCCGGGGGCCTACCTGTTCGGGATCGCCCTCAGCATGGGGGCGGTCGGGGCCTGGCTCGGGCTGACCGCCGACGTCACGACCCAGGCGGTGGTGCTGCTGGCCCGCTTCCGGAGCGGCCGCTGGCATGGAGACGCTGGTAGTACAGCGCCGCCAGCACCAGCGCATGCGTGATCTCCCCGCGCAGCACCCGGGCCTCGAGCTCGGCGCCGGGCACGAGCTCGACCTCGATCTGCTCGCCGCCGTCGGTGCGCTGCGCGGCGACCTTCTCACAGTCGAGGGCGAGGTAGCAGTGCAGGCGGTTGGTCTGGATCGCCGGGTTCGGGTCGCACACCCCGAGCAGCTGCCAGCTGCGGGCGGCGTAGCCGGTCTCCTCGAGCAGCTCGCGGGCGCCGGCGGCCTGGGCGTCGGCGTCCTCGGGGTCGACCATGCCGCCCGGGATCTCGAGCTGGAACTCCCGCCGCCCGACGCGGTACTGGCGGACGCAGACCAGCGCGCCCTCCGGGGTCAGGGGCACGACGTTGACCCAGTCCGGGGCGTCGAGCACGTAGAAGTCCTGCTCCCGTCCGGCCCACGGCAGCGGCGTCGGCTGGCGCAGCAGGGTGAAGATCGGCGTCTCGAGCAGGGTCTCGCTCGTCCGCGGCAGCAGGGGATCCATCAGCTCTCCTTGCGGGCGACCCCGCGCACGCTCGGCCGCGCCAGCGGGAACGCCTTGCGCATCGAGGCGCGGGTCAGCTCTTCGATGTGGAAGCCAGCGTCGGCGATCAGCCGCGCGGCGTCGCGGGTGAGGTGGCAGTTGCCGAACAGCAGCCGCCAGAGTGGCTCGATCCGCCGTTGCCAGCGCAGGCGCCCCGGCTTCCTCGTCGCCGCGACGTGCTCGATGAACAGGAGCTGCCCGCCCGGCCGCAGCAGCCGATGGACCCGTCGCAGGAAAGCTTCCGGATCGGCGACCGAGCACAGCACCAGGGTCATCACCGCCGTGTCGAAGCTCCCGTCGGGGGCCTCGAGCTCCTCGAAGCGCACGCCGCGGACCTCGACCCGGGGATCGCCGGCAGCCTCGCGGCGCAGGCTGCGGCGCAGCACACGGTGGGGCTCCACCAGCACCAGGGCGTCGGGCGCCGGCCCGTAGTGGGCCAGGTTCGCCCCCGTGCCCGCGCCGATCTCGAGGACCCGTCCGCGCGCCCGCCCGAGCAGGTCTGCGCGCCAGTCGCGCAGGCAGGCTGCCTCGGTGGGGCGCATCAGCCAATCGTAGGTGAGGGCGAAGGGGTACAGCATGGGCGAGCTCCGGGGCTGTGGTTATACCAGGGGCCGCCGACGACGGGAATGCTCGATCGCGCAGCGCTGAGCGAGTAGACTGGGGTTTCCGGGAAAGTCCCATCCACGAGCCGCTCCCGCGCGTCTCTCCAGGTGTACGGTCCCGAGGCAACGCCGCGCCGGCGGCAACGGAGGAGAAGATGCGTACGTCCCTGACGGTCGCCCTGGTCGTGTTCGCGAGCGCGGCGCTCGCGCAGGACACCGAGCCCGATCCGGTCCCCGCGCTGATCGAGCAGCTCGGTGACGAGAGCTTCGATGTGCGCGAGGCCGCCACCCAGAAGCTGGTCGAGCTCGGGGAAACGGCCGTCGAGGCCCTGCAGAAGGCGGCCGCCTCGCAGGACCCCGAGGTCGCCTGGCGGGCCGAGACAGCGCTCGCCCAGATCGAGGAGAAGAAGCGCCAGGAGATCGAGCCCCAGGTGCTGCGTCCCGCCGCGATGGGCGAGTTCCGCATCGAGCTGCGGGTGGTCGACGGCGAAGGCGGCGTGGTGATCGAGCGCTTCGACGGCGGCGAGGGCCCGGGCGTGATCCTCGAGGGTGTCCCCGGGCTGGTCTTCGAAGGCGACCGCGCCGCGAACTTCCAAACGAGCGCGCCGTCGCCTGTGCTGCGCGCGCACCTCGGCCTGGAGCCCGGCCAGGGCGTCGTGTTCGAGGAGAACAACGAGGGCCTCGAGCGCTTCGGCCTCGCGCCCTTCGACATCGTCCTCGGCGTCGACGACAGGCCGGCGACGAGCATCCTCGACCTGCTGCCGATGCTCGAGTCCGACGACGGCGAGACCTTCTCCCTCGAGCTGATCCGCCGTGGCGAGCGCCTGACCCGGGAAGTCGTCGTCGGCGCCGACCCGGAGCGGACCACCACCTCGCCAGCCGTGCCCGGGACCGACGCCCCGCAACGCGACGACGAGTAGACCCTGGACGCGCCGCGCCTGCCCCTTTCCGACGCTCTCGTCACGGTCGCGCCGCCGGCCGCTGCGGCGTGAATGGCTGCCTACCTGGAGCGGAACTGGGACCGTTTCCGGCCGGTCTCCCCCACCCCCGTTGCGGGCTACTTCACCACCGCGAAGGGGGAGCGCCGCCTGCGGGAGGTTCCTACCCCGCTCGCCCACGGCACCGGCCTGCCGCTGGTGATCTTCGCTCCGGACGAACACGGTCCGATCGTCGGTCACCTCAACCCGGTTGAGGCACCGGGATTTCGTCGCGAGGGCCCGGAGGCCGCTTGAGATCGGGCGCTTCGAGTCTTCGAGCAGCGGAGCCCACGCAGCGCCATAGGTGAGCAGCGCAGAAGGCATCCTGCAGCGCAGGCTCAGTCACCTGCTGCGCGCTGGTTGGGTGACCGACTGGCGGGGCCTGTTCCCGCTTCCCGCGGACGAGACGCTGCTCGCGCCGCACCGCGCGGAGCGGGAGGAGGCGCTGCGCAGGTTGCGGGCCGAAGACTGAGGAGTGCGCCGGTCGGGTGCCCGTCCCCCAGCTTTTCGTCGGCGTCGTCGCTGGTCGGAGCGCGGGACACCTGCTACCGTGAGGGAGCGCTACAACGATTGCCTGGCCCTCCCTGGCATGAGATTCTCGTTCTGTATCCACATCAAGGACCGGCTGCGGCAGCTGCGCCAGGTCCTGATCCGCAACCTGGCGAGCCACCGACGCTACGCGGCGTTCGTCGAGTTCGTTCTGGTCGACCTCGGCAGCACGGACGGTCTGCTCGATTGGGTCAAACGACACTGTGCCGAGGACATGAGGACAGGGTTCCTCAGGGTCTTTCGTGTCGACAGCAGCGGTGCCTACCACGCGTCGGTCGCGAAGAACACGGCGCACTACCTCGCCTCCGGCGACTACCAGCGGACATTGGACGCCGACAACTTCGTCGATCCCGCGGAAGCCGTGCGGTCGATCGCCACCTTCCGCGCCAGCGACGACAAGGTCGTCATCCACGGCTGGTCGGGGCGGCTCTACGACGGCACCTTCGGGAGCATCACGATGTGCAGGGCACACTTCCACGCGCTCGGCGGGTACGACGAGGAGCTGCTCCCGATGGGGTACCAGGACAAGGACCTGATCGTCCGCGCCGTGGCCTTGCACGGACTGCGGGTCCACCGTCCGGACAGGCTGCGCTTCCGGGTGAATCGGCTGCTGGCGAAGAGAGGTGGAAGGTGGACGGGGCTTCTGTCGAAGCTCGTCAACAGACGTCGGGCGCTCAGGAACTCGAAGATCGAGTCGACCCTGCACACCGAGGGAGACCTCTCCTGGCGGGAGATGGATCGCCGGAATCGTCGGCGGAGCCGGGCGAACATCCAGCGCCGGAAGTACGTCGCGAACTCCGGAGTCTACGGCATCCGGAGCGGCATCCAGAGGGTCCGCTGAGCCCGGTGGATCAAACGGATCGAGGCTGGCGCGAGGCCCGGTCTTCGCGGCAGACGTGGCCGCCTCGAGGCCCGCGGTGAGGAGTACCGCTAGCGCCGTACGCCCTCGGCGCCATGGCGGACACCTTCGGCGCCGTGGCGTACGCCCTCGGCGCCATGGCGGACACCTTCGGCGCCGTGGCGTACGCCTTCGCCGCCATGGCGGACGCCTTCGCCCCCGTGGCGTACGCCTTCCCCGCCGTGGCGTACGCCTTCCCCGCCGTGGCGTACGCCTTCCCCGCCATGGCGAACCCCTCCGTGGCGTACGCCTTCCCCCCCATGGCGTACACCTTCGCCGCCATGACGGACCCCCCCGTGGCGGACACCTTCCCCGCCATGGCGAACCCCCCCGTGGCGTACGCCTTCCCCGCCGTGGCGTACGCCTTCGCCGCCATGGCGAACCCCACCGTGTCTCACACCTTCCCCGCCATGGCGGACACCTTCGCCGCCATGGCGAACCCCCCCGTGGCGGACACCTTCCCCGCCATGGCGGACACCTTCGCCGCCATGGCGAACCCCACCGTGTCTCACACCTTCGCCGCCATGGCGGACACCTTCGCCGCCATGACGGACCCCCCCGTGGCGGACACCTTCGCCGCCATGGCGAACCCCCCCGTGGCGGACACCTTCGCCGCCATGGCGGACACCTTCGCCGCCATGACGGACCCCCCCGTGGCGTACACCTTCGCCGCCATGACGGACACCTTCGCCGCCATGGCGGACACCTTCGGCGCCGTGGCGTACGCCCTCATGTCTCACACCTTCTCCGCCGTGGCGGACTCCTTCCCCACCGTGCCGGATCCCTTGCCGGACGCCTTCCCCGCCGGGGGCGGCGCCGAGCTGGCCCTTGAGCTGCGCCAGCTCGCGACCCAGACGGGCGATCTCTTCCATCGCTGCGTTCCAGTCCGCGGAGCGGATCAAGTCCCCCGGCCCGACCTTGCGTGCGGCGAATCCCTGCGCTGGCATGTGTGCTCCCCCTCGGTGGACGGCATGTGATGCGGACCGCGGTCCCGCGGTACTTCCCTTCTCCCGTCACGAAGGGGAGGGTCACGATTTCTCGCGGTTTTCCGTCGGTCGCTACGGACAGGGTGCCCGCGGGGCGTTACGAGGGTGTGGAGGAAGCCGTTACCCTGGACGGGAAGGCCGGAGGTTCAGTCGCCCGTTCCGAGCGTCGCGAGGACCAGGCGCGCCTGCGCGGCACGGGGATCCTCCGGCACGACCTGCAGGAAGGCTTCGAGATCCTCGCGGACGCCGTCGCTTCCGAGCTCGAGGCGGAGCGAGGCGCGGAGGAAGAGACCGTCGGCATCGGCAGGGTCGATGCGCAGCGCGTCGTCGCACGCGCCGACCGCCGCCGCGAGGTCGCCCGCTGCCTGGTGGCACAACGCGAGGCTGAGGTGTGCGGCGATGAAGTCCGGGTCGAGCTCGAGCGCCCGCCTGAGGTCCGCTTCCGCCTCATCCCAGCGCCCCAGCTTCATGCGGGCGACGGCGGCACGCAGCCGGTAGCCCTGCTCGAGGGGGTCGAGCCGCGCCGCGGTCAGGGCGGCCTCGAGCGCCTCCTCGAACGCGCCCGCCTGCTCGAGGGCGGCGGCGAGCGAGCCGTGGAAGAGGGGCTGCTCCGGAACCAGCGACACCGCCGCGGCGAAGTCCTGCGCGGCCTCCTCGGGCCGGCCCCGGGCCAGCGCGACGGCCCCGCTCTGACGCAGGAACTGGGCGACCCACTTCGGCGGCGTGCCCTCGAGCTGGAAAGCCCGGTCGAGCGCGGCCCGCGCTCCATCCCATGCCTCGGCCTGGAGCAGGTTGTCGATCAGCGCGTAGTGGCGCTCGGGCACGGTCGGCGCGAGCTCGACCGCCAGCCGCAGGATGTCGATGCCCTCGGCGTGCTCTCCCTGCTTGACGAGGATCTCCCCGAGCAACGACACGCAGCGTGGATTCTCCGGCGCGAGCTCGACCGCCTCCAGGGCGAGCTCGCGCGCCCGCTCGAGATCGCCCCGGTCGCGGTGTGCGACCGCGAGGCAGCACCAGGCCCAGCCCCGGGTCGGGTCGAGCGCGACCGCCCGTTCGGCCATCTCCGCGCCCCCCTCGGTATCCCCGACCAGCAGCAGGAGCTCGGAGACCAGCAGCAAGGCTGCGGGGTTGGAGGGGGCCAGGGTCGCCCACTGGCGCGCGTCGATCAGCGCGGGATGCAGCATGTCACGGTTCCAGAAGTTCTCGGCCCGGGACCTGTAGCAGGCGGGCCTCCAGGGCGCGAGATGGACCGCCCGGTCGAAGGCCGGATGGGCCTCGACGTAGCGCCCCGCCTCGCTCTCCAGCGCGCCGAGGCGCAGGTACAGGTCCGGGTTTCCCGGCTCCAGCGCGACGGCTCGGCGCAGGCAGCCCCGCGCCTCGTCGAGGCTTCCCCAGCCCTGCAGCAGGTGGGCGTAGAGCGACCAGATTCCGGCGTCCGGGCCCCGCGCGATCGCACGTTCCATCGCCCCCTCCGCCTCCTTCCTCTGCCCGCGCGCCGCGAAGACCTCGGCGCGGGCGGCGTAGAGGTGTGAGGAGTCCGGGAAGCGATCGAGCGCCCGGGCGGAGACCACCTGCGCGGAGTCGAGGGCGCCCCGGTCCAGGTGGAGCCGCACCAGCTCGAGGTGAGGGGCCTCCCCCGACGCCGCGTCGGAGGTCAGGTGGGCCAGCAGCGCGGCGCTCTCGTCGAAGCGCCCGAGCTCGCGCAGCGCGCGCCCGGCGTACAGTCCGGCGCGCGCGATCACACCGTCGTCGGAGCTCGCATAGGTCGCGGCCACCAGCGCCTCGACCGCTTCCTCCCTCCGCCCGTGGGTCAGCGCGAACATGCCCCGGAGGAACAGGCTGGGAGCATCGTCTCCTTCGACCGCGGGCGGCGCCTCGAGCTGCTGCAGGCAGCGCCACAGCGTCGCGAACTGGGGCTTCCGCTCGTCGCTCCGGACGAGCTCCTCGAACAACAGGCGGGAGGCCTCCGGACCGTCGAGGCGGGCGAGCGCACGGATCGCCTCCAGCCCGCGCGCGAGCTGCCAGTCGCTGTCGAGGTAGGCGCCGAGGGAGGCGACGGCCGCGCGGTCACCGAGGCGCGCCAGGGTGCGGCAGAGGAGTGGGATCTCCGCCAGGCGGGGCGCGGCGGCGACAAGACCGTCGATGATATCCGGGTAGGAGCGCGGGTCGAAGCTGTACATGGCTCCTGCGCGCACGCGCTCCGCGTGCTCGACGCGCTCCCAGCCCTCCATCACGCGGGCGAGCCCGGTGGCGCTCAGCCCCCGGTAGCCGCCCGCCTCGAGCGCGACCAGGGCCGTGTCCAGCCCGGCGATGGGCGGCCGGCCGTCGCGCTCGGCGAGCACCTGCTGGGCGGCGCGCAGGGCTCCGACCTCGACCCGCCGCAGGCCGACCGTGATGCTGTCGAGCGCGGTGCACAGGAGCGCGACGGTCTCCGGATGGGACAGCCGCACCAGCCGGTCGACCGCCCGCTCCAGCGCCTCGTCGTCGAGCAGCGCGCCGGCGCGTGCGCGCTCCCGCTCCTCCCCCACCGCCTGGACGCGCGCCCTCGACGCGGCCTGCAGGGCCTCCCGCAGGCGCGCGTCCAGCCGTCGCCAGCCCGGGCCGTCCGGCCGCGCCTCCCGGGCCTGGTCGATCGCCCAGGCGAGCTGGTCGTAGCGCTGCTCCTCGAGGTACAGCCCCCCGAGCTCGAGGGCCGCGTCGCCCACCGCTTCCCGCGCTTCCTCCGCCTCCCCTGCGACCGCCGCCCAGCGCTGGGCGGCGAGCAGCACGTCGAGGGCGGTGGCGACGCGCTCGCCGGCCAGGCCCGTTAGCGGGCGCGCGGCCAGCGCCCGGTAGCGGTCCTCGGCGGCGCGGCGCGCGAGCCCTTCGAACCACAGCGCCGCGCCGCCGGCCAGGAGCAGCACCAGCAGCGCTGCGCCGGCGAGCACCCGCGCCAGGGTGCGGTTGCGACGTACCCACTTGCCGACGCGCTCGCTCCAGCCGGGACGGCGGGCGGCGATCGGCCGGTCGGCGAGGAAATGCTCGAGGTCGTCGGCGAGGGCCGCGGCCGAGCCGTAGCGGCGTCCCGGGGACTTCTCCAGGCAGCGCAGGCAGATGGTCTCGAGGTCGCGGGGCAGGCCCTCGGAGAGCCGCGATGGCGGAACCGGCTCGCGCGACAACAGCTTGTGGTAGATCTCGATGGATGTCTCCCCCCGGAACGGCGCGACGCCGGTCAGCATCGCGTACAGGGTCGCGCCGAGGGAGTAGACGTCCGAGCGCGCGTCGACCGCGGCCCCGTCGGCCTGCTCAGGGGGCATGAAGGCCGGCGTGCCCATCACCTCGCCGCTGCGGGTCGGGCCGGGCAGGTCGTCGATGCGGGCGAGGCCGAAGTCGCTCAGGATCGGCTCGCCCTCGCCGTCGAGCAGGACGTTGGCCGGCTTGAGGTCGCGGTGGATCACGCCCGCCGCGTGGGCCCAGGCCAGCGCCCGCGCGAGCTTCGCGGCCAGCAGCGCGGCCCGCCGCGGGTCGAGGGCGCCGTCCCGCAGGCGGCTCGCCAGGGAGCCGCCCGCGATCAGGTCCATCGCGAAGAAGGGCCGGTCACCCTCACGCCCGACGTCGTGGATGCGGATGATGTGCGGATGCCGCAGCCGCGCGACCGCCCGCGCCTCGATCGCGAAGCGCTCACGGACGAGCGGGCTGCTCGCGGCGGGCAGGGTCTTCAGGGCGACGCGCCGGTCGAGGCTGCCGTGGCGGGCGAGATAGACGATCCCCATCCCGCCGCGGGCGAGCTCCCGCTCGATCAGGTAGGGCCCGAACGGCCTCCCGGCCGGGCCCGGCGCGCGGCGCCCGCCGGGCTCCGTCGGCGCCGCGTGGTTCGCGGCACCGGGGCCGACGGCGGTCGGGACGGTGTCCTCGCAGGGGGGCTCGCGTTCGTCGGCCATCGACCTCCTCCGTCAGCTACCGTCCGCGGACGCCCCCGTCTGGCGGATGATGGCACAGCGAGTGCGAAGATGCCACCGGTCACACGCGGTGTCCCGCCGGCCGCAGGCAGGCGAGCGCATCCTGCCAGCGGTCGGCGCGCACCAGCCGGCTTCGTAGCGCGGCATGCCCCTGGTTCCAGCCGGTATCAGACCATCACGGCGCTCGACTTCTTCCCCTCCGGGTCCTAAGCTCGGTGTGCGATCACAGCTGAGCACGCGCTCCAGGGGGAGTCACGATGGCCGATGATGACAAGGTGTTTCATGAGGGCGTGACCCGCCTCAGCGCGGACCTCAAGGCGGTCCGCTCCGCCCTGGCCACGATGTCGGGCGACCTGCCGGCGCGCAAGCGGGTGATCGGCGTGCTCAACGCCGCCCGCGCCCTGTCCGGCAGCCGGCCGAACCACAAGGGGATGGCCCTCGACGTGTTCGAGCGCGTCGAGAAGGACGCGGAGAGCTGCGTCGAGTGGCTCGAGAAGTGCCTCGAGTCGAAGAACTGGGAGCTCGGCGCCGAACCCGCCAGCCGCGGCAGCACGCTGCGCGCGAAGGCGGGACGGTCCGCGATCCTGCGGGCCGACCGGGCGGTCGGCTCCCTGCTCGAGATCCGCAAGACCCTGCGCACGCTGCACCTCACCTACAAGTCGAAGCGCTTCGTCGTGCTGATCCCGACCGGGGCGGGCCAGCCGATCATCCACAAGACCCCGATCGTGCCGCCCGCGAAGCGCGACATGTACGAGGCCGGGCTGAACGAGCTGCGGTCGGCGGGCCTCGGCCTGATCCAGACCATGCTCACCCAGCTCTACGCGATCTTCGACCAGCTGACGGGCGCGCTCGAGGCCCGGGTGCGCCACGAGCTCGGCGAGGGGACGCAGACCCAGGAGGTCGCGAGCAAGCTCGAGAAGGCGATCGAGACCGACATGGAAGCCGACGCCGCGGCGGACGACCGCAAGCTGAACCGGCGCGCCGAGGCCTGGAAGCAGTTCGTCGACGTGCTCGAGGCGCTGTAGCTACTCCAGGGGCCAGCGCACGTAGCCGGCGCGGTCGTACAGCTCCCGCGGCAGCTCCAGCCCGCGCAGCGGCACCAGACGCTGCCCGGCGACCGCGCTGATGACCAGGTCGGCGTCGGCGGCGCTCGCCACCCGGTCGATGCGGAAGCCGGCCCGCTCGAGCTGTAGCACCACGGCCGCGACCCTGTCCGCGGGACCCTCGCCCACGACCTTCAGGCGCCGGCCGAGCGCCTTGCGCAGCGCCTTCGCATCGACCTGGCTGCCGAGCTCGCCCTCGGCGGAGGACCACAGCCGCAGGCCGGTCGAGGCCCGCCACTCGAGGTCGGCGGGAGCCGCGGCCTCGAAGCTGCCCTCCGGGCGGATGCGGACGGTCTGCACGGCGAGCTGGACATCCTGCGCCTGCAGCACGACCTCCTCGGCGCCGGCGGAGAGGATCCGGTAGGGGCCGTTGGCGAGAGGGCGCGCCATCGGCAGGAAGGGCGCCGCCTCGAGGCGGTCGAACAGGTCGCTGCGGGGCTCCTGCACTCGCAGGCCGAGCATGTTGAAGGCGAGCACCTCGACCTCGAGCTCCTCGAGCAGCGAGAGCTGCCCGGAGTCCGGCTCGAGCGGCGGCAGCCGGTACAGCTGCTGGCGGGCGAGGCTCAGCTGCCAGCTCGCCGCGAAGTCGTCGGCGGTGACCGGCGTGCCGTCCTGCCAGGTCTGCTGGTCGACGATCACGTTCCAGCGCCGGCCCGGCTCGATCTCGAGCACCTCGAGGGCGCAGCCGGGCAGGCCGCGGTACAGCGCCCGGTCGAGCAGCGGCGCGAGCGGGCCGCGCTGGCCTAGGTCGCGGGCGAGCAGCGCGTCCTCGAGGCTGCCGAGCTTCGGGTCCCAGGCGATGCGCAGCTCGCGCGGGCCGTCCTCTTCCTCCGTCCCGCCGACCACGACGAGGTCCGGCGCGTCCTCCGGCACGGCGGCGGGCCCGCTGTCCGCGGCGGGAGGCGGGGGAGGCGCGGAGGAAGCCTCGAGCTCGATCACCGGCAGGGGCTGCGCGCCCTGCTCGACCACCGGCACCCGCGCCGCCGCGCCGATCGAGGTCGCCTCGGGCTGGTAGTAGGGGTAGGCGACGACTCCCGGAGCGTGGAACTCGCCGCGCTCGCGGGGCAGGACCGACAGCGGCAGCTCGACCTGCTGATGCGGGGCGAGATCCTGCACGTAGAGCACGACCTCCGCCTGGAAGATCTCCCAGTGCTGCAGCCGGCCCTGCTCGACCAGCGCCGGCAGCCCGCCGTCGCCCGCCAGCACCCAGCCGGTCGGCAGGGTGAGCGCGACCATCGGGTTGTTGACCGAGGTCGCGCGCTGGTTCTCGACGTCGATCGTCCACACCAGCTTCTGCCCGACCGTGGCCGCCGGCCGCGTCACCCGCACGCGCAGCGCGGGGGGCGCCTGCTCGTGGGAGTGCGAGAGCGCGAGCGCGGCCTCCGGCGCCACCCGCCCCCGGGCGAGCAGCTGCACCTCGAGCCGCCCGCTGCCGCGGTAGACCAGCTCGACGCCGCGCTGGCGGGCGAGCGCGAAGCTGCCGTCCGGGTCGAAGCCGGGGACCTGCAGCGCGGTCTCGAGCAGCCCGTCCGGCTCGACCTCCAGGGTGTCGAGAGCCCGGCCCGCGATGTACACCTCGAGGGCCCCGCGGGTCAGCCCGCCCGCCTGGTCGAGCAGGCGGAAGGCCTCGAGCGTGCGCACGGTGGCCTGGGTGCCTCCGAAGCCGTCGCCGCGGCGCTGCTCGGCGAGCCAGAGGCGCGCTTCGGCGGCCTCCTCCACCCGGCCGGTGCGGTGCAGCACCTGGGCGGCGAGCGCGGTCAGCTCGATGCGGGAGGAGCGCGGGCCGCTGCCGGTCCAGGTCGGCTCCGCCGGCCAGAACAGCCCCTGCTCGTCGCGCTGGGCGAAGGCCATCAGCTGGCCGGCGATGCCCTCGGCCAGGGCGGCGCGGTCGGGCAGCTCGAGCAGCAGCCGGGCCGCCCACACCAGGCCGTAGGGGCTCGCCTCGCCCCGCCGCAGGGCGCCCTCGAGCCAGGCCACCCCGCGGGCGAGCTCCGGCGCCGCCCCGCCCGCCGCGTGCAGGCCGCTCAGGGCGAAGGCCGTGAAGGCGACGCGGTCGGGCCCGCGGCGGGTGGTCGGGAAGCTGCCGTCGTCTTCCTGGAAGGCGCGCAGCGCGTCCCGCGCCGCCTCGATCCGCCAGGGCTCGATCGCGACCTGCTCGGACAGCGCGACCAGCTCCTGCAGCCCGTAGGCGGTCAGCCAGGGGTCGGCCGCCTGCCGGCCGTGCAGGCTGAATCCGCCGTCCGGACCCTGGAAGCGCTCGAGCCGCCGCGCCCCCGCCTCGGTCGCGGTGCGGGCCCGGGCGAGCAAGGCGCTGTCGGCGTCGGGCCGGGCGCTCGCGATCGCGAGCACCAGCAGGCTGGGGTGGGTCGCGGCGCTGGTCTGCTCGAAGCAGCCGTGCGGCTTGCGCACCAGGCCGCGCAGGCTGAGGCGGGCCTCGGCGACCAGGCTCGGGATCAGCCGCAGGGCGACGCTGCGCGGCGTCTCGAGGTGGCGGGCCTCGGGGTGCAGCTCGGCGTGCAGGCGCGTCTCTTCCCCGTCCATCACCAGGTTGCTGACCAGCTCGAGGGTGTCTCCCGGAGCCTCGACCTCGACCTCCCGGCGCAGGCTCAGGCTCTCCGCGCCGACCCGCACGGTCGCGACCAGCGTCGCCCGGCCGCTCTCCTTCGCGGTCAGCTCGAGCGGGAGCTCGCGGCCCGACGGCGTCAGCTCGAGGGCGGAGGGCCGCAGCTCGATCGCCGAGCCCGACACCGAGGCGGTCACCCGCGCCGGCACGTTCCCGGCCAGGGTCAGGACCAGCAGGGCCGCCAGCCGGTCGCCGACCCGCAGCCGCGCGGGCAGCTCGAGGTGCAGGGCGGTGCCGTCGGGGAGCTGGACGGCCGGCGGAGCGCCGGCCTCGGGTGTCGCCTCCAGCCTCGCTTCCGCCGCTCCCGCCGGGGGGGCCGGCGTCGCGGGGGCGGCCTCGTCCCCCGGTCGCATCAGGCCGAGGCCGAGGGCCGCCAGCAGCGCCGCGGCGACGGCCAGCCAGGCCCAGCGCCGGGCGGGAGCCCGGGCGGGAGGCGCTGGGGGCGCGGCGAGCCGGGCGAGCACGCCCGCGGCGAAGCCAGCGGGGGCCCGATGTCCGGACAGGGCGGCCTCGAAGCGGCGCAGGGCGGCGAGGCGCGCGCGGCAGTCCGCGCAGCCGGCCAGGTGCGCCTCGCCGGCGGGGGCGAGCGGGCCGTGGAGGAGCTCGGCTTCGAGGGTCGGGCCTTGGGGACACGTCATGACAGGGCCTTCCGGGTCTCGGCGCGCCCGCGGAGCCGGGCGCACGCGCGGTGCAGGATGGTGCCGACGGTGCCGGCGGGGATGCCGAGCCGCGCGCCGATCTCGCGGTAGCGCAGGCCGTCGCGGAAGCGCAGGAGCAGCACGGCCCGCACGTCGTCGGCGAAAGGCTCGAGCAGCCGCTCGAGCCCGTCCCCGCTCGACTCCGGGGCCGGGGCCGGGAAGCGGTCGAGGGCGGGATCGGCGCTCAGCCGCTGGCGGGCCTGGCGGCGGTAGTGCATGCGCAGCTTGGTGCGCGCGATGCCGAACAGCCAGCCGGCGAAGCTGTCCGGTCGCTCGAGACTTGCGAGGTTGCGCCAGGCCGCGACGAAGACTTCCTGGGCGAGGTCATCGGCGTCGTGGCCGCCGCCGATGCGCGCGACCACGAAGGCGTGCAGGCTGTGCTGGTAGCGCTCGAGCAGCCGCGCGAAGGCGGCGCGCTCGCCTGCCCTCGCCCGTTCGACCAGATGTGCGTCGTCGTGGGGTTTCATCATCCCCAGGGTTGCAGCATCCGGGGATTCTCTTTCAACTTTCGGAGATTTTCTTGCCCGCCCTCAATCCCCGCAGGGCGTGCGCAAGCCGCCCTTCGCCCAGGCCTCGCGGGCCGGGGCGAGCAGCGCCATCACCTCGTCGACCGAGGCGGCGGGCTGGGGCAGCAGCAGATCCTCCGGGTTGACCAGGGGGGGCGTGAACTGGAGCATGCTCTCCCGCATCCAGTCGACCAGCCCGGTCCACATCGTGCCGAAGAGGATCAGCGGCGAGCCGACGATGTGCCGGACCTGCAGCAGCTGCCAGGCGATCAACAGCTCGAGGGTGGTGCCGATCCCACCCGGCATCACGACGTAGGCGTTGGACAGGTGCACGAAGTGGTGCAGCCGGCTGAAGAAGGTCTGGTGGTGGAAGATCTTTTCGACGAAGGGGTTGGGGTCCTCCTCGAAGGGCAGCGTGACCGACAGCCCGTAGGAGGTCGTCCGGTTCTCCGGGTCGCCGAGGTTCTCGCCCTGGTTGGCCGCCTCCATCAGGCCCGGCCCGCCGCCGGTCACGATGTCGCAGCCGTCGGCGGACAGCCGGGCGGCGAGCTGCAGGGCCTGCTCGTACAGCGGCGAGCCCTCGGGCATGCGGGCGCTGCCGAACAGCGACACACGGAATCGAGAGCCGGTGCGGGGCACCTGGCAGGAGAGCTGGTGGATCACCTCCCAGAGGCGGTAGATCGAGGCTTCTATCGTGTCGCGGGCGGAAGAAGAGAACTCGGGGTGCTCGGGCATCGGGGCTCCTGTCGCGGAGCTTCGCCAGCCGAGCGGGCTGCCAGGGACGCGCGGCCCTCCGCTGCCCGCGTCGCACCGCCATCATAGGGGCTGTCAGGCAACAAATCCTTGCTTTTCGGTGAGGGATCGTCGTCGATGGCAAGGAGCGAGGAGCTCGCATACGGGCTGTATTCGGGCGACGAGCGACGCAGCCAGCGGCGGCGAGGGCCAGCGAAAACGAGGATTTGTTGCCTGACAGGCCCGTAGCAGGGCGATCGAGCCCGCGCGCACTGTTCGGCCCCGGATCGGCTATACTGTGCGGGAAACCAGAGCGCTTCCGGCGGGCCCGGCCCGCCCCGGCGGAGGGCCGCGTTGCTGAAAGTCCACTGCAAGAGCTGCGCGACCGCCAACGCCTGGAACCGCACCCACTGCGAGAAATGTGGAGCCGCCCTGACCGGCTCGGCCGACGACGGCGACTCCTCCCTCGAAGAGCTCGGCCTGGTCGACGAGCCGGTCTTCGACGACCTGATCGGCCGCGAGCTCACCGGCTACCGCATCGAGAGCATGCTCGGCCAGGGGGCGGTCGGCGCGGTCTTCCTCGCCACCCAGCTCAAGCTCGACCGGCGCGTCGCCCTCAAGCTGCTGCCCGCCCGCGGGGCGCTCGCCCACACGCCCTTCGAGCGCTTCCGCGAGGAGGCCAAGCGCTACGCGGCCCTGCACAACCCCTACATCATGCAGGTCCACGACCTGCTCGAGGCCGACGGCCTGATCGGCATCGCGATGGAGTACGCCTCCGGCGGCTCCCTGCGCGGGCTGCTCGACGAGCACGGCACCCTCGACGAGAGCAACGCGGCGACCATCGTGCGGCAGGCCGCCCTCGGCTTGTGGGAGGCGGCCAAGAGCGGCCTGGTGCACCGCGACATCAAGCCGAACAACCTGCTCCTGACCGAGAACGGCGAGATCAAGATCGGCGACTTCGGGCTGTCGGTGATCACCGACGTCGCCGGGCTCGGCGACTCCCTGACCATCGGCACGCCGGCCTACATGGCGCCGGAGCAGTGGGAGGACAGCCAGCACGCCGACCACCGCGCCGACCTCTACGCCCTCGGCTGCACGCTGTTCGAGCTCTTGAGCGGGCATCCTCCGTACCCCGGCCCGAGCTCGGCGGAGTACCGCGCCCAGCACTGCTCCGGCGAGCAGCCGCCCCTCGGGGACGTCGAGGTCAGCGAGGCGATGCGGCGGGTGCTGTTGCAGCTCTTGCAGCGCGACCCGAAGAAGCGCTTCCAGACCGGGGCCGAGCTCGCCGACCGGCTCGAGCCGCTGACCTACCCGGACGAGTTCGGCGACACCGACGACCTGCCCTGCGAGGCCTGCGGCAAGGACAACCCCGCCGAGGCGCGCTTCTGCCAGTTCTGCGGCAAGCGGCTGCGCAAGCAGGTCGCCGGGCAGCCGCCGGCGGAGAGCTCGAGCGAGCTGTGCATCGGCTGCGCCAAGGAGCTCGACCCCGCCTGGACCGTCTGCCCCTGGTGCGGGTCCTCGCCGCGGCCGACGGAGCAGGACTCCCTCGAGCCCGGCTCGGTGTTCGCCGACAAGCTCAAGATCATCCGCAAGGTCGGCTCCGGCGGCATGGGCTACGTGTTCGAGGCCGAGCACATGATCCTGCAGCAGCCGGTCGCCCTCAAGGTGCTGCGGCCGGTGCTGCGCAAGAACACGGTGTTCGTGCGGCGCTTCCTGACCGAGGCCAAGGCGAGCCAGGCCTTCACCCACAAGCACGCGGTCACCGTGCGCGAGTTCGGCCAGACCAAGGCCGGCTCGCTGTACATGGTGATGGACTACGTGCGCGGCATCACCCTCGAGCGGCTGATGCGCAAGCAGGGCACCTTGCCCGCGGTGTGGGCGGTCGGCATGTGCGTGCAGGTGCTCGAGGCGCTGGCGGAAGCGCATCGCGCGGGCATCGTGCACCGCGACCTCAAGCCGGCGAACATCATGATCGAGCGGCGGGGGAACAAGAACTGGGCCCGCGTCGTCGACTTCGGGCTGGCGAAGATGCTGACCGGGAAGGCGGCCTCGAAGGGCGCGACCCGCTTCGGCACCACGGTCGGCACGATCATCTACATGAGCCCGGAGCAGGCCGTGGCCGGCGACCTCGACGGGCGCTCGGACCTGTTCTCGCTCGGCATCATCCTGTACGAGATGATCGCCGGCAAGCTGCCCTTCGACGACGACTCGCTGACGGCCGTGATGCGCAAGATCGTCCACGACAACCCCCAGCCGCTGTACGAAGCCTGCGGCCGGAAGATCCCGCGCTCCCTCTCCCACGTCGTGCAGACGGCGCTGTCCAAGCGCCCGGACGACCGCTACCCGAGCGCCGAGGCCTTCCGCCGCGCCCTGGTCACCGAGCGCGACCGGCTCGCGCACCACCGGCCCTCCGCGAAGTCCGAGGAGCCGCCGGAAGACGATCCGGTGCAGGGCGGCGAGAGCGTCTCGAACTGGGAGCTGCCCGCCGAGCCCGAGCCGGCGGTCAAGCAGGAGAGCACCTGCGACGTCGAGGTGGTCGAGAGCAACGACCCGCTCGCCCAGCCCGGCATCCTGCGCCCGCCGCTGGCGAGCAAGACCATCCGCCGGGTCAAGAAGCGCATGCTCGCCCGCGGCCTGGCCTACGTCGGGCAGAACGAGCGGGGCTACCCCGAGTTCCTGCACCAGAAGTCCGGGCAGACGCTGGTGCTGCTGCCCGGCGGCAGCGGCGAGATCGGCTCGAGCCATCCGCTGGCGGGCTCGGTCGAGGGGCGCGTGCGGCAGGTGCAGCTGTTGCCCTTCCTGCTCGGCAAGACCGCCGTCGACAACGAGAGCTACGCGATCTTCCTCGCCGACACCGGCCATCCGAAGCCGGAGTTCTGGGGCAAGCGGAAGTTCCGCTCCCCGGAGCTGCCGGTGGTCGGCGTCAGCCTGGTCGACGCCCAGAAGTACGCGCGCTGGGCGCGGCTGCGGCTGCCGAGCGAGCTCGAGTGGGAGTGCGCCGCCAGCTGGGGCCCCGACGGGGACAAGCTGCTCTTCCCCTGGGGCGAAGAGGATCCGAGCCACGCGACCGCCTCGAGCCTGTTCCGGCGCCGCAACCCGCTGCTGAACTTCGACAACATCGTCGGCGCGCCCTGCGCCGGCGACGCGCATCCCGACGGCGCCAGCCCGACCGGCGTGCTCGACCTGCTCGGCAACGTCTTCGAGTGGACCTCGTCGAAGTACGGCGTCCACACGATGGTCGCCCGCGGCGGCAGCTGGAACAGCCCGGCCGCCCAGTGCCGTCCGACGGCGCGGCTCGGCGTCGAGAAGAACACCCGCCGCAGCGACCTCGGCTTCCGGGTCGCCCTGTCCTTCCCCCTGGGGGTGTGATGCGCGCGCTCTTCCTGGTGCTGTGCGCGTCTTTCGCCTGGGCGCAGGCCTGGCAGGCGGATGTGGAAGCGCTCGCGGGGGCCGATCCCGACGCGCGGGACGAGGCCGCGCGGGCGCTGCTCGAGCTGGCCGCGGAAGACCGACCGGCGGCGCGCGCGGCGATCGCGGAGGCGGGGCCGGAAGCCCTCGCGCGGCTCGACGAGCTCGAGGCGATGTGGCAGGCTCGCGACGCGCAGCAGGGCCTGTGGCTCGAGCTCGAGTGGCCGGGAGTCGAGAACTACGGCAGCTTCCGGCCGGCGCTGCGGGTCACCAACGTCGGCGCCGAGACCGCGCTGTTCGCGCTGCCGATCGCCGGCTCCTCCCACGGGCTGCGCACGCCGCGGGTCGCGGTGTCGATCGAGCGGCCGGGGGCGGACGGCTGGGAAGCCTTCCCGCAGCCACCGCCGCCGGCCTGCGGCATGCTGTTTCCGCGCACGGAGAGCGACTTCGTGCGGCTCGCCCCGTTCGCCAGCGTCACCGTCGAGAGCTTCCTGCCCTGGGTGGCGGTGCCCGCGGGAGCCTTCCGCGTGTGGCTGCGCTACGCCCACGTGGCGGAAGGCCCCGATCCTCTCGCGGAGGAAGCCTCCTTGCAGCTTCTGCCACGCAGCGTCAGCATCGAAGTGGAAGTCGGCCCGCTGCTCGTCGAGCCGTAGCGGGAGACCTCCCGCGAGGTGATCCGGTGCTCCGCTCGTTCCTCTTCCTCCTGCTCTGCTCCGTCCTGGGCGCGGACCACCTGCTGCTCGAGGACGGGCGCCGGCTGGAGGGGGTGGTCAGCGTGTCGGGGGACTCGCTCGTGCTGCGCCGGCGCGGCTTCCGCCAGAGCTTCCACCGCGACGCCGTGCGCGCCGTCAGCTACGGGCCGACCGCCGAAGAGCGGCTGACCGCGCGCCTGGCCGCGGTCGACCTCGGCGACCCCGAGCGCCTCTACGCCCTGGCGGCCTGGGCGGAGCACCAGGGGCTGGAAGACCGCGCCGAGGAGCTCCTGTTGTGGGCCCGCGCGACCGAGCTCGAGCAGCGCATCGCCCGCTCGCGCAGCGTCGAGGAGCGCTTCGCCGTCGCCCGCTGGGTGCGCGAGCAGGGCTACTCGCCGGCGACGGTGGAGCTGTGCGACGCCCGGGTGTTCGCCCGCGACCCCGACCACTTCGGCCTGCGCGCGCTGCGCGGCGACGTGTTCTGCGCCGGGCGCTGGATGAGCCGCGCCGAGGCGGAGACGCACACGGCCCGGGAGCTCGAGGTGCTGCGCGCCGGGCTGCGGCCCGGGGCCGACGCCGAGGAGCTGCTGATCTGGCTCGACGAGATCAGCGGCCGGCCGCGCTACGACCGCGGGCTGTTGCGCGCCGTGCGCGAGGCCCTGCCGCCGCCGGCCACGCTGCGGGTCGGCCCGCCCGAGCTGTCGCCCGGACACGGCCTGCTGCGCCGCGTGCTCGAGCGGCGGCCCTGAGCGGCCGGCCCGCTTTGCGTTGCTCCGGCGGGAGCGCTACTATCGGAGCATCTCACGAGTGAGGGAAGCGCGATGCCGATCCGCAACGTCGCGGTCAACACCGGCGGGGGGGATGCGCCGGGACTCAACGCCGTCATCCGGGCGATCGTCCTGTCGTCGCTGCGCCAGGGCTGGAAGGTCTACGGCATCCGCCGCGGCTACTACGGGCTGAGCGAGCCGAACGGGGTCGTCCCCCTCGACCGCGACGCGGTCCGCGGCATCACCCACCTCGGCGGCACCATCCTCGGCTCGGTCAACAAGGGCCATCCCTTCGCACAACCGGTCGTGCAAGCCGACGGCAGCGTGGTGATGACCGACGTCTCCGATCAGGTGCTCGCGCGCTTCGAGGAGCTCGAGGTCGACGTGCTGTTCGCGATCGGCGGGGACGGCAGCCTCGCGATCGCCCACCGGCTCGCCGAGCGCGGGCTCAACGTGATCGGCGTGCCGAAGACCATCGACAACGACGTGCCGCACACCGTCGTCACCTTCGGCTTCGACACCGCGGTCGGCATCGCGACCGAGGCGGTCGAGCGGCTGCACACCACGGCCGAGGCCCACGAGCGGGTGATGGTCTGCGAGGTGATGGGCCGGCACGCGGGCTGGATCGCGCTCAACGCCGGGGTCGCGGCGACCGCCGACGTCATCCTGCTGCCCGAGATCCCCTTCGACATCGACATCGTCTGCGAGAAGGTGCGCCAGCGCGACGAGATCGGCCGCAACTTCACGATGATCGTCGTCGCCGAGGGGGCGTACGAGAAGGGCGGCGAGCCGTTCTTCCTGAAGAAGAAGGACGGCCAGCAGCGGCTCGGCGGCATCGGCCAGTACGTCGCCGACCAGATCGCCGAGCGCACCGGTAAGGACTCGCGCGCGGTGGTGCTCGGGCACCTGCAGCGCGGCGGCGGGCCGTCGACCTTCGACCGGCTGCTGTCGCTGCGCTTCGGCGCCGCGGCGGTGCGGCTGGCGCTGCAGGGCGACTTCGACAAGATGGTGTCGCTCAACCCGCCCGGCATCACCGGCGTGCCGCTCTCCGAGGTCGCGGGCAAGACCAAGTGCGTGCCGCTCGACTGCGACACCATCCGCACGGCCCGCATCCTCAACATCTGCCTCGGCGACGAACGGACCCTGTCGGAGGCCTGAGATGCCCGCGCTCGCGGTGATCGGCGACCCTGCCCTGGCCGAGAAGCTCCAGACCATGCTGGCCGGACGTGCGCAGGTCGCGGTCTACGGCTCGATCCGTGAGGCGATCGTCGACTGGGACCTCGAGCCGCCGGAGGTCTGCGTGCTGTGCGTCGACGAGCCGGCGGATTCGGTGCGCCAGCTGCGCTACCTGCACGCCGCGGCCGCGCTCGCGATCCTGGTCCTCGCGCCGGCGGAGCGCCAGGCCGAGGTGCGCAGGGCGATCTCCGAGGGGGCGAACGACTTCCTGCAGATCCCCTTCCAGGACATCGAGCTCAAGGCGAAGATCCTGCGCTGGCTGAAGCCGCCACGCAGCTCGGACGACCTGGTCGGCTGGCTGCGCTCCTGCGGCCGGCGCACCCTGCCGCTGCCCGCCGGCAAGCCGCTCTCCTTCGGTCCGCTCCGGGTCGTGCAGCAGCTCGGGGCGGGGCGCTGGAGCCGGGTGTTCAAGGCTCTGGACGACGCGGGGGAGGCCTGGGCGCTCAAGCTCTCCCAGGCGACCTTCAAGGAAGACGCCGAGGCCGCGCAGCGCTTCGCCCAGGAGCGCACCATCCTCGACCGCGTCGACCACCCGCACATCGTCCAGCTGCACGAGGCGGGGGAGCTCAAGGACGTCGAGTTCATGGTCCTCGGCTACGTCGACGGGCCGAGCCTGATGAAGATCATGCGCCGCACCAAGAAGACCCCGAAGAAGCGCCCGCCGGTCAAGCAGTCGCTGCGCTACGCGCGGGACATCGCCGAGGCGCTCGTGTACCTGCACGATCGGGGCATCGTCCACCGCGACGTCAAGCCGACCAACGTGCTGGTCGACGGCAACGATCGGGCGGTGCTGATCGACTTCGGCCTCGCCTACCGCTCGAAGGATCCGCGCATCACGAGCAGCGCCTCCTTCGTAGGCACCCTCGGCTACGTGCCGAAGGAGGAGGTCTCGGGCGCGCCGCCGAGCCCCCTGCGCGACGTCTTCTCCCTCGGCGTGACGCTGATGTTCCTGTTGACCGGACGCCGCCTGCAGCCTGGGGATGACCCCGCCAAGGTGCTCGAGCCCTTCGCGCTGCCGCCCGGCGTGCCACGCCTGATCCGCCACTGCCTGCGCGAGCGCGCCCGACGGGTGGGCAGCCGGCAGGTTCTGCAGGAGCTCGAAGCCTGCCTCGAGGAGTGCTGATGCCCGCCGAGACCGTCCTCGCCCTCGATGTCGGAACCCAGAGCAGCCGCGCCCTGTTGTACGGGATGGACGGCACCGTCCTGTCCCGCGGGCGGCGGCAGCACAAGCCCCTGATCTCCCCCGAGCCGGGCACGGCGGAGGTCGATGTCGAGGACATCTGGCGCAGCCTGTGCCGGGCGGTCGAGATCTGCATGGCGGGCCAGGAGCCGCCCCGCGCGGTCGGCCTCGCGACCCAGCGCCGGGTGCTGGTCGCCTGCGACGCCGACGGGGCGCCGCTCGGCAACGCCTACTCCTGGCTCGACACCCGCAAGGCCAAGGGCTACCCCGACCAGGGGCTGCTCGGCGGGCTGGTGTGCAAGCTCAGCGGCATCGAGCGGCTGCCCGGGGCGCTGGTCACCTACAGCCAGGCCAACCTGCTGTACGAGCATCGGCCGGCGGACTACGCGCGCACGGTGCGCTTCCTCACCCTGGCCGGCTGGCTGACGCGGAAGATCACCGGGGCCGACCGCGACGCCTGCGGCAGCATCGTCGGCGCCTGGCCCTACGACGCGAAGCACAGCCGCTGGTTCGACCAGGAGTTCATCCTGCGCCTGACGGGGATCCGGCGCGACCAGCTGCCGACCCTGGTGCCGAGCGGCGGCACCCTCGGCAGCATCCTGCCCGCGCAGGCCGAGGCCTGGGGGCTGACCGAAGGCACGCCGCTGATCGCGGTCGGCGGCGACAAGCAGGCGGAGGTGCTCGGCGCGGGGGTGACCAGCCGCGCGCGCGGCACCGCCCAGATCAGCCTCGGCACCGGCTGCTCGGTGTCGGTGGTCGGCCCCCTCGCGAAGACCTCCCTCGGCTTCCTGTGGCTGACCTGCAACGCCGCCGAGCCGGGCGCCTTCTGCCACGAGTACCTGCTGCCGCGGGGCTTCTGGATGTGGACCTGGTACCTCGAGCAGCTCGGCTCCCCCGACCGGCTGCAGGCCGAGGCCCTCGGCAAGTCCCCCGAGGCCTGGCTCAGCGAGGCCCTCGAGCGCATCCCCGAGGGCTGCGCCGGGCTGGTCGCGCTGCCGCGCTGGAGCTCCCCGGCCGAGGCGCCCTTCGCCTCCGGCGCCCTGATCGGCTTCAGCGAGCTGCACACCCGACTGCACATCGCCCGGGCCCTGGTCGAGGGCATCGCCTTCGACCTCAAGCGCGGCCTGACACGCCTCGAGGAGCAGTTCGGCCCGATCGCGCGGGTCCGGGTCGGCGGCGGCGGCGCGCAGTCGCCGACGGTGCTGCGCATCCTCTGCGACGTGCTCGACCGCCCCCTCGAGGTGCCGCGCGACTTCGAGCTGACCGCGCGCGGGGTCGGCGCGGTGACGGCCGTCGGCAGCGGCCTGTTTCCGACGCTGGACGGGGCGGTGGCGGCCTTCACCGTCGAGCACGACAAGCTGTCGCCGCGGGCGCACGGCGTCCGCACCTACGAGCGCATCTACCGCGAGCGCTTCCTGCCGGCGCTCGAGGCCAACCGGGGGCTGGGCTGGTGGAAGCCCCGCGTGCGGTGAGCGCCCTCGCCACCACCGTGCGCGCCCGGGCCCGCCTCTTCGCGCTGGGCTGTGGACTGTTCGCGGTCGTGCTGGCGCTGCTGCCCCTCCCGCTCATCTCCCGGGAGCGCCTCGGCATCACCCTCACCTTGTTCCTGTCCGCGTTGCTGGGGGCCGGCATCATCGCGGGCATCGGCTGGGCGGCCGTCCAGGGCAGCGCGAACCTCGGGGCGATGCTGCGTCTCGCCCGGCAGGCGGCGCGCGGCGACGTCGGCATGGCGGCGACGCTCCCGCCGCGCCAGGGAGCCGAGTTGCTGCTCCTGGTGCTCGGGCGAGGGTGCGTCGTGCTCGGGCTGGTGTGGATCGCGGTCTGGTTGGCGTTGAGGGGGGAGCTTCCGCGCGGGGGCTGGGCGGTGCTGACCGTGCCGCTCGTCTGCTGCGCCCTGGCCTGCGCCGTCAGCATCGCGGCAGCCCGCTTCACGGGGAGCCTGGTCGCGGGCGTCCGCGACCTGAACGCGCTCGAGAAGGTGCGGGCGCGGAAGACGACGGACACGGCCGGGCTGCGCGTGACCCGCGGGGGAGGGGGGCTGCCGATCAGCGCGGCCGCGCTGATGACCGTGAGCGGGCTGCTGGTGCTCGGGCTGACCGGGATCGGGATCGCGGTGTTCGTCGAGGGCCGCTTCGCCTTCGATCTCACGCTCGTCCTGCGCGTGCTGCTCGCCTCCTTCCTGGTGCTGGTCGCGGCGGGCGTGACGCTGAGCCTGTGGTTCCTCGCCCGCTTCGGGCAGGTGCTCGCCGCGCTCCGGCGACGCTTCGCCGAGGCCGGCTGGTGGTCCGCCGGCCAGCACACCAGCGGACGCAGCCGGCCGGAGGTCGAGCGGGTGCTCGGCCTGGCGAGCCTCGTGCGGTTGTGGGCCCTGCTCGCGACCGTCGGCGCGGGGCTGGCGACCGGCTGGGGCCTGGTGACGATGCAGCTCGACTTCGACCTCCCGCTCCGCAACTTCCCCTTGCTCCGGGCGGGCTGGGGGCTCGCCGCCGTGTGCGGCGTGCCGGTCGGCCTCGGCGGGCTCGCCTTCGCGAGCCTGATGCAGGGCTGGGCCGCGGTCGCGCGGGCGCTGGTCGAGGTCCAGGCCGCGGCGCTGACCAGCATCGACGGGGGGGCGAGCGCGGTCCCCGAGGCGACGCCGCCCGAGCGCTGGACCGCGCGCGCTGCGACGGCGGTCCTCGCCCTGGGGCTGCTGCTCGCGCTGCTCGCGCTGACCCAGCTGACCAGCTTCGGGCGCCGGACCGGGGCGCGGGCCCTGCTGCGCTGGACGCCGGAGCGCGGGGCGAGCCACACCTGGGTGGGCTGGGTGCTGAGGCGCGATGGGACTTCGGAGGACCTGCGCGGACTGGTCCGTCTGCTGGCCTCGGAGCGCCGGCAGCCGCGGGCGCTGCGCGATGCGGGCTGGGCCCTCGCCCTGGGGCTCCCTCTTCCGGAGCTGCTCGCGCTGGCAGAGGAGATGAGTCCCGAGGAGCAGAGCACGCTGATCAGCCTGCGCTGCATGCGCACCTTCCGGCTCGGCTTCATCACGAGCGACTACGTCGACCACCCCCTCGATGAAGTGCGACGGGCGATGACCGGGGCGGAGCTCGAGGCGATGATGGGGCTGGTGCTCGCCCACGCCGAGCGCGCGGAGTCCGGGGCGGCGGTCGCGTGGTTCGACAGCTTCGTCGCGCCCGCGAACCTGCGCGCGGCGGAGGCCTGGCTGCGCGAACAGCCGCCCGGCGCCGGGCGGACCCTGCTGCTCGCCCTGCGCGGCGACGGCGAGGCCCTCGCCGCCCTGCTCGAGGCGGGCCGGGCCTTCGACCTCGCGTGGCTCATCGCGCTGGAGCCCCGTGTGCTGCGGGGTCCGGTGCTCGACCGCATCGCGGAGCACATCGTCGGGAGCCCCGACGACGCGGGCTACCTCGATGTGCTCAGCGAGCTGAACAACCTGCGTCCCCGCAACAAGCTGGTCCGTCCGGTGCTCGAGCGGGTCGCGGCGCTCGGCGACGCCCATCCCTGCTCTGCCTGGGCCCGGCGGCTGCTCGTCGAGTGAACCGACTCAGCCCGCGAGGCGGGCGGTCAGCCGCTCCGGCGTGAGCTCGAGCAGGGCGCGGAGGCGCAGACCGCCGTCGATCTCCAGGCGGATCCCCGCCGCGCCGCACAGACCCCCGCGGCGGTAGCCCGCGAAGTCGAGCAGCCCCTGGGCTTCGGCCTCGCTGCACAGCCCGGCGCGGCGCATCCGGCCGAGGACCGTCGCCAGGCGGGGGTCCTTCCCCGGCGCTCCGTAGTAGCGGGGCTCGACCGCGATGCGCCGCCGGACGTCGCTGTCGACCTCGAGGTGCAACACGAAGCCGTCCGCCTCCTCGGGCAAGAGGGCGAAGCCGTCGCGGGCGTAGAAGCAGCCCGGCCAGTCGACCGCGTCCAGGGCCCGGCGCACGTCGACCAGGCGGCGGAAGCCGAGCTGCAGGCGCACGGTCTCGCCGTCGACCTCGAGCCGGCGCAGGTCCCCCGCGGTGCGCTTCAGGCAGCGCAGCAGGCCGGCCGGGGTGGTCAGCCGCGGGCCGAGGGCGGCGAGGGCGTCGAGGGCGCCGGCCAGACCCGGACGCGTGGGGCTGACCGCGGCCCGCGGGGCTTCGCCCTCACACAGGCACAGGCTGAGCCAGGGGTGGGGTCCCCGCGCCAGGCCGCGCGCCCGGCGCCACTCCGGCGTGGCGTAGGCCCCACGGGCGAGCCCCGGGGCGCGGGCCAGGAGCTGCCGGCCGGCGCAGCCCCGCGCGAGCTCGAGGCGCAGCTCGAGGTCGGTGGCCCCGAGCGTGCGCTCGACATACAGCCGGCGCGGGAGCTCCTCGGGCAGGGCGCGCAGCCGGCGCCGCAGGCCGCGGCGCTCGGCGCGGCCGAACAGCGCGCGGGGCAGGGCCGCGACGTGCCGGGTCAGGGACGGGCGCGGAAGACGGTAGGTCGGCGGGCGGGTGCAGGTCTGCATCGATGTTCCTCCTCGGGGCCGGGTGTCCTGTCCGGGGAGGGGGGAGATCTTACGGGGAAGTTCCCCATCGACTGCGATCTCGACTTCGACTCGCCGCACAGGTCACCGCAGACCGAGCGCGCGGAGCGCCCCGCGCGCCGCCTCGCGCACCTCCGGGTCCGGGTCGTCGAGCAGCACGCGGAGGGCGGGGCCCGCTTCCGCCGGACCCTTCCGCGCGAGGATCTCGTCCGCGGCGTGCTCGCGCACCCGGGGATGGGAGTGGACGAGGTAGTCGAGCAGCGTCGCCTCCGGGATGGTGTACTCCACCTCGGCCTTGGCGTCCTTCGCCGCGAGCACCGCGCCCCACAGGCCGAGGAGCAGCAACCCGATGATCAGGCCGGCGATCGGCTTCTGGGCGAGCTTCGAGACTGCCAGCCGGGGGAAGAGGATAAGCAGCAGGCACAGCGCGAGGTAGGCGAGGGCCGGCGCGGTCGGCGGGACGCCTCCGCCGGCGGAATACCAGACGGCGCCGAGCCCGAAGGCGAGGATCAGCCAGCCGAAGGGGACGCCGAGCGCCCAGCCGACCAGCCCCGGACCGAACTGCTCCTGCGTCTGCCCGAACCCCGGCTTCGGAGGCGTCCGGACGGCGAAGCGCAGGAAGCTCAGCGCCGCGCCGAGGAAGGTGACGACCAGGGCGAGCCAGCCGCCCTGGCTCGTCGCGATCCCGGGCATCAGCACCGCGGAGCCCGGCCGCTCCGGATCGTAGTAGACCCGCACCGCCGGTGCCTCACGCGCCGCCTGGCGGGCGATGTTGCAGGCGACCATCGAGTAGCGGTGCCGCCAGCCGGGACCGGGCGCGGTCGAGACGTCGAAGCGGTGGCCGGCGAGCGGTTGGCCGTCGGAGCTCGTGTAGGCATAGGCGAGCGCCACCCAGACCTCCTCGGTCGCGTTGTCGTAGCTGGTCCCGTAGCGCGCCCGCCCGCGCTCGGCGGTCAGGAGCACCCCCTCGGTCGACGGCCAGTGATAGGAGCGGATGGCTTCTTCCAGCCCGTCACGCTGCGCGATCACCACGACCGCCGCGGCGCCGCAGCACAGCAGGGCGCAGGGCAGCGCCCAGAGGCGGGAGGGGCGGGTGGGGGCCATCGGCATACCTTCCGTCGAGGGTCGAGCTTCCCGTCGCAAACAGCATACCTGAAGGGCTCAAGCGTATCGGCGGAAGCGCGATCGACCACCGTCTACGCCACGGGCCGGCTTGCTCGCTGCGTTCCCGCGCGGTAGCATCCCGCACCCCGTTTCCCCGGAGATCGCCATGCGCCTCTTCCTCATCCCCCTCCTCTGTCTGGGCGCCTTCGCCCAGGAGCTCGGCCAGCCGCGGGAGGCCTTCGCGACAGAGGACACACCGCGCCACCACGCCCGCTGGCGCAGCT
This sequence comes from bacterium, assembly GCA_030428695.1. The sequence continues at coordinate 29,366 of JAUIEM010000036.1, forward strand.
ACGACCTCCTCCACGTGCGGGCCGAGCTCGCGCTCGACTGGAGCGCACGGGCCGTGCACGGCCGGGCGTCGCTGTCCCTGGCGCCGCGGCTCTCCGGCCTCGAGGCGCTGTCCCTCGACGCCGTCGGCTTCGAGGTCGCGAGCCTGACCCTCGACGACGCGCCGGTCGCCTTCACCAACGACGGCGAGGCCCTGACCCTGCGCCTGCCCGCGCCGACCCGCGCGGGCGCGGTGCACCGCATCGAGGTCGAATACCGGGCGGTGCCGCGGGACGGCCTCTTCTTCGTCGAGCGGCTCGGAGCGGACGGGAGCGTGCGGCGCATGGTCCACACCCAGGGCCAGGCGATCGCCCACCGCCACTGGTTGCCTCTCTACGACGCGCCGAACGACATGACGACCACCGAGCTGATCGTGCACGCGCCGGACGGCGAGCGGGTCGTGTCGAACGGCAGCCTGCAGGACGCCGATCCGGAGAGCGGGCTGCCGCCCCTCGCCCGCGACGGCCAGCGGCGCTGGCACTTCGTGCAGGAGAAGCCCCACGTGCCCTACCTGATCACCCTCGTGGTCGGGGCGATGGACGCGCTGCAGGCCGAGGGCGGCGGCGTCCCGCTGCTGTACCTCGCGCCGGCAGGGGAGGGCGCGGCCCTGGCCGGGAGCTTCGGCCGCACCCCCGCGATGATGGCGTGGTTCCAGGAGGTGCTCGCGACCCCCTACCCCTGGGAGGGGGGCTACACGCAGGTCTGCGCCCTCGGCTACCAGGGCGGGGGCATGGAGAACACCGGCGCGACCACCCTGCACCCCTACACCCTGCGCGACGCGCGGGCCCTGGTCGACGAGGACTCCGACGGGCTGATCGCCCACGAGCTCGCCCACCAGTGGTTCGGCGACCTGCTGACCTGCGCGGAGTGGTCGCACATCTGGCTCAACGAAGGTTTCGCCGACTACTTCGAGGTGCTGTGGGCCGCCTCGCTCGACCCCGCCGAGCTGGCCTGGGGCATGGATGGCGAGGCGAGCTGGTACCACGCGGAGGACGCCTGGGAGTACCGGCGGCCGATGGTCTGCCCGCGCTACGAGCATCCGGACCAGCTGTTCGACGCGGTCACCTACGCGAAGGGGGCGTGGGTGCTGTACATGCTGCACACGCTGCTCGGCGACGAGGACTTCTTCGCCGGCGTCCAGGCCTACATCGCGAAGCACGCCCACGACACGGTGACCAGCGACGACCTGCAGGCCGCGATGGAGGAAGCGAGCGGACAGGCCCTCGACTGGTTCTTCCGCCAATGGCTCGACGGAGCCGGCCACCCGGAGTACCGCGTGAGCCACGAGTACTACGCGGCGCAGGAGCTGGTGCGGCTCGAGGTCGCGCAGGTCCAGCACCTCGACGCGCAGACCGGGCTGTTCCGCATGCCGGTCACGATCGAGCTGCGCGCGGGCGCCCTGGTGGAGCGCCGCGAGGTGTGGCTCGCCGAGGCGCTCGAGGAGATCTGGATTCCCTTCCCCGTACGCCCGGAGATGGTGCTGTTCGATGCGGAGCACAAGCTCCTCAAACAGCTCGACCACCCCCGCAGCACCGCGGAGCTGTGTGCGCAGCTCGCCGGGGATCCCGCGGTGCTCGGCCGGCGCGACGCGGGCCTCCTGCTCTGCGCGCGGCTCGACGAGGAGCCGGCGCGCAGCGCCCTCGCCCGGGCCCTGCGCGGAGACTCCGACCCGCAGCTGCGCGCCGCCCTCGCCAACGAGCTCGGCGGCAGCCTGCACGGGGCGCGCTGGCAGTTCTGGCGGCGTGATTGGGAAGAGCGCGAGGTCGCCGCTGCCGCTCCCGAGCGCCTCGACTGGGCGGCGACCCTGTTCGCCGAGCTCGCCGCGAGCGAGGATCCCGCGCTGCGGGCCGCGGGGCTGCGGGCGATGTTCGGGCTGCGCGGGCCGACGGTCGAGGCGGCCGCCCTGCGCGCCTGCGACGACGCCGACAGCGACCACGTGCGGGCCGCGGGGCTGCGGGTGCTCGCGCGCAGCGGGGCGAGCGGCGCGGCGGACGCGCTGTGGGCGCGCCGCGACGAGAGCTCCCACCGGCAGCTGACCCGGCGGGCGGTGCTGCAGAGCCTCGACGAGCTCGGCGACCCGCGCGCCTTCAGCCTGGCGGCGGACTACCTGGCGCCGGTCCACGACGAGGGGCTGCGGCGTTTCGCCCTCGGGGTGCTCATGCGGTGGGGGGCGGAGGATCCGCAGACCGAGGAGATCCTGTGGACCTGGCTGGAAGACCGCGACCCGCTGTTCCTCTCCGCCGTGCTCGACAGCCTGGGCAAGGTCGGCGGGCAGCGCAGCGCCACGCGGCTGCAGGACTGGCTGCGTCGGAACCGGGAGCACGCGCTGGTCGACAAGGCGCAAGCGGTCGCGCGGGGGTTGGTGGAGCGGTAGGCGGCGAGGGGGCTCAGCGCGCGAGCTGGAGGTGGACGCGCCACGGCAGCCCGCTGGACCTCGCGCCGGGTCAGCCTGGCAAGGCGCCGTGCGGCGAGGTTCCTACTCCGCGCTCTCCGCGGCGGCAGCTTCCGGCGCCTCGTCCGTCTGGTCGTCGGGCTGCGGCGGGCCGCCCCGGCTGACGATGACCTTGGCGGTGCGGACGACTTCCTTGCGGTAGGCGTAGCCGCGCTCGCACACCTGGACGACGGTCTGGTCGGGGACCGACGGGTTCTGGAACACCGACAGGGCCTCGTGACGGTTCGGGTCGAAGGGCTTGCCCTCGGCGTCCATCGGCTTGATGCCCTGCTCCTCGATCGCCTTGCGCAGCTGGTCCTGGATCAGCGTCAGGCCCTTCGCGAACTCCTCCGGAGTGTTGCCGGGATGCTCGAGGGCGCGCTCGAAGCTGTCGAGCACGGGCAGCAGTCGGCGGGCGAACTCGCACACCGCGCGCGACTCCCAGCGTTCCTGGTCTTTCAGCATGCGGCGCCGCAGGTTCTGGTAGTCGGCCTGCGCGCGCTCGAGCTTGGCCTTGAGATCGGCGGCGGTCGGATCGGTGGGGACGCTCTCCGCGGCGGGAGCTTCCTGCGCCTCCTCTTCGGCCGTGACGACCTCGACCTCGACGGGGACGGCTTCGCCCTGGGACTTCTCTTGCTTGCTCATCGTTCTCTTCCTCTAGAACCGGGGCGGCTCAGCGCCCGTTTCTCAGCTGAACAGCGCCTTCATGCGCTCGAGAAAGCTCTTGCGCTTGCCCTGGACCGCCTTCTCCTCGATCTCGGCGAGCTCGCGCAGGAGCTCTTCCTGGCGTTCGGTCAGCTTGTTCGGCGTCTCGACCTGCACCCGGACGAGCAGGTCGCCCTGCCCGTACTCCCCGGGGAAGCCGAGCTTCGCCATGCGGTAGATCTGGCCGCTCTGCGTGCCGCGGCGCACGTCGAGCTCGGCCTTGCCGGTCAGGGTCGGGACCTCGATCTTCGCGCCGAGGGCGGCCTGGGAGAAGCTGATCGGCACCTGGCAGACGATGTCGTCGCCGTGGCGCTCGAAGAACTCGTCGGGCTTGACGTGGATGTCTATGTACAGGTCCCCGGGCGGCCCTCCATGGGTGCCGGCCTGGCCCTGGCCGCGCAGGCGCATGCGGCCGTCGGTCACGCCGGCGGGGATGCGCACCTGCACCTCTTCGGTCATGTCGATGACCCCGCGGCCGCGGCAGTCGCCGCAGGGATCCTTGACCACGGTGCCCTGGCCCTGACAGTGTGGGCAGGCTTCGCGGATCTGGATGAAGGCGTGGCCGCGCACGACCTGGCCGCGGCCGTTGCAGGTCGTGCAGGTGGTCGGCGTCGAGCCGGGCTTCGAGCCGGAGCCGCTACAGGTCTGGCAGCCCTTGTGGCGGGTCAGCTCGATGGTGCGGGTGCAGCCGATGGCCGACTCGCGGAAGTCGATCTCGAGGTCGATCTTCAGGCTCGCGCCCCGCCGGCCCCTTCCACCCCGGCCGCGTCCGCCGCCGCCGAAGAAGTTGTCGAAGCCGAAGATGCCGCCGAAGATGTCGCCGAACATGTCCTGGATGTCGGAGGCGTTGAAGCCGCCCACCCGGCTGTTGACGCCGGCGTGCCCGAAGCGGTCATAGGCCTGCCGCTTGTCGCTGTCGCTCAGCACGTCGTAGGCCTCGGCGGCCTCCTTGAAGCGCTCCTCGGCGGAGGCGTCCCCGGGGTTCTTGTCCGGATGGAACTTCAACGCCAGCTTGCGGTAGGCTTTCTTGATCTCGCTCTCACTGGCCCCCTTGCCAACCCCGAGAACCTCGTAGTAATCGCGCTTGCTCATGATCGCCTCGCAAGTGTACAGAGGGCCCGGGCAGCCCGGATGGCTGCCAGGGCCGCTGGATGACGAGATCGTCTCAGATGATGACGCTCTCGCGCGGCTGCTCGTCGTCTCCGAGCTCGGTGATGCAGGCGCGGGTGGTCAGCATGGTGCCGGCGACGCTCGCCGCGCACTCGAGGGCGGTACGCACGACCTTGGTCGGGTCGATGATCCCGGCCTCGAACATGTCGACGTACTCCCCGGTCATCACGTCGAAGCCGGTCGTGCCGCCCTTCTCGCGCAGGTCGTCGAGGACGATCGCGGCGTCGTAGCCGGCGTTCTCGCAGATCTGGCGGAGGGGGGTCTCGAGGCAGCGCTGCACGATCTTGCGGCCGATGTCCTCGGTGTCGTCGAGCTCGAGGGCGTTGACCGCCTCGATGCAGTGGATCAGGGCGATGCCGCCGCCGGGCACGATGCCCTCTTCGAGCGCCGCGCGGGTCGCGTGCACGGCGTCGTCGATGCGCATCTTGCGCTCCTTCATCGCCGCCTCGGTCTGGCCGCCGACATCGATGATCGCGACGCCGCCGGACAGGGAGCCGAGCCGCTCCTGCAGCTTCTCCTTGTCGTAGTCGGAGGTCGAGCGGTCGATCATCACCTGGATCTGGCGCTTGCGCTCCGCGACCTGCTCCTCGTCGCCGAGGCCGTCGATCAGGACGGTGTTGTCCTTGGTGACGACGATCTTCTTGAAGGTGCCGAGGTCGGCCAGGCCGACGTTCTCGAGGGTGACGCCGAGGTCTTCGGCGATCACGCGGCCGCCGCTGATCACCGCCATGTCCTCGAGCATCGCGCGGCGCCGGTCACCGAAGCCCGGAGCCTTGACCGCGCACACCTTGAAGGAGCCGCGGATCTTGTTGAGGATCAGCGCCGCGAGGCTCTCGCCCTCGACGTCCTCGGCGATCACGAGCAGCGGACGGCCGGTCTGGGCGACCTGCTCGAGCACGGGGATGAAGTCCTTCAGGTTGGCGATCTTCTTCTCGTGGAAGAGCACGAGGGCGTCTTCGAGGATGCACTCCATCTTGCCGGGGTCGGTGATGAAGTACGGCGAGATGTAGCCCTTGTCGAAGCGCACGCCGTCGACCAGGTCGAGGCTGGTCGAGAGGCCCTTGCCCTCTTCGATGCTGACGATACCGTTCTTGCCGACCTTCTCGAAGGCGTCGGCGACGATATCGCCGATGCTGCGGTCGTGGTTGGCGGACACGGTCGCGACCTGCGCGCTCGCTTCCTTGCTCTCGACCTCGCGGCTGAGCTCGGCGAGCTTGGCGGTCACGGCGGCGACGGCCTTGTCGATGCCGTTCTTGATCGCCTTGTGGTTGCCGCCGAGCCGCGTCGCCGCCAGGCCCTTGCTGTAGATGGCCTCGGCGAGCACGGTCGCCGTGGTGGTGCCGTCGCCGGCCTCGTCGTTGACCTTCGAGGCGACCTCGTTGACCAGCTTGGCGCCCATGTTCTCGAACTTGTCTTCGAGCTCGACTTCCTTCGAGACGGTCACGCCGTCCTTCGTGAACTGGGTGCCGCCGCCGTAGGACTTGGTGAAGATGACGTTCCGCCCGCCCGGACCGAGGGTCGTGCGTACGGCCTTGGCCAGGATCTGCACACCCTTCTGGATCTTGCGACGCGCGGTGTCGTCAAAGATGATCTGTTTCGCACTCATGGCTGCTCCGTGTCTTACTCTTCGATGACCGCGAGAATCTCGCTCTCACGCATGATCTGGTGGGCGTTCCCGTCGATCTTGACCTCACTGCCGGCGTACTTGCTGTAGACGACGACGTCGCCGACCGCGACACACAGCTCCGAGCGGGAGCCGTCCTTGTTCAGCTTGCCGCCGCCGACGGCGATGATCTTGCCGCGCTGCTGCTTCTCTTTGGCGGTGTCGGGGATCACGATGCCGCCCGCGGTCACTTCCTCGGCCTCGAAGGGCTTGATCAGGACACGGTCGTTGAGCGGTTGCACGTTCATGGCTGTCTCCTCGCTGGGGCCCGGGCGCGCCCGGGCATGTTCCATAGGGTCCGGAAAGGACTAAGTCAGGCATTCGGGCGCGCCTGCGGCGTAATTGTGGCACTTGCCTCACTCCGAATAACACCGGTATGCGTCATTCGCCAAGCACCACAATTCCTGCCGCATCCGCGCCCTCGGTGCTCGACTTATTCCTTTCCGGCCCCTCAGTCTTCGTCTTCGTCCTTCTTGTCGGGAATGTCCGCCACGATCGCGTCCGTGGTCAGCAGCAGGGCGCCGACGCTCGCCGCGTTCAGCAGCGCGGTGCGCACGACCTTGACCGGATCGACCACGCCCGCCTCGTACATGTCGCGGTACTCCATCTCCTCGGCGTCGAAGCCGAAGCTGTAGTCGCCGCGACGCACCCGGCTGACGACCGCCGAGCCGTCCATGCCGGCGTTGGTCGCGATCTGGCGCAGGGGCGCCTGCAGGGCCCGGCGCACGACCTGGTAGCCGGCCTTCTCGGCGCCGGCCTTGCCGTCGAGGGCGAGGTTCTCGGCCGCGCGGTACAGGGCGACGCCGCCGCCGGGCACGATGCCCTCCTCGAGGGCCGCGCGGGTCGCGCTCAGGGCGTCCTCGAGGCGCGACTTGCGCTCTTTCAGGGCGACCTCGCTCGGGGCCCCGACGCGCACCTCGGCGATGCCTCCGACCAGCTTGGCCAGGCGCTCCTGGAGCTTCTCCCGGTCGTAGTCGGAGGTCGTCGTCTCGATCTCGGATTTGATGCGCTCGGCGCGCGCGTCGATCTTCTCCTGCTCGCCGTTGCCGCCGCGCATCGTGGTCGCGTTGTTGTCGACGACGACCTTCTCACACTGCCCGAGCTCGGACAGCTCGAGGCTCTCGAGCTCACGGCCGAGGGAGTCGGAGTGCACGAGGCCGCCGGTCAGGATCGCGATGTCCTGCAGCATCTGCTTGCGGCGGTCGCCGTAACCCG
>JAUIEM010000522.1 GCA_030428695.1 bacterium
CGGGCGATGCGGAAGCAGCACCGGCTCAACGTCCGCGCCAGGGCGACGCGGTTTTCGGCGGTCGTGATCCGCTCGAGGAAGTCCTGGGCCTGATTCGACAGCGCGCGGGTGCGGTCGATCGAGGCGGCGCAGGCCCGGTCGAGCTCGGTCGCGGAGCTCTGCAGGGTGCGGATCTGGCTGCTCAGGCGGTCGTGGCGTTCGAGGGCGGCGGCGTACTCCTCGCGGACCTCATCGTAGCTGCGTGGGGGCATCGTCGTCTCCTGGATCGAAGGCTCCACAAGGCCTTGTCGGCGCGCGGTGGATTTCCAGGGACTTTTTGGGAAGGGCGCGCCGGCTGTGCACGTCCCGCCGCGCCCGGCTATCCTGCAGGAACAGGCTCTGCCCGGAGGAGATGATGAAGAAGCTCTGTCTGCTCGCCCTGTGCCTGGCGAGCGGTGTGTCCGCCCAGGAGGGCTGGGTGCTGATCGAGGTGCGCGGCGAGACACGGCATATCGAGGGCAACGGCATCCCGGCCCACCCGATCGGCCGCTTCCCCAACCGCCGCAACCCGAACAGCGTGCGCGCGCAGTCCTACCACTTCCAGGTCCCGGTCGCCCCCGAGAAGGCCGACCGCCCGACGGTGATCGAGCAGGGGCCGATCGGGGTCGCCGTCAACGGCGTCCTCTTCGACCCGGGCACGGCCGAGTTCTGGCAGCGCGACCGGAGCTCGGGCTGGCGCTACGAGGCCCTCGGCAGCCTCGACCTCGGCCTCGACGACAACAACGCCCACGTCCAGCCCAACGGCGCCTACCACTACCACGGGCTGCCGGTCGGATTGATCGAGGAGCTGGACGTCGAAGAGGGCCCGGTGCTGCTCGGCTGGGCCGCCGACGGCTTCCCGATCTACGGAAACCGCGGCTACAGCGATCCGGCCGATCCGGATTCCAAGCTGGTCGAGCTGACGGGGAGCTACGAGCTCAAGGAGGGCGAGCGTCCGGACGGTCCCGGCGGGCCCCACGACGGCAGCTTCGTGCAGGACTGGGAGTTCCGCGAGGGCAGCGGCGACCTCGACGCGAACAACGGCCGCTTCGGCGTGACCCCGGAGTTCCCCGAGGGCACCTACTACTACGTGCTGACCGCCGACTTCCCCTTCATCCCGCGCCAGCTCGCCGGCACCCCCGACGCGAGCTTCCGCCGGCGCGGCCCGCCTCCGGGCCGTCCACCGCACCCGCCGCCGCCTCCGCGCTGAGGCTACTCGCCGGCCTGGGGCCGCTCGGTGGGGTCGGGCTCGACTGTAGCCTCGCGGTCCTTCTCGCTGCGCGTCCGTACGGCCATGTTGACCAGGGTGATCGGCAGCATCGCGGTGTCGATCGCGAAGCTGAGGGGCAGGTCGAAGTAGGGCAGGGGCCCGTACTCCCCGCCCTCGATGGCCTCTATGTCCAGCTGGGTGCCGCCGTACAGCTTCGGCTCGTCGACCTGGGTGTTGGTCATCGACGCACAGCCACACACCAGGAGGCAGACCAGCAAGCAGAGAAATCCACGCATGTCGTGCCCTCCACGCAGTCCTTCCAGTGTACGCGATGCCCGGCGCCCGTGTCAGTCGTTGCCCGACGGGCCGTCCTCGCGGGTGTGCTCGAGGGTGAGGTCGTTGCTGACCGGCGCCTCCGAGGCCTCGCGGTAGTTCTCGCTCCCGACCGGGCGGCGGAAGCGGAAGCGCTCGGCGTCGTAGTACAGCTCGGGCGTCTGCGAGTGGCCGAAGGCCGCGCCCCAGCCGCCGTCGACCTCCTGGGAGTCCTCGCGGAAGGCGAGCAGGCTGCCCGCCGGGTCGAAGGACAGGATCAGGTGCGTGATCACCGCGTCCCCGCCGGCCCCGGCGATCTTCGAGTAGAAGTACGAGGCCTCGCCCCGGTACTTCAGCGCGGCGTAGGAGATGTAGTGGAAGTCGAAGCCGTCCCGGGTCTCGTCGATCAGGGTCGGCGGCCCGCACAGCTCGAGGCAGTCGGCGTACGAGCTCCCGACCGCCGGCACCTCGAGCCAGCGCGTCTGCTCCGGGTCGTAGTCGATGGTCTCGATGTTGACGCAGCCCGCGAGGGCGAAGAGGACGACGGCGTACCTACTCATAGCGCTCGAGGGCCTTCTTGCTGAAGGCGTAGCTCTCGAGCACGCCCTCCTGGTCGAAGAAAAACACCGCCCGGTCGTAGTGCACGTCGGTGTCGTAGTAGTTGAACACGACCAGGGTCAGGCCGGTGGTGTAGTCGTAGCGCAGGACGTAGGCGAACACCGTCTTGTCGTGCAGCTCGATGATGCCCGGCGGTGGCCCGAAGCGCTCCATGATGTCGTCCTGGGTCGTCAGCCCGGGCGCGATGCCCGCGCCGAGCTCGGAGCGCCAGTCGTTGGTGGTGCCGTCGTGGCGGTGGGCGATGCTGCAGCCGCAGGCCAGGAGCGCGGCGCACAGGGTCAGAAGGCGGAGCATGGGAATCCTCGGCGGGGCCGCGGGCGACCCGGGGTGGGACCAGCCTACCACGGCGCGGGTGCGGGGACGAGGCTCAAGCGGGGAGCGGGCTCCGGGCCCGGATCATGTGCTTCGAGCGCATCCCCTCCCGGGCGATGCTGCCGACGGTCTCGAAGCCGAAGCGCGCGTAGAGAGGATCGGCGTCCCGCGTGCTCAGCTCGATGCGGGCGACCTCCCGCAGCCGCGGGTGGTCGAGCAGCAGGCGCATCAGGGCCGAGCCCACCCCGCGCCCGCGCCAGGCGGGGGCGACGATCACGTCGTAGATCCAGGCCCGCCGGGCGCCGTCGCTGAGGGCGCGGGCGAAGCCGATCAAGCCTCCGCTGGCGCGCGCGCCGACGCGCACGGCCGAGCCGCGGAGCGCGGTGGAGAGCTGCTCGCGGGTCGCGTCGCGGGTCCAGTAGGCGCCCGCGAGCAGGTCGAGGGCCTCGCCGAGGTCGTCGGCGGGGATCTCGGCGTGCAGGCGGACGCCCGGGGGCCCCTCGAGGAACTCCGGGGCGAGCGCCGGCTCGGCGACCCGCAGGGCCTCGAGGGTGGAGAGGTCGCCCGGGGCCCCGCGCCGCCACAGGCCCTGGGCGATGGCGGCGAGCTTGGCGGGCGGCTTGCCGCCGAGCTTCTCCTTGGTGGTCAGGCGGGCCAGCGGCAGGCGCAGGATCAGGAGGTGCGCGACCGCCTTCGCGTACAGGGGATGGTCCGCGCGGATCGGGACGTAGCCGCCTTCGGGCTGGAAGCGGCGCATCAGCGCCTCGAGGATCGCGGCCTTCGCGGCGGGATCCTCGACCGGCTCGAGGGTCCCGTGCACGTGCACGCTGCGGAACCAGGTCGTCGCCGGGCAGGCGCGCCGCGGGTCGAGCCAGGTGCTCGGCAGGGTCGCGAGGCTCTCGACCGCGCAGGCCACCGCCGGCCGGCCGATCGCGCCGGCCTTCTCGCCGCGCGGACCCATGTGGAAGCACAGGCCGTCGCCGACGACGACGCCGTGGAAGGTGCGGAACAGGGGCGTGCCGTCGGCCAGGGTGGTCGCGATGTGGACGTGGGGCGCCCGGCGCAACAGCGCGAGGGCGGCGGGACGGGAGAGGGCACGGGCAGCCATCGGTCTTCCTCCGAGGTTTGACCTTGCCCATGATCCTCGCGCTCTGGTACATCCAAAAGATCCACTTCGGAGAAAACGGATGGACCAGTTGGCCCTCGCCCTCGACGCCGCGGCGGACGTCCCCCTCTTCCTCCAGATCTTCACCGGCCTGCGCGAGCGCATCGTCGACGGCCGCCTCGGCCCCGGCGCGAAGCTCCCCGGCTCGCGCAGCCTCGCTACCTCCCTCGCCGTCCACCGCAACACCGTGCTCGCCGCCTACCGCGAGCTCGACGCCCAGGGCTGGATCACGACCCGCCGCGGCGCCGGCACCTTCGTCGCCGGCAGCATCCCGCCGCGCGTGCTCGCCGCCGAGGGTGACGCTCCGCCAGCCGCCCCCGAGGCCCCGCGCGGCTTCGACCTGCCGCCCCGGGCGCTGCTCGCGCTCCACGAGCCGCGCGCCCGCTGGGACCTCGGCGGCGGCCTGCCCGACCTGCGGCTCGCTCCCCTGGCGGAGCTCGGACGCGCCTACCGGCGGGTGCTGACCCGCGACGGCAAGCGCCTGCTCGACTACGGCCATCCCCAGGGCAGCCCGGCGCTGCGCGGCCGGCTCGCGGCCCAGCTCGCGCGCCGGCGCGGGCTGCGGGGCGACGCCGGGCGGCTGGTGCTGACCCGGGGCTCGCAGATGGGGCTGTACCTGATCGCGCAGCTGCTCCTGCGCCCGGGCGATGCGGTCGCGGTCGAAGCGCTCGGCTACCCTCCGGCCTGGCAGGCCCTGCGGGCGGCGGGGGCGCGGCTGTGCCCGGTGCCGGTCGACGAGCAGGGCATCGACGTCGCGGCCCTCGAGCGGCTGCTCGCCCGGGAGCCGATCCGTCTGGTGTACGTCACGCCCCATCACCAGTTCCCGACGATGGCGGTGCTCGACGCCGGCCGCCGGCTCGCCCTGTTGCGGCTCGCCGCCCGCCACCGCTGCGCGATCGTCGAGGACGACTACACCAACGAGTTCTCCTACGAGGGCCGGCCGGTGCTGCCGCTGGCGAGCGAGGACCCGGCCGGGGTGGTGCTGTACGTCGGCACCCTGTCGAAGATCCTCGCCCCCGCCCTGCGCCTGGGCTGGGTCGAGGGTCCGCGGGAGGTCGTCGAGGGCCTCGCCCGGCTGCGGCTGGCGATCGATCGGCAGGGCGACCGGGTCGGCGAGGCGGTCGTCACGGAGCTGTTCGCCACCGGCGTGCTCGAGCGCCACGCCCAGCGCATGCGGCGCTGCTACCACCGCCGCCGCGACGCCCTCGGTGCGGCCCTGGAGCGCGAGCTCGGCGGGCGGCTGCGTTTCCGGCTCCCGCCCGGGGGCATGGCGCTGTGGGCGGAGCTCACAGAGCCCCGGGACATCGCCGCCTGGGCGCGCCGGGCCCAGGAGCGCGAGGTGTTCTTCCAGCAGGGCCGGACCTACCGCCTCGAGCCGGGGGAGGTCCCCTGCATCCGGCTCGGCTTCACCCGCCACGACCCGGCGGAGATCGACGAGGCGGTGCGGCGTCTCGCCGAGGCCTGGGACTGACTTCCCCCTGCCTGTGTCCGGTGCTATCCTCTGGCCATCACCCGGAGGGATGACGATGAGCAGACTGCCCGAGCTCGACTCTGTGTTCCGCGGTATGTTCCTTCGCGACCTGCGCCCGGTCGAGGGCATCGACGGCGTGTGCGTCGGCTACGACGTCCGCATCCACCGCGATGGGAAGAAGTACATCGTGCGCTTCAGCAACGCCCTGCGCACCGAGCAGCGCGACCGCTACCTGCAGCGCCTCGCCAACGCCCACCTCGAGCACCGGGTCGGCGACGACTTCGAGGGCTGAGGGCCCC
>JAUIEM010000037.1 GCA_030428695.1 bacterium
GGTGGTGTCGCAAACAGGGCTGCCGCCCAACTCCTCTTGTGTAGCCTGCAGCCCTTGACCCTCGCTCCTCGTTCCTCGGAGCGAGGGTCGGCGGGAACGGGTCCCAAGGCTCGTCAAAATCCGAACAAATCCTCGTTCTCGCTGGCCCTCGCCGCCGCTGGCTGCGTCGCTCGTCGCCCGACCGGCGTCGGGATCCCCGGCGCCAGGCGATGGCGTCTGACGCCAGGCCCGCTGCTCCCGGGCCGCGCAGGCCGGCGGCTTGCGCATGGAACGCGCTTTGCCGACAACGGGGAGATCCCCCTGCCGTGAGGTGCGCGTGTCGCAGTCCGCTCCCCCTCTTCCGGTTCCCCTCGGTACCCACGTCGGTGACTGGCGCCTCGAGCGCGAGCTCGGCCGCGGTGGGCAGGCGGTGGTCTGTCTCGGCCGGCGCCACGACGGACAGCTCGCGGCGGTCAAGCTGCCGCTGGCCGGGCATGTCGATCGCCTGAGCCGTGAGGCCGAGGCCCTGCGCCGCCTGCGCCATCGGCACATCGTGCGGCTGCTCGACGCCGAGCTCGGGGGGGCGCGGCCCTACCTGGTGCTCGAGTACGCACCGGGCGGCGACCTCGCGGCGCGCCTGCGGGAGAACCCGGAGGGGCTGCCCCCGGAAGAGGTGCTCGCGATCCTGCGGGCCATCCTGCAGGCCCTGCAGCACGCCCACGAGCAGGGGGTGCTGCACCGCGACCTCAAGCCCGGCAACGTGCTGTTCGACGGCGAGGGCAAGTGCAAGCTCGGCGACTTCGGCGCCGGCAAGGTCGTGCAGGGCCTCGAGCGCAGCCGCGACCTGCGCACCCGCACCCGGGTGGTCGGCACGCCGGCGTACATCGCGCCGGAGATCGAAGATCCCCGTTTCCGCCAGGGCGGGGAGGTCGATGCGCGGGCCGACCTGTACAGCGTCGGCAAGCTGGTCTATACGATGTTGACCGGGCTCCCCCCGCGGACGATCAAGCCGCTCAGCCGGGTGCGTCCGGGCCTGGATCCGGCCTGGGAGACGCTGATCTTCGGGCTGGTGGAAGAGGACCGCGAGCGCCGGCCGCGCAGCGCGAAGGCGGTCACGCTCTCCCTGCGCAGCCTCGCCGAGCGCCTCGAGCGCCGCGGCAGCGTGCAGCGCAGCGTGCAGAGCTACCAGGCATCGCGCAACTCGCTGCAGCGCTTCGACCGCGACAGCGCGGCCCAGCTGCCGGCACGCCCGCCGACGGGCATCCGGGTCGTCGCGAGCAACCGGCGCCTGCGCCTGACGGTCCGCTACTTCCGCCTGCCGTGGTTCCTGCTGTACCTGATCGTGGCGGCCATCCTGTGGTTCGTCGGCCCGTTCATCGTCACCGTCCTCGGGGAGCCCGGCTACGCGCTGAGTCTCCCGTTCGTGCTCCGCGTGGCCGCGGCCGGCTCCGTCTACCTCGCGCTGACCGAGCTGTGCAACCGCACGACCCTGCGGGTGCGCGACGGCCGCCTGTACACCCGCGCGTGGCCGCTGCCGATGCTGCCCTTCGGGTCGGTGCGGCTGGCGGACGTCAAGAGCTTCCTCTGCACCTACCGCATCAGCCGTCACGCGACGCGCAGCCAGCGGTATGGGAACTACGACGGCGAGGAGATGAAGGTCCTGCACGGCTACCAGGTGGGCGTGCGGACCGCGCGCAGCCGGTTCTCCTCCCTCGTCTCCGTCGCTGAGTACGATCACGCGGCCTACATCATCGACCGGATCCGGGCCTGGGTGAAAGAGCACGCTCCCGAGCACTACCGCGAGCAGCTCGACATCGTGTGCACCTCGGCGGGGGGCTGAACAGCCCCATCCGACGAGGTGCTCTGCACCGCGAGGCCCTCAGCCCGCGAGCAACATCCGGGCGAGCACCACCTCGGTGCCGGCCAGACCGACCGAGCAGAACAGGGTGATCTCCTCCGGGGAGGCGCGGCCGTCGACCTCGCCGACCAGGATGCTGCTCAGCGGGCGGATGCGGGTGAAGTGGGGGGTGTCGGCGAGGAAGAAGGGCTTGCGGTAGGCGAGGAGCTGGGCGAGGGAGTCGCTCGCGATGCAGCCGGCACGACCGGCGAGGGCGGGGTCGCACTCGTGGCGGTCGGCGAGCTTCGGGCCGAGGGTCGTCACGTGGCAGCCCGGCGCGACCATCGCGGCGTCGATCACCGGCTGCCCGCTGTTGGTCGCGAGCACGGCGATCTGGGCGTCTTCCAGCGCTTCCGCGGCGGAAGCGACCGCGCGCACGGGGATGCCGAGGCGCGCGCTCCAGTCGGCCGCGAAGGCCTCGCGCCGGGTGGGGGTGCGGCTGCTGACGCGCACTTCGGTGAGCGGGCGCACCGCCGCGATGGCCTCGAGCTGGGTGGCCGCCTGGGCGCCGCTGCCGATCAGGCCGACGCGGGTCGCGTCGGGGCGGGCGAGCAGGTCGCAGGCGAGGCCGCCGATCGCTCCGGTGCGCAAGGCGCCGAGGGCGCTGCCGGCGACGACCCCGAGCAGCGCTCCGGAGCCGGGATCGTACACGACGACGAGCTGTTCATCCTGCGGGAAGCGGGTGTAGACGCGGAAACCCGCGGAGGCGGGCGGCTGCAGACTGCCGCCGACGGTGAAGACCAGGGCGCCGTGGGGTCCGAAGGCGACCTCGTGGCGGGGCGGGCAGACCAGCTTCCCCGTGGCCTGGGCGGTGAAGGCCTCCCGCAGACACGCGATCGCCGCCGGCATCGAGAAGCGGCGGCGGACTTCGGCGTCGTCGAGCAGGGCCGGGGGCAAGACTCTCAGAAGTAGGGGACGAAGGGGCGGTCATCGAGCAGACGGAAGAAGCGGCGCCCTCCTCGGCGTTGATGCAGAGGGAGCTCGACACGAAAGCTGTCGTAGCAGACGCAATCGGTGGGATCGAGAAGACGCGCCTCGTTGATCTCCGGTTCCATGGACCTACCTCCTGAAAACAGCCACTGGCGGGTGCAGAATCGGCCCAGCGCTGTCTTGAGGGCAGCACTGTATAGAATCTGACGATGCGGCGCAAGGCTTGTTCACCGGTTGGCTCCGTCCGGCTTGCGACGGGCCTGCGGCGCCGGTCGGAGCCCGCGCGGTGCTTGTCCTGTGCGGGGACTTGCGGTACCCTCGCGTGCCGCGCGCGGAGGAGCAACCCGGTGATCGAGACCCACGACCTGTGCAGGACCTACACGATGGGTGGAGAGACCATCCGCGCGCTCGACGGGGTGTCCCTGCGCATCGAAGACGGCGAGTCCGTCGCGATCCTCGGCCCGTCCGGCTCGGGGAAGTCGACGCTGATGCACCTGCTCGGCGGTCTCGACACGCCGACCTCCGGGCGGGTGCTCGTCGACGGGCTCGAGCTCAGCCAGCTGAGCAGCGAAGAGCTCGCGACCTACCGCAACCAGAAGGTCGGCTTCGTCTTCCAGTCCTTCTACCTGCAGGCCCATCTCACCGCGCTCGAGAACGTCGAGCTGCCCCTGAAGATCCGCGGAGTCTCCCGCCGCGAGAGGCGCAGGGTCGCGGCGGAGAAGCTCGCCGAGGTCGGGCTGAACGATCGTCTGGAGCACCGCCCCCAGGAGCTGAGCGGTGGGCAGCGCCAACGGGTGTGCGTCGCCCGCGCGCTGTCCGGCGAGCCGCGCTTCCTGCTCGCCGATGAGCCGACCGGCAACCTCGACTCGAAGACGGGCCAGGAGATCATGCGCCTGTTCCTGCGCCTGAACAAAGAGAACGGGCTGACCCTGATCGTCGTGACCCACGACCCCGAGATCGCGGTCCTCACCGCGAACGCGATCCGGCTGCGCGACGGAAAGGTCGATGGCGGCGCGGCGAGCGTCCTGCGCACACCAGACGACGCGGCCGACTGACGCCGATCGGCTCCGGATCGGCCGGAGCGCTCCGCGGACCGGGCAAGCGATCCCCGCGCAGGGTACCCGGTGCGCGACCACCCTGACCCTGCACGGCAAAGGAGGGGAGCATGCGCGCGTTCGTGATCGAGGGTGCCTTCGGCATCGAGAACCTGCACGAGGTCGAACGTCCGGATCCGGAGCCCGGCCCGGGCCAGGTGCTGCTCGACATGCGGGCGGCGAGCCTGAACTACCGCGACCTGCTGATGGTGCGCGGACACTACAATGCCCGCCAGCCGCTGCCGCTGATCCCGCTGTCCGACGGGGTCGGCATCGTCGCCGCCCACGGGCCCGGCGTGACGGCGCCGGCCCTCGGTACCCGCGTCTGTCCACTGTTCGCGGCCGGTTGGCAGGCGGGACCCCCGACGCCGGAGACCACGCAGCGCACCTTCGGCGGCCCTCTCGACGGCACCCTCGCGCAGAAGATGGTGGTCGACGCCGACAGCGTCATCGCGGTCCCGGACTACCTCAGTGATGTCGAAGCGGCGACCCTGCCCTGCGCCGCCGTGACCGCCTGGAACGCGCTGGTCTGCCAGGGCGGGCTGACCGCGGGCCAGCGGGTGCTGATCCAGGGCTCCGGTGGCGTCGCGATCTTCGCGCTGCAGCTCGCGAAGCTGCTCGGCGCATCGATCGTGACGACCTCGAGCCAGCCCGAGAAGCTCGAGCGCCAGCGCGCCCTCGGCTCCGGGCGGACGATCAACTACCGCGAGCAGCCCGACTGGGGCGAGGTCGTCCGGGCCGAGGGCGGCGTCGACCTGGTGATCGAGGTCGGCGGCGCGGGAACTCTCGCCCAGTCGCTGCGCGCGGTCCGGCCGGGCGGGCGCATCGCGCTGATCGGGGTGTTGTCCGGGGTGGCCGAGAAGCTGAACATCCTGCCGATCTTGATGCAGAACATCCGCGTCCAGGGCATCCTGGTCGGAGGCCGCGACGTCTTCACGGGCCTGCTGCGGGCGATGGAGACCCACAAGCTGCGCCCGGTCGTCGACACCATTCACCCCTTCACCGAAGCGCCGCGCGCCCTGGCCGCGTTGGCCGAGGCGCGTCACTTCGGTAAGCTGTGTGTGCGCTACTGAGAGGAACCATCATGCCCGTCCGCTTCCGCATCGACCAGATCCGCCGCCTGTACCCGCAACTGATGGGGCTCGACCTGTCCTTCCGGGAGCTCGGTGAGGGCGTCCCCGAGGAGGGCAAGGAGGCGACCCTGTCCCTGAAGGAGTCGAACCTCGTCGGCCGGCTTCCCTGCGCCAACCCGGGGTGCGTCAAGGGGGGCTACGAGCTGACCGACCCGATGTATGGCCCGCTCGAGCAAAAGGCCGAGAGCTCGACCTTCGAGGCCGCCTGTGTCGGTTACCTCGGGCACGTCCGCTCCGAGGCGGAGAAGCGGCGCTGCCCGAACCGCATCGAGGGCTCGATCGGGCTCTTGTGGAAGCCCGGCTGATTCACCGGGATTTCGTCGCGAGGGCCCGGAGGCCGCTTGAGATCGGGCGCTTCGAGTCTTCGAGCAGCGGAGCCGTTCGTCATCGCTGGCACACCGTCCCCAGGTGAGCAGCGCAGTAGGCTCGAAGTGCCCGATATCTGCGGCATCCGGGTCCGCAGCAGGAATCCGGTGAATCAAACGGGCTCAGCGCGCGCCGCGGAGTCGTGAGCGCTACTTCCCGTACACGACCACCGGCGAGACCATGTCCTTGACGAAAAGGACGCCGAGCCGGTTGCGGAAGCCCATCGCCCGGATGTGCGACTCGATGGTGTCGAAGGCTGCCGGCGCGAAGGCGTTGGGGTTCATGAACACGTGGCTGCCGGCGATGCGGAAGGGGCTCTTGTCCTTCTCGATCCACTGGTTGAGGTCGGCGACGGGCATCTCGGCGATGCAGGACTGGGCGTCGCTGTTCGACACGTCCTCGATGTTCTGGAACAGGCTCGTCTTCTTCCCCGCCGGCCGCTCGCGCTTGCTGACGACCTGGTCTTCGGCGACCAGGGTGCGCATCAGCGGCGCCTCGTCGGCGGCGTTGCTCTCGGCGCCCAGCCGGCCGGACCCGACCTTGGCGGTGGTCTCCGCCTCGAGCTCGAGGGCGTCGGCCAGCTCGTCGATCAGGTCGGAGACGACGTGGATCTCTTCCTCGCTCTCCACTTCGCTCGAGGCGTCTTCGGCCTCCTTCTCGCGCCGCATCTTCGGCAGCCGCCCGGTCAGGTTGCGGCCGGTCTTCGGCTCCTTGACGGGATGCCGTCCGGTCTCCTGTTGGGCGGCGTGCGAGCCCAGGGAGTCGTTGCTGCTGCGCTCGCGACGCTTCTCCTTGTCCTTGCGGTGCAGGCGGGAGAGGGTCTTGAGGATGAAGATCTGGTTCTCGAGGATGCGCATGAAGGCGCGGTTGACCAGCGCGACCCTCCAGCGTTCCTGGTTGTGGTCGAAGCTGCGCTTGAGGTCGCGGACGAGACCTGCGGTCTCGCGCGCTGCTTCGTCCAGCGGCCGGCGGCTCATGCGGGCTCCTACGCACGGGTGTGACGACCCTTGCAAAATAGCAGGAAATCCCGCGGCGTCAAAGAACACCGCGGACCTCAAGTCTCAGGCCGGCCGTGCCGAAGCTGGGGATGGAGGTGGCCTCATGTACTACGAAGAAGACACGAAGTTCTGCCAGCTGCTGATCCGCGCGCGCTGGGTCGATGTGGCGGGGATCCACAAGTGCGTCGCGATCCAGGAGGAGCAGGCGTTGAGCGGCGAGCGGCCCTCGACCCTGGCCCAGATCCTCGTGCGGAAGGGCTACCTGCGCCGCGAGCAGGTCTCGGCCCTCGAGCGCGAGCGCCGCGAGCACGAGAAGACCAACCAGCCGAAGCGCCGGCGCTTCGGGCCCTACGAGATCGAGTCGCTGATCGCCCGGGGCGGGATGGGGGTGGTGTTCAAGGTGCGGGACACCCGCACGAACATGATCCTCGCCCTGAAGATCCTGCCGACGACCTCGGACGCCCAGTGGGCGAAGAGCAAGACCCGCTTCCTGCGCGAGGCGACCCTGGCCTGCACCCTCAAGCACGAGAACCTCGTGTCCGGGATCAAGATCGGCAAGGAAAAGGACATCCACTACTTCGTGATGGAGTACGTCGAGGGCGAGACCCTCGGCTCGAAGATCCACCGCCTCGGCCGCCTGCCCGAGCCCGAGGTGGCGGCGGTCGCGCGGCAGATGGCCAGCGCCCTGGCCTACGCGAGCAGCCACGGGATCATCCACCGCGACGTCAAGCCGGACAACATCCTGATCAGCCGCCTCGGCGTGGTCAAGCTGTGCGACCTCGGCCTCGCCCGGGGCTGGGACCGCGACAACCACCTGACGACGATCGGCATGACCGTCGGCACCCCGAAGTACATCTCCCCCGAGCAGGCGCGCGGCGAGCGGGACCTCGACGTGCGCACCGACATCTACTCGCTCGGCATCACGCTGTTCCACGCGCTGACCGGCGTGCCGCCCTTCGACGGCAACAGCGGCATGGACATCATGAACCGCCAGCTCAGCGATCCCCTGCCCGCGATCGGGGATCTCGCGCCGGACGTCAGCTTCCAGTTCTGCCAGATCGTCGCGAAGATGACCGAGAAGGACCCGGAGGAGCGCTACCAGTCCCCGAAGGAGCTGCTCGCCGCCCTCGACCACCTGCCCACCGCCACCGTCGGCGCTGCCTGAGGCGCGGACCGCACGAACCTCGTACGTCGCTTTGCGTTCCCTCCCGCCCCCTGCTAAGATGCGGCGCATTCTTCGGGGACTTCCCCCCGCATCGGGGGCGGAAGCCCGGGAATCCTTTCCCGGAGGGCGAGCGTGGGACTGAGACTCGAAGTCATCAAATGGTTCGATGACACCGGCAAGACGATGATCAAGCGGTTCCCCGACAAGGGTGGCTCGACGGCCATCAAGCTCGGGGCGCAGCTGATCGTGCAGGAAAACCAGCAGGCGCTGTTCTTCAGCAGCGGCCAGGTCGCGGACGTGTTCAACCCGGGGCGTCACACCCTGGTCACCGCGAACATCCCGATCCTGCACAACCTGACCAAGCTCGTCTGGGACGACGACGTCTTCCAGGCGTCGGTCTACTTCATCAGCCTGAACACCTTCATCGACATGAAGTGGGGGACGAAGGAGCCGATCCTGTTCCGGGACCAGGACTTCTTCGCGGTCAAGCTGCGCGCCTTCGGCAAGTACAGCATGCGCATCGCCGATCCGAAGGCCTTCCTGCAGACCATCGTCGGCACCCAGGGCGTCGTCAACGCCCGCGAGATCGGCTCCTACCTCAAGGACATGATGGTCCAGCAGGTCAACGTCGCCCTCGCCGAGAACATGACCTCGGTGCTCGACCTCGGCCGCTCGCTGAACAAGATCAGCCGCATCTGCAAGGCCGCGCTGCTCCAGGACTTCCAGAAGTACGGCATCGAGCTGATCGACTTCATCATCGGCTCGATCACCCCGCCGCCCGAGATCGAGAAGCGCATCGAAGAGAAGGCGCGGCTGCGCTCGCTCGACGACTCGGACGTCAACAAGTTCATGCGCCTGCAGGCCGGCGACGCGATGGTCCACGCCGCGCAGAACACCGGCTCGGCCGGCGCCGGCATGGGCGCGATGATGGGCGCCGGCATGGGCTTCGGCATGGGCCAGATGATGCCGGGCATGATGCAGGGCGGCTATCCCCAGCAGCGCGGCTATCCGCAGCAGGGCTACCCGCAACAGGGCGGCTACCCGCAGCAGGGCTACCCGCAGCAGGGCGGCTACGGTCACCAGGGCGGGCCGCCGCCGATGGGGCCGCCGCCGATGGGCGGGCCGCCGCCGATGCAACAGGCGCCGCAGGTCTCCTTCTACGCGGCCGTCAACGGGCAGCAGGCGGGGCCCTTCAACTGGCAGCAGCTCCAGCAGGGCGTCCAGGGTGGCCAGCTCAAGCCGGACACCAAGGTCTGGACGAACGGCATGTCCGGCTGGCAGCCCGCCGGCCAGGTCGACAAGCTGCGCGGGCTGTTCCAGTCGTCGGCGCCGGCCGGCGGTCCGCCGCCGATGGGCGGGCCGCCGCCGATCTGATCGAGGGCATTCCAGGCCCAGGATCTGACGGGCCCGTCCTGGACGGGTCCGTCGGCCGTTGGGGGGCGCGGAAGGCGCGGCGAGCTTGCGCCTCATGCACCGGCTCCCTATCCTGGAGGCGAAGGCGCGGCGCCTCCCGCGCCGCACGGGCGTGTACGGGCGCGCAGGCCTTCAGTACCCGCGGGACGAGGTTCGATGTCTGTACGTCTGGTGGTGACCGAGGGCAACCAGCCCGGCAAGGAGTTCGTCCTCGCCGAGGACGGCGCGTACGAGCTCGGCAGCCAGCGCGACCTCGCGATCAGCCTCGATGACACCCGGGTCGCCGCGGTGCACTGCCGCATCCTGCGCACCAAGGACGACCGCTTCGCGATCCGCGACGTCAGCGGGCGGGGCGTGTTCGTCAACGACAAGAAGGTCATCCACACCTGGCTCGACGACGAGGACATGATCCGCGTCGGCGGCACCTGCCTGCAGTTCGTCAAGGGCGTCCCGGGCTGGGCGGTGCCTTCCCCGCTGCAGCCGCGGCCCGCGCCGCAGCCGCTCGCGACCTCGGACCCGGGGGTGTACGAGGGCGGCGGAGGAAGCGCGGGAGGCGGCGACTTCCACATGGCGCTGTCGGAGGCGCGCTATCCGGCGGCCGCGGTCGCTTCCTCGCCGGCGCCGGAGCCGCGGGCGGAGGTGGTCAGCTCGGACCCGGAGGGCATGTGGCAGCGTCCGGGCGGGCGCCGGGAGGTGGTCCCGCCGCCGGTCAACCCGGACACCGCGACGAACGGCTACGTGCTCAAGGTCCTCGAGGGGAAGAATCCGGGCCGCGTCCACACCATCCACCACAAGCGCAGCACCCTGATCGGCCGGGGGCTGAGCGCCGACATCCCGGTCCTCGACCACAAGGCCTCGCGCAACCACTGTCGGCTCGACATGATCGACGGCCAGGTCTTCCTGACCGACCTCGGGAGCACCAACGGCGTGCGCGTCAACGGGGTGCGCATCGAGCGGGTGCGGCTGAAGTCCGGCGACCGGGTGCGCATCGGCTCGACGATCTTCCTGTTCACGCCGCCGAAGATCGGCGCCTGGGTCGCCGAGCCGGCCGGCGACGACGTGATGACACCCGACCGGCCGATCGACGCCCACGTGCCGGGACGCGGTGGGGTGTGGGACAGCTCGGCCAACGAGATCAGCGCGGTCAGCCTCGAGCCGAGCAATGGCGAGCGTCCGCCGAGTCCCTCCGACCCCCCGGTGCTCGAGGACGATCACCAGCCCGTGCGTCCGCCCCTGCGCGCGGCGGCCCGCAGCCGCAAGCGCTCGTACGTCGAGATCGGGGCCCAGTCCGGCTTCTGGAAGATGCCCGGGCGCGACTCGAGCCGCGACGTCGCGATCTTCCCCGGCCGCGTCCTCGCCGCCCGCTACGAGATCGTGCGCCACGTCGACGCGCAGCGCGACAGCGGGGTGTTCGTCGCGCGCGACCTGAAGTCCGAGCGCGAGAGCGCGATCAAGCTGTTCCTGCCCGACCTCCTGCGCGACAAGAAGGACGTCGAGAAGTTCCTCGAGGAGCTGCGGCTGAACAAAGGGGTGCGCCACACCAACGTCGTCGCGATCCGCGACACGGGCCGCGACCGCGAGTCGGGTCTGCTGTACCTGGTGATGGACCAGCACATCGGCCGCTCCCTGGCGCAGATGCTCGAGGAGCAGAAGACGCTGCCCGCCAACCAGGCGGTCACGATCGCCCGCCAGGTGCTCAGCGCCCTCGCCTACGCCCACAAGAAGGACGTCCTGCACCGCGACCTGTCGCCGGCGAACATCCTCGTCGAGGAGGCCAAAGGCCCGAAGCCCCTGAAGGTGCGGGTGCTGCACTTCGGGGTTGTGCAGGCCCTCGCCGCGACGGTGCAGGAAGCCGGACGCATCCTGGTCGGCACGCCGGGCTACATGTCCCTCGAGCACATCTCCGGCAAGGAGGTCGGGCCGACCGCGGACATCTTCTCGGTCGGCGTGCTCTTGTACCGCATGCTCTCCGGCCGCCTGCCCTGGGAAGGCGAGGAGCCGGTGCAGCTGTCCTTCGCGCTGGTCGAGGAGGATCCCTACCCGCTCGGAGAGATCGACCCCGGCCTCGACGCGCGCCTGGTCGAGGTGATCCACAAGGCGTTGGCCGTCGCCCCCGAGGAGCGCTTCCAGAGCGCCGAGGCCTTCGACGCCGAGCTCGAGCGCGTGCTCGAATCGACCACCGAGCTGAAGCGGGTCGAGAAGGTGCGCGCGCCGCGGCCCTGGCGCCGGCTGCTGGTCGTGCTGTTGGTCTGCGCGCTGCTCGCGGTCGGGGTGGTGCAGCTGGTCTCGGCCAGCGGCTGGTTCGTCCGCTCCGATCCCGGCGTGTTGACGGCCGCCGAGGCGGCCCTCCCGATCGGCGCGCTGACCCGGCGCGAGGCCTGGAACGCGGCCACGCCGCAAGACCAGGACGCGGTGATCGGCGCCGTGCAGGACGCGCTCGGCGCGGACTTCCAGCGGGTCGCGACCAAGGTCTACCGGGTCGGCGAGCTCGAGCACCGCATCGGCGTCTTCCGCCATGTGCAGACCGGCATGCTGATGCACCTGATCCCCGGAGGCGAGGGGGTGCGGCCGCTGCTGGTCGCGCGCCACGAGCTCCTGCAGCGCGAGTGGGACAGCGTCAAGGCCCACGAGTCCCTGTCCGACCAGCGCTTCTTCAGCGGCGCGGAGACCCTGCCCCTCGAGCGCTTCACCCGCGCCGAGCTCGCCGCCTTCGAGGACGCGACCGGCCTGCGTCTGCCGACCGACACCGAGTGGCTGCACGCGGCGCGGGCGGGCAGCGCGGGGCCGACCTTCTGGGGGAACGGCGACCCTGCGACCTGGTGCTGGAGCGAGGCCAACGCCGACGGGCGCCTGCGTCCGGCGTCCGACCACGAGGGCTTTGGCAACGCCTTCGGCCTGGTCGACGTGCTCGGCAACCTCGAGGAGATGGTCCAGTCCGAGGCTTCCCTCAGCCGCCGCGGCGGCAGCTGGGTGCAGCTGCCCGAGGAGTGCGTCTTCGACAGCCTGCGACCGCTGCCCGCCGATGCCCGCAGCTTCGCGATCGGCGCCCGGCTCGTCCGCTCCCTGCCGGACGCCCTGTTCGAGCCGGGCGAGTGAGCTCCAGGGGCGAGGGCTGGCAGGCAGAGCCCGCGTCGGCGGCGCTCCCGCTCGGCCTGGTCGCGCTGACGGTGTTCCTGCTCTGCGAAGCCGGCAAGGGGCTGTTCGACCTCGCGATGTTCTTCGGCGCCGGGCTCTCGGACACGTGGTGGGCCGACCCGCTGCTGATCAAGGCGAGCATCCAGTGCCTGATCTGCCTGCTGCTGGTCGCCCAGATCCAGCTGCGGATGCGGTCGGCGCAGTACTGGTGTCTCGCGTACTTCGTCTTCAGCCTGACGCTGACGGCCTACACCCTGGTCGAGATCTCTCCCGAGCTGTGGGTCGGCATCGGCGCGGGCCGGCGCTGGCTGACGGTGTCGACCTGCGTCGTCGACGTGGCCTTCCTGGTCTACCTTCTCGGACCCCGAGCGCGCGTGCTGAAGAGGTAGGTCGTGAGCGTTCAGCAGGAAGATGTGCTGTTCGGGGAGATCTGCAAGAAGAACGGTCTCATCGACCCCGAGCAGCTCGAAGAGGCCTACCACATCCTCGACGACCGGCGCGCCAAGGGCAGCGTCCGCAGCCTCGAGCAGGTGCTGGTCGAGAACCGCCTGCTCGAGAGGAAGCTCGCGAGCAAGGTGCGGACGATGGTCTCCGCGGCCCTCGACAAGTCCCGCCGCAAGGAGAAGAAGAAAGAGCGCCGCGAGCGCATGCTGTGGTCGAAGGCCCAGCTGACCGACCGCTCCGGCTCCGCCCGGCGCATCGGCGGCTACGAGCTGCTCGACGAGCTCGGGACCGGCGCGATGGGCGCGGTGTTCCGGGCGCGCCAGCTGTCCCTGAACAAGATCGTCGCGCTCAAGCTGCTGCTGCCGAAGTTCGCCCGCGACCGGGTGTATGCCGAGCGCTTCATGCGCGAGGCGCGGGCGGCGGCGCGGCTGAACCATCCGAACATCATCCTGCCCTTCGATGTCGGCTGCGACGACGGCTACCACTGGATCGCGATGGAGTTCGTCCCGGGCATCAACGCGCGCGAGAAGATCGACCAGGACGGCCCGATGGAGGTCAAGGCCGCCGTCCGCATCTGCGTCGAGGTGATCAAGGCCCTCGGCTTCGCCTGGAAGCACAGCATCATCCACCGCGACGTCAAGCCGGCGAACATCATGCTCTGCGACGACGGCCGGGTGAAGCTCGGCGACCTCGGCCTCGCGCGGGTCGACACCGGCGGCGAGCTGACGCAGGTCGGCAAGTGCATCGGCACGCCCTTCTACATGGCCCCCGAGCAGGCGATCGACAACCGCAAGATCGACTCGCGCTGCGACATCTACAGCCTCGGCGCCTCGCTCTACCATATGGTCACGGGGACGGTGCCCTACATGGGGAACACGGCGGCGGCGGTCCTGACCAAGCACATCACCGAGCCCCTGCCCGACCCGCGGGAGCACCGCTCCGACCTGCCCGAGCCCGTGGTGCGGGTGATCGGGAAGATGATGGCGAAGGATCCCGACGAGCGCTACGCGACGGCCGAAGAGGTGCTCGACGACTTCAAGCGGCTGCTCGCGAAGAAGTCCGTCTCTGCGCCGGCCCTGACGCCGACCAGCCCGACGCGCCCGAGCCGCACGAAGCGCAACCGGGGGAAGACGACCCGCACCGTGCGACGGGTGCGGCGGGAGAGCCCGACGGCGCCCATCGCGATCGGCGTCATCGCCTTCCTCGCCCTCGCCTTGCTCGCCTGGGCGGTGATGCGGCCGAGGCGCGAGCCGGTCCGCCCGGACCCCGGGCCCGATCGGCCCCCGGCGGTCGCGACAGCGGAGGAGCTGGCGGAGGAAGCCCGCGAGCGCAAGGCCGAGGCCCGGCTGCGCAGCGCGCGCGCGCAGGAGAGCCCGACGAGGCGCATCGCCGAGCTGCGCATGCTCGCCGCCGACTTCACCGGCACCGCGGCCGCCCGCGAGGCGATCGAGGAGGCGGAGCGGCTCGAGGCCGAGGTCGAAGCCAGCGACCGGGACGGGCTGCGAAAGCTGCGTGAGGAGGCGGACGAGCTCGCCGAGGAGGGCCGGCTCGGGCTCGCGCTCAGCCTGCTCGAGAACAGCCGCGGCCGTTTCGCTACGGGCGACGCGCGCACCGAGCTGGAGAGCGCGATCTCGACCCTGCAGAGCCGGCTCTCCTGGCGCCGGGTCGCCCTCGAGACCGAGCTCGACCAGGCCCTGGCGGCGCGCGATTTCGTCGCCGCCGACTCGCTCCTGACCGTCGCGGCGGGCGACTTCGGCGGGCGCGAGCAGGACTGGCTGCGGGCGCAGCGCGAGCGGCTGGCCGCGCGCCGCGATGCGCCGGCCGACCCGCCGCCCGCGCTCGATGTCGAGGCGGAGATCGAGCGCGACGTCCTGTTCCTCCTGCAGCTCGCCGAGCTGTTCCGCGCCCGGCGCTTCGGCGAGGTCGCGGGGCTGTTCGCCGCCTCGCCGCCGAGCGCGATGCCGGAGCTGGCGCAGGTGCGCGCGGTCGACGAGATGGCGGTCGAGGTGATCGATGCGTACTGGCGGCGGGTGCTCGAGGTCGCCGAGCCCTACGCCGGCGAGCGGGTGCGCTGGGCGCTGCGCGACGGCAGCGAGCTGCGGGGCCGGGTGCACGGCCTGCAGCAGGGGCGCATCGCCGTCGCGGGCAGCAACGCGAGCCTGCTCATCGCCCCCTGGCAGCTCGCCGACGCCGAGGTCGACGAGCTGCTCGGGGACGCCGAGGCGGACGCCACGCTGGCGCGCCTCGCCCGGGCCCTGATCGACCTCTACAGCGGGCGCATCGCGGCGGCCCTCGAGACCTTCGACGAGCTCGATGCGGGCGGTCTGGAGACCGGGGAGTTCCGGATGCGGGCGGCGATCCTCGCGTTGATCCTCGAGGATCCCGGGCCGGAAGCGGGGGCCGAGGACTCCGGCGCGGCCCTGCCCGAGCGGGTCGAGCCCGAGCCGGGTCCCGCCGAGCCGGAGAGCGCGGTGGTCGAGCTCGAGCGCCTGTTCAGCCCCGGGGCGCTCCTGTCGGCGCGGGACGGCTACGTCGAGCTCGAGTACGACATGCGGGGTGGCGGGCGGCTGCTCGGGGAAGACTGGGTCGTGCGCCAGGGGCGCGTCCGGGTCGATCCCTACGGCTTCGGGTTGCGCTTCGACGAGGCGGGCTACTTCGAGAGCGAGGCGATGTTCCTCGGCGAGGTCAGCATCGAGCTGCTGGTCGTCATCGACGGCCCGCTCGGCGAGGACGTCGAGCTGCGGCCCTTCCTCGCCGATGAAGAGGGCAACCTGCTCGACAGCGTCAGCGGTCTGCAGGTGCGGCGCTTCAAGCGCGGCGAGCTGCGCCGGGCCGCGCCCGAGCGCGACAAGGCGGTCGAGGTCTTCGACCTCGGAGCGAGCGTGCTGGTCGGGCTGCGGCTCGGGGACGGGGCCGTGCACAGCAGCGTGGCGGGGGTCGACCGCTCGGCTCTCGAGGCCCCGGCTGAGCTCGGGGCGGTGCGCATCGGGCTGATCTGGGATGGGGCGCCCGTGCGGCTCTCGCGAGTGCGCGTGCGCGGCCGCGTGGACACCCGCTGGGCGCTTGAAAAACTGGCGGATTCGGAGTAGAAGAAACCGAAGCCACGGGAAGAGCCAGATGTCGCAACGAGGCGCCAGCCAGAGTCCATCGAGTGCCTCGGGCCGCCGTCGCGACCACGCCTTCACCATCGTCGAGTGCCATCACGGCCGGCTCGACGCCCTGCGCGAGCGCTGCCGCGCCGTCGCCAGCGACCGGGCCCTCCTGTTCGACTGTCAGGGGCTCGAGGCCACGCGCGGCGACCTGCGCCGCATCGGCGAGGTCCTCCGGCGGCTGACCCGCTTGCGCGTCCACGCGCTGTACGGGCTCAGCGGCGCGGTGCGCCGGGGGCTGGACGCCGCCGGCTACCGCGATCTCCTCAACAGCGCCCATCCCGACCTCGACGCGGCGTTGCAGGCCGTGCGCCGCGAGCAGTCCGCGCGGCGGGCGATCGCCGAGGAACAGAAGCGCAGCGAGCGCGTGATGTTCGAGCTGCTCGAGGAAGAGGAAGACGACGAGCCGTTGTGGCGGGCGGAAGAGGATGAGGGCGAGGTCGTGATCAACTTCGAGCGCGCCGATGAGCCGGTGCTCGGCCTCGGTTCGCTGCTCGACGACGAGTCCGGGGAGCTGCTCGAGGTCGAACCCGAGCCGCGCCCTTCGCCGCGGGTCGCGCCGATCGCTGTCGGCGAGGACGAAGAGCTCGAGGCGATCCCCGCCCCGCGCCCCGGACGTCGCGCCTTGCGGCGGATGGCGGCCGCCGAGCCCAAGCGGGCGCGGCTGGACATCCACCGTCTCGCGCGCTTCGTCGCGGAGCACATCCGCGACGACGGCGACCTCGCCCTGCTCGAGGCCCTGCACCGCACGGGGCAGATCGGCGAGAAGGCGCTGCAGCGCACGCTGCACACCGACCGCGCGGGCCTCGACAAACGGCTCGAGCGCCTGGTCGCCGCAGCCTTCATCGAGCAGCTCGAGTCGGGCCGCTTCTTCAAGACCCGGCAGTTCCGTCTCGCGCCCGCGCTACCGCCCGAGCTCAGTCAGGCGCTCGCCTGGCGCAGGCGCGACCACGCGGTCTTCACCCAGTGGCTCGAGGGGACCAAAAAACTCTCCCGCCGCGAAAAAAGTCGTTGACTCCCCAGGGAGGGGGAATAGAATGCCCGTGCTTCGGGGTTGAACGTTGCTGATATCCCGGGCATGCGAGCGGGCGTAGCTCAGTGGTAGAGCATAACCTTGCCAAGGTTAGGGTCGTGAGTTCGAATCTCATCGCCCGCTCCATTCTTTACTCTTTCCCTGATACCGGTAGCTCCTATTGATCTGTGGTCGGGTGGGAAAGCCCCGCGACCCACGGACGGTGCTTGTGTTGGAAGGCCCAGACCATGGCGGAACCTGAAGCTCCCGAAGAAACCGTCGCCAGCGACGACGAAACGACCACCGCGACGGCCGAGGGGCCCGCCCCTGCCGTGGAGGCGGGGGAGCCGGTCGACAAGGGCGACTACACCGTGCTCTTCGAGGACGACGGCCCCTGCCGCAAGAAGGCGCAGATCGTCGTCAAGAAGAAGCGCGTCGAGAAAGAGCTGAGCAAGACCTTCCGCGAGCTCTCCCGCACCGTCCAGGTGCGCGGCTTCCGGCCGGGCCGCGTGCCGCGCCGGGTGCTCGAGCGGAAGTTCGGCAAGCACGTCCGCGAGGACATCCAGGAGTCGCTGCCGCACGAGCTCCTCGAAGAGATCCTCGGCGACGCCGAGTTCGAGCCGATCGGGCAGGTGCTCCCCGACAACGCCGCGCTCAAGGACGGCACCCTCGAGTTCACGACCGCCTTCGACATCCGGCCCCAGTTCGAGCTGCCCGCCTTCGACGACCTGCGCGTCGTCAAGAAGGCGACCGAGGTCTCGACCGACAAGGTCGACGAAGAGCTCGCGGTGCTCGCGAAGTCCCAGGCCCGGTACGAGAAGGTCGAGGACGGCATCGAGGACGGCGACCTGCTCGTCTGCGACGCCGAGTACCAGGGCGAAGGTGACAAACGCTGGGACGACGAAGACATCTGGGTCGACCAGGACACCGACAGCATCGAGACCTTCGACGTGCCCGACTGGAAGAGCGCCTGCCTCGGGAAGAAGATCGGCGACGTCATCGAGGTCGCCGCGACCGATCCGGACGGCGGCGCGGGCACCATGGCGGTCACGGTCCGTGAGATCAAGCGCCGGGTGCCGCCGGTTATCGACGACGAGTGGGCGAAAGAGCAGGACTTCGACGACCTCAAGGCGATGAAGGAGCACTACCGCTCCGAAGAGATCAAGCGCCTCGAGGCCGAGGCCGAGTCCGAGGTCGACGACGAGCTGCTCAAGCTCGCCTGCGCGAAGCTCGACTTCGACCTGCCGAAGAACCTGATCGGCCGCGCCTCCGAGCACGCCAAGTACCAGAAGCGGGCGAAGCTGCTCGAAGAGGGCAAGTCGGGCGACGAGCTCGAAGAGGCGCTGAAGGAAGCCGGCGAAGAGATCGAGCAGGACGCGATCTACCAGGTGCGGCGGCAGCTGTTGCTCGAAGAGATCGCGAAGGCCGAGAAGATCTTCGTCACCGAGGAAGAGATCAACGCGCGCTTCGACGAGATCGCGGCGGCGACCGGGCGCGAGGCCTCCTTCATCCGCGAGTACTACGACGGTCGCGGCATGACCGGTCAGCTCCGGGACGAGATCCGGCTCGGACGGGCCAAGGACTGGCTGCGCGAGAAGGCCGAGATCGTCGACGCCGAGAACCAGTAGGCCGACGGGCAGGATTCCCCCCACAGCGAGGTACAGCATGGACGTGCACAACTCGGTCATCCCGATCGTCATCGAAAAGACCGGTCAGATCGAACGCTCGTACGATATCTACTCGCGTCTCCTCAAAGAGCGGATCATCTTCATCGGCTCGGCGATCAGCGACGAGGTGGCGAATGTCGTCATCGCGCAGCTGCTGTTCCTGCAGTTCCGCGAGAAGAACAAAGACATCAGCATGTACCTCAACACGCCGGGCGGCTCCGTCACCGCCGGCCTCGCGATCTACGACACGATGCAGTACGTGACCAGCCCGATCGCGACCTACTGCATCGGCCAGGCCTCGAGCATGGGCGCGATCCTCCTCTCCGGCGGCACGCAGGGCAAGCGTCACGCGCTTCCCCACTCCCGCATCATGATCCACCAGCCCTGGGGCGGCGCCTCGGGCACGGCCAAGGACATCGAGATCCAGGCCGAAGAGATCGTCAAGCACAAGCTGACCCTGAACAAGATCCTCGCCAAGCACACCGGCCAGGATCTGGCGGTGATCGAGAAGGACTCGGACCGCGACTTCTACATGTCGCCGCACGAGGCCAAGGAGTACGGTCTCGTCGATGTCGTCCTCGAGCCGCGGGATCCGACCAGCAAATGAGCCCTGCCCATGCCCGCGCGTAAGTGCGTCTTCTGCGGAAAAACGGGGCGGATGGTCGACAAGCTGATCGCCGCCCTCAACGACGAGGTCTGCATCTGCAACGAGTGCGTCGAGATGTGCCACACCATGCTGGCCGACGCGACCCGTGAGAGCAGCCGCCGCGCCTACGACCTCAAGAAACCTCCCCCGCCCCGGGTGATCAAGGAAGAGCTCGACGCCTACGTCATCGGCCAGGAGCGGGCCAAGAAGGTGCTGTCGGTCGCGGTCAACTCGCACTACAAGCGCATCCACCTGCCGCCGACGCCCGACCTCGAGCTCGAGAAGAGCAACATCCTGCTGATCGGGCCGACCGGCTCGGGCAAGACCCTGCTCGCCCGGACGCTGGCGAAGATCCTCGATGTGCCCTTCGCGATCGCCGACGCGACCACCCTGACCGAGGCGGGCTACGTCGGCGAGGACGTCGAGAACATCCTGCTGCGGCTCCTGCACGCGGCCGACTTCGACCTCTCCCGTGCCGAGCAGGGGGTCGTGTTCATCGACGAGATCGACAAGATCGCGCGCAGCTCGCAGAACGTGTCGATCACCCGGGACGTGTCCGGCGAGGGCGTCCAGCAGGCGTTGTTGAAGATCCTCGAGGGCACGACCGCGAACGTGCCGCCGCAGGGCGGGCGCAAGCACCCCGAGCAGCACTACATCCAGATGGACACCTCGAAGATCCTGTTCATCTGCGGCGGCACCTTCGTCGGCCTCAAGGACGTGATCGAGGAGCGTCAGGGCAAGAGCCGGCTCGGCTTCGGCGGCGACCTCGAGGAGGAAGAGAAGGCGCCGCGGCTGGCCGAGGTCGAGCCGCAGGACCTCGTCAAGTTCGGGCTGATTCCCGAGTTGATCGGGCGGCTGCCGATCGTCGCGCAGCTCGAGGCGATCAGCGAGGACGCGCTGATCCGCATCATGAACGAGCCGCGCAACGCGATCCTGCGCCAGTACCAGCGGCTGTTCCAGCTCGAGGGCGTCGATCTCAAGTTCCGCAAGAACGCGGTCAAGGCGCTCGCCGCCAAGGCCCTCGCCCGCGAGACCGGCGCGCGCGCCGTGCGCGCGGTGGTCGAGGAGCTGATGCTCGACTTGATGTACGAGATCCCCTCGCGGGACGACATCAAGAAGGTGATCATCACCAAGCGGGCCGTCGAAGAGGGTTACCGCATCCCCTCGCGGAAGAAGGCGAAGAGCGGCAAGAGCAAGCGCAAGCGGGCCTGAGGGCGGCGCGCAGCCGATCGGATTGTCGCCCCGCCTTCGCACACGTTCCCGCCGACCCGCGCTCCGAGGGACGAGGAGCGTGGGTGTTGAGCGAGGCGCGACCCGAGCGTTGGCCGGAGCCGATCACGCGGGCTCTGCTCGCGTTCCAGCTCGGCTGCTACTCGCTGGTTCTCCTGCCGTTCGCGCTGCCGGCGCTGCTCTTGTGCCTGGTCGCCCGCTCGGCCAACGGGCGGTTGTGCGGGCTCGCTGTCCTGGCCTGGGTCGCCGCGGCCTACGTCGCGGTCGTGCGGCGGGCTCGGCGCAGTCGGCGCGCGGCCTCCAGGCGGGTGGTGGTCGCGCTGCTCCTGGTCGGCGTCGCGCTGATCGTCGTCGCGCGCCTGCGGGCCCCGACCGGCGACCCGGGGGAGGGTAGCCGCGCTCGATCGATCTATCTGCAGGGCGGGCGGTTCGCGCCGAGCTCTCTCGCGAACATCGTGCCCGAAGCGGACCAGTTCCTGCTCGGCAGCTTCCTGATCAGCCCGCTGGATCCCACCCTGGATTTCGCCCAGGCCGCGAGGCTGCGCGGGCTGATCCGGGACGTATACGGGCCGATGGCGGGCGATTCCACTTTCGTCGCCCTCGGCTCTCACATGAACCTCGCCTACCGGCACCTGTTCGGACTCGACTGGGACACCGGCCACGCCTACGTGTACCTGCCGGACGACCCGGGGCCGCTGCCGGTGCTGCTGTTCCTGCACGGCTCCGCCGGCAATTTCAAGGGCTACCTGTGGTTGCTGCGCGCGGTCGCCGAGCGGTGCCGGGTCGCGATCGTCGCCCCCTCGTACGGCTTCGGCGAGTGGCGGGAGCCGGGCTGTGTGGTGGCGGTCGACCGGTGCCTGGCATGGATCGCGGAGCACCCGCGCCTCGCCTCCGACAGCGTGGTGCTCGCGGGGCTGTCGAACGGCGGGAAGGGCGTGACCCGGGTCGCGACCGCGCGGCCGGACGACTTCCGGGCGCTCGCCTACGTCTCCCCCGTGCTCGAGAGCGCGTGGCTCGCCCAGCTCGCGGAGGTCTGGGATCCGGAGCGGCCGGTCTGGATCGTGCACGGCGCCCAGGACCGCAGGATCCCCGTGGCCGGGGTGGAGGCCGGGGCTCGCCAGCTCGGCGCCGAGCTGGTGGTGGTGGAGGGGGAAGATCACTTCCTGCTCTTCAGCCAGCCGGAGAGGGTGCTGGGCGGCCTGGAGCGGTTGTTCCGACGCCGACCCCGATGACAGTCTGCGGACAGCCCGAGCGTACCGTGGAGCAGGCGCCGCTGGAGGAGGTCCCATGCGATTCGGGCTCCTGGTCCTGTTGCCGTGCGTCGCGTCGTGCGCGTCGGGCGCGAAGCACGCGTGGGAGCCGCGTGAAGAGCTGAGCTACAGGATGTCCCCGTACTTCCTTCTGGACGCAGACGCGCTTCGCAGCGAGCCCGACGTCGATCGGGCCCTGGACCGATGCGAAGGCGAGCTCCAGCGCCTCGAGAGCATCTTCTTCGCCGTCGGTGGTATGGGTTTCACCATCGATCGAGGCAGGGTGCACGGGCAGCTGCTCGCGGCGGAGCTCTGCAGCCGGCGCTGCCGGGAGTCCTTCCGGGTCCGCGATCTGTGGCGGGCAGCGCGGCACCTGGGTGCGGCAGCGCGAGTCTGTGGCGACAACCGCCGCCACCGATGGAGCGACACGGAGGTTCTGGGTCTGGCCATCGAGCTGTCGTGGCTCGCTCGTTCGACCCTGGGCCGGTGGTGTGTCCCGAGCTGAACGGCTGCCAGATCCCGTCCCTCTTCCCCGGACACAAACCTTTACATGCCAACGCAGGCCGCTACACTCAGCCGACCAAGACAAGCTGGGGATTCTCCCCGGAGGAGAGTCCTTGATGTCGACCGACGATCCGTTTGTGCACGTACCCGCCGGCCTCGCTGAGGCCCTGCGGGAGCGCGGCTTCACCACATTGACCCCCGTCCAGACCGCGACGCTCGCGCCCGAGCTGCGGGGCCGCGACCTGCGCATCGCTTCGCGCACCGGCTCCGGCAAGACCGTCGCCCTCGGCTTCGCCCTGGCGGAGCTGTTGCGCGACGTCGACCAGCCCTACGGCAAGCCGGCCCGCCCGGTCGCGCTGATGATCGCGCCGACCCGCGAGCTCGCGGTGCAGATCGCCGACGAGCTGCGCTGGCTGTACGCGCCGCTGGCGGTGCGGGTCGACGTCCTGACCGGCGGCACGCCGATCGGCGGCGACTTCCGCAAGCTCAAGCAGAACCCGGCCGTGCTGGTCGGCACCCCGGGCCGGCTGGTCGACCACCTCGAGCGCGGCAGCCTCGCGGTCGACACCCTGCAGGCGGCGGTTCTCGACGAGGCCGACCGGCTGCTCGACATGGGCTTCCGCGAGGAGCTCGAGCGCATCCTGCGGGACGCCCCGGACGAGCGCCGCACCCACCTGGTGTCCGCGACCTTCCCCGACGCGGTCGAGGCTCTCGCCAACGCCGTGCAGCACGACCCGGCCCCGGTCGAGGGCGAGAACCTCGACCAGGCCCACGCCGACATCGACCACGAGCTGTACGTGCTGCCGCGCGAGCAGCGCCTGCCCGCGCTGATCAACCTGCTCCTGTTCGCCCCGCGCGACAAGACGCTGGTCTTCGTCCGCACGCGCGCCGACACCGCGAACATCGCCTCCGACCTGGTCGCCGAGGGCCTGCGTGTCGCCGCCCTGCATGGGGACATGTCGCAGCGCGAGCGCACGATGACGCTCGAGGCCTTCCGGGCCGGCAACCTGCAGGCGGTCATCGCGACCGACGTCGCCGCGCGCGGCCTCGATGTTTCGGACATCAAGCGCGTCATCCACGCCGACCCGCCGTTCAACGCCGAGGACTTCACCCACCGCAGCGGCCGCACCGGCCGCGCCGGCAACAAGGGCCGCAGCCTGCTGCTGGTTCCGCCGCGCGCCGTGCGCCACGTGCGGCGCCTGCTGCGCGGCCTGAAGATCGAGGCGGCCGACCGCGAGATCCCCGGCCCCGAGCAGGTGATCGCCGCCGCCGACGAGCGGCTGGTCGCCAGCCTCGATGAGGACCACGCCTGCCCCGAGCGGCTGCGGAAGCTCGCCAACCGGCTGCTCGAGAGCCAGGACCCCGAA
This sequence comes from bacterium, assembly GCA_030428695.1. The sequence continues at coordinate 23,380 of JAUIEM010000037.1, forward strand.
GAGCTGGTCGCTCGCCTCCTCGTCGGCAGCCACCACACCGGTCCGTGCGCGCCGCGCCGCATGCCGAAGTACGCGCAGCAGGGCTCCGGCCGCCGTCGGGCCTCCGAGCGCCGCCGGGCGGGCGAACGCCACGCCGGGCCGCGGCGCTGCGAGAAGGGGCCCTGGGTGCCCTTTCAGATGAGCTGGGGGCACATGCACGGCGCCAACCCGCGCAAGGTGCTCGCGGTGATCTGCCGCCGGGGTGGGGTCGACAGCCGCAAGATCGGCGCGATCCGCATCGCCGAGCGCTCCTCGAAGTTCGAGGTGCTCGCCTCTTCCGCCGACGCCTTCGCCCGCGCGGCCCGCAAGCCGGACAGCCGCGACCCGCGGATCAAGATCCGTCCCTGGATGGACCGGCGCAGCCGCTCGTCGTAGGGCGTCCCGGAGCGGGAATCTTCGGGTTCGCATGGGCCTCCTGGGGTCGACCCGGCTTTCCCCGGCGCCGCAACGTGAGCTCCAGGAGCAGGTCGATCGGATGGTCGCGTGGGGTTCGCCAGGCCGCAGGCGAGGGGTCATTCGGCGACAGACAAGCGTCCGGGCGCCCGGCAGGGCGCAACACCAACACAGGACCGTCCCAGAGGACCAGGTTGCCCTCCAAAGCTGGAGACAGCTTCGGGCCGTTGACGACCTCTCGCGTGCAGGTGTTCCTCCCGGAGCTGGCTCCAGCTTTGGACGGTCTTTTCTTCGGGCAACCTGCGTCTGACACGGTTGTGCCCGACAAGTTGATGAAGTGGAACCCCCCACCGGGGGGCAGGGGGGGAATAGCATGCACGCCATCCCCCTAACGGGCAACGATGGCCGACCTCAGCAAAGCACCGGTATCGAGGCCGGGCGACCATCCGATGACGTAGCCGGCAAGCCCGACATCGAATGTTCCAGTCCCTACTGCGCGTTCGGCCCGAAGTCGGCGACGACGTAGCCGCCGCTGCGCTCGTCCTTCTCGATGTCGAGGAGCTGCTCCTTGAGCATGTCCTCGAGCAGCAGGTTGAAGCTGCGGTAGCCGTAGTAACTCTCGGCGAACTGCGGACGCTTGCGCTTGAGGGTCTGCTTGACCATCGAGCCCCAGACGGTGTCGTCGCGCTCCTGGAACAGCGACTCGACCGTGTCGAGGACGAGCTCGTAGACCTCCTCGCGGTCGCCGCGGCCCTTCTCGCCGCCGCTGGCCTGGGGCTTCTTCTGGGTCTTCGGCTTCTTCTTGTGGCCCTTCTTCTTGCGCACCAGGTCGTCGTAGAAGATGAACTCGTCGCAGTTGTCGACGAGCAGGTCGCTCGAGGACTTCTTGACCCCGACCCCGATCACCTTCTTGTTGTTCTCGCGCAGCTTGCTGACCAGCGGGGAGAAGTCGCTGTCCCCGGTGACCAGCGCGAAGGCGTTGACGTGGGGCTTGGTGTAGCACAGGTCGAGGGCGTCGACGACCATGCGGATGTCGGCGGAGTTCTTGCCCGAGTAGCTGACGTGCGGGATCTCGATCAGCTCGAAGGCCGCCTCGTGCATCGGGCGTTTGGATTGCTTGTAGCGGTTCCAGTCACAGTAGGCCTTCTTGACGACGATGTTGCCCTTGTCGAGCAGGCGCTTGAGCACCAGGTCGACATCGAACTCGCCGTAGCCCGACTCCTTGGAGCCGAGGGCGACGTTCTCGTAGTCGCAGAAGACCGCGATATTGGGAGCGGTGTCCATGGTTTTCCTATCTCACATACGAAACACGCCGTAGCCCGCGCTGCCCTGCACCGGCGCCTGGTGGGCGAGCATCAGCGAGATCCCGAGGACCGTGCGGGTCTCCCGGGGGTCGATGATGCCGTCGTCCCACAGCCGCGCGGTCGCGTAGTAGGGGTCGGACTCGGCCTCGATCCGGGCCTGGACCATCGCGGCCAGGCTCTCGTTCTGTTCCTCGTCGAACGGCAGCCCACGGCTCTTCGCCGAGGCCCGGCGTACGATCTTCAGCACGCCGGCGAGCTGCTCACCGCCCATCACGGCGATGCGGTGGTTCGGCCAGGTGAACAGGAAGCGCGGCTGGTAGGCCCGGCCGCACATCGCGTAGTTCCCCGCGCCGTAGGAGGCGCCGACCATGACGGTGAACTGCGGGACGCGCGAGGTCGCGACCGCGTTGACCATCTTGGCGCCGTTCTTGACGATCCCGCCTTCCTCGTACACCCGCCCGACCATGAAGCCGGTGATGTTCTGCAGGTAGATGATCGGGACGTCCTTCTGGTTGCAGAGCTGGATGAAGTGCGCGCCCTTCAGCGCCGACTCCGAGAACAGGATGCCGTTGTTGCCGATGATCCCGACCGGATAGCCGTGCAGGTGCGCGAAGCCGCACACCAGGGTCGGCCCGTAGCCGGCCTTGAACTCGCTGAAGCGCGAGCCGTCGACGAGGCGGGCGATGATCTCCTTGATGTCGAAGGGCTTCTTGGTGTCGTGCGAGGCGATGCCGAGGATCTCGTCGGGGTCGTACTTCGGCGCCTCGACCGGCCGCCGCACGCTGTGTCCTTGCGGCTGCCAGTTCAAGCCCGCCATGATCTCGCGCCCGAGCCGCAGGGCGTCGAGGTCGTCGACCGCGAGGTAGTCGGCGACCCCGGACACGGTATTGTGCATGCGCGCGCCGCCGAGGCTCTCGTCGTCGACGTCCTCGGAGGTCGCCATCTTGACCAGGGGCGGACCGCCGAGGAAGACCTTCGCCTGGTTCTCGACCATCACGACGTAGTCGCTCATGCCGGGGATGTAGGCGCCGCCCGCGGTCGAGTTCCCGAACACCAGCGAGACCTGGGTCAGGCCCATCGCCGAGTGGCGCGCGATGTCCCGGAACATCTTGCCGCCCTCGCTGAACACCTCGGCCTGGTGCGGCAGGTCGGCGCCGCCCGACTCGACGAGGTGGATCGCCGGCAGCCCGTTCTCGCGCGCGATCTCCGAGGCCCGCAGGCTCTTCTTCAGGGTGTAGGGATTGACCGCGCCGCCCTTGATCGTCGCTTCATTGCAGCCGATCATGCAGGGCACGCCGCTGACCAGGCCGATGCCCGTGATGATCGACGCTCCGGGGGTCACGCCCTCGATGCCGTTGCCGGCCAGGGGCGAGAGCTCGAGGAAGAAGCTGCCGGGGTCGAGGAGCTTCTCGATGCGCTCGCGGGGCAAGAGCTTGCCGCGCTTCCTGTGGCGGTCCTGGTACTTCTTGCCGCCGCCTTCGAGGAGCGCGGCCTGCAGGGTCTTGAGCTTCTCGACCGCGGCGAGGTTCCGCGCGCGGTTCTCGCGGAAGCTCTCCGCCCGCGGGTTGATCCGGCTCTCCAACACCTGTTCCACGCTCAGGTCCTCTCGACGGGGGCGCGGGACCAGTCGAGCACCGGCCAGGCGCGCCGTTTCGCCTCGCGCCGCAGGCGCGGGTCGGGGTTGACGACATGGGGATGGCCGACCCGCTCGAGCATCGGCAGGTCGGTGTACGAGTCGCTGTAGAAATGCGACGCGTCGAGGTCGACGTCGTGTTCCTCCGCCCAGGTCTCGGCCCGCAGCACCTTGCCCGGCCCGTAGCACAGCGGCGGCTCGTAGGTCCCGTCGAGGCGGCCCTCGCCGTCGGTCGGGAAGGAGTTGGCGATCCAACCGTCGAGCCCCCAGCTCTCCTCGCAGCAGCGCGACACATAGCTCGAGCTGCTGGTCAGGAGCACCCGCGGGTGGCCCTGCCGGGCGTGCTCTTCGAGCGCGGCCCGGGCGCCCGGCTGCAGCCGTCCGTCGACCTCGGCGGCGAACCAGCTGCGGGTGCGCTCGTCGAGCTCGGCGGCGGGCACGCCTTCGTAGTGGCGCACGGCCGAGGCGTAGGCCTTCTGCATATCGACCAGCGAGAGATGATAGAGGAACATATAGAACATCGACTGGGTGAGCTTGAAGAAGCCGATGCGCCCGGCGCGGTACTCGTGCTTGGCGTAGAGCACCCCGCTGTTGACGTCGATCAGCGTGCGGTCGAGATCGAAGAATGCCGCGGGCCGTGCCATCGCTGCTCCTGCCCGGAAGAGCGCGCATGGTACCAGCTTCCCCCCGTTCCGGCGAGCCCTGGTCGCGCTCCGTCGGCTTCCACCTTTGCGCCTTCTCCAGAGCGAGCGCGCGTCGCGTCGGTCCGCCTGGTGTGCTACCATGCGCCGACCCCTTCCCAAGGAGACAGCCATGAAGATGCGCGCGGCCGTGCTCGAAGAGTTCGGCGAACCCCTCGTCGTCCAGGACGTCGACATCGCTCCCCCGAAGGCCGGCGAGGTGCTGGTCAAGCTCAAGGCTTGCGGGGTCTGCCACACCGACCTGTACACTGCCTCCGGCGTCGACCCGAGCGGCTACAAGCCCTGCGTGCTCGGCCATGAGGGCGCGGGCGTGGTCGAGGAGGTCGGCGCGGGCGTGACCAGCGTGGCGGTCGGCGACCACGTCGTCACCCTGTTTTCCCCGGAGTGCGGCGAGTGCCTGCACTGCAAGAGCGGCAAGACCAACATCTGCCTGAAGATCCGCGCCCAGCAGGGCAAGGGCTACCTGCCCGACGGCACCGCCCGGCTGTCGCGCAGCGGCGAGCCCCTGCGCCACTTCATGGGCACCTCGACCTTCGCCGAGTACACGGTGATGCCCGAGGTCGCCCTGGCGAAGGTCGACAAGTCCGCCGCCTTCGAGAGCATCTGCCTGCTCGCCTGCGGCGCGACCACGGGCCTGGCGGCGGCGCTGTGGCGGGCCGAGGTCGAGGAGGGCTCGACGGTCGCGGTGTTCGGCGCCGGCATGGTCGGCCTCGGCGCGGTCGCCGGCGCGAAGCTGTGCAAGGCGGCGCGGATCATCGCGGTCGACATGTCCCCCGGCCGGCTCGAGCTCGCGAAGCAGTTCGGGGCGACGGAGACCATCAACGCCGCGGACACCGACGCGGTCGCGGCGATCGTCGACTCCACCGACGGCTTCGGGGCCGACTACACCTTCGAGGCGACCGGGCTGGTCAAGGTGATGGGCCAGGCGGTCGAGGCGGCGCGCATGGGCTGGGGGCTGTGCACCATCCTCGGCGTCGCGGGGCGGGGCGAGAAGCTCGAGATCATCCCGCGCTTCCTGATCACCGGGCGGCGGGTGCAGGGCGGGAGCTTCGGAGGGGCGCGGGGACGCACGCACGTGCCGCAGCTCGTCGACATGTACGTGCGGGGGGAGCTCGACCTCGACGGCTTCGTCAGCCACCGGATCACGCTCGACGAGGTCAACCACGGCTTCGAGCTGATGGAGAAACAGGACGGCATCCGCTCGGTGATCGTCTACGAATAGGGATGGAGATATGGACTTCGGGACGCTGACCAATGCCGTGGGCGAACCGCTCGACTACGCGACCCACGGCGATGCGGGGAAGGACGGGCCGCTCGTCGTGATCGGCCACGGGGTGACCGCCAACAAGGACCGCGCCTGGGCGCGCACCCTGGCGGGGGCGCTCGAGGAGGCGGGCATCGCCTGTCTGCGCTTCAGCTTCTCCGGCAACGGGGACTCCGGCGGAGACTTCCGGGCGAGCACCGTCAGCAAGGAGGTCGCGGACCTCGGCGCGGTGCTCGACGCGGTCGGACCCCGGCCGCTCGCCTACGTCGGCCACAGCATGGGGGCGGCGGTCGGCGTGCTGCGGACGGCGGAGGATCGGCGCATCCGGGCGCTGGTCTCGCTCGGCGGGATGGTCCACACGGCCGACTTTGCCCGGCGGAAGTTCGGGGCGCTCGCCCCCGGGGACCTGATGTGGGACAAGCCGGAGTGCCCGCTGTCCCAGGCCTTCCTCGACGACATGCGCGCGATCGACACCGTGCTGCCGGTGGCGCCGCGGGTGACGGTGCCCTGGCTGCTCGTGCACGGCACGGCGGACACGGTCGTGCCGCCCGAGGAGTCGGAAGCGATCGCCGCGGCGGTGCCCCAGGCCGAGCTGGTGCTGGTCGAAGGGGCGGACCACCTGTTTTCCGGCGAGGCCGAGCGGCCGATGGCCGCGCACGTCGCTGCCTGGCTCGCGCCGTGGCACGCCGGAGCCGCCGGATAGAACGGGAGAGGCCGGAACGCGGGCACAACAAATCCGGCCGTCGATGGGTACAATCTAGACAGTTACCGTCCCTTCCGAACCGGAGACTGCCTGTATGCCGATCATCATCCACGCCCTGGAGGTCGATCTCGCGATCTCTGCCGCTCCGGCGCGCGATGAAAACGGCCCCAGCCGCGATCACATCGGCCGCCTGATCGACCGCTGGCGCAAGTTCCTCGCCGAGACCGCGCCGTTGTTCCGCGAAGAGCAAGAGCTGCGGGGGCAGAAGGCAGCCGCGCACGCCGGGCAGCGCGACAGGCTGCGGGTCTGCCTCGACCAGCTCGCCGAGCAGCTCGAGTCCGACTGTGACGCGGGCGTGCTGCGCGGGCTGATGAACGCGATCCGGCATGAGGGAGAGGAGCTCCAGGGGCTGCTCGCCGAGGGCGCCGACAGCGGCGTGTTCGCCTATCTCGGCTTCCATTTCCAGAAGGACGGCGAGCTCGGCGGCGCCGCGCAGGGCTTCGTCGAGGCGTTCACGCAGGCGAAGAAGACCGTCGACGAGTGGCGCGAAGAGTTCACCGAGTACACCCAGCGCATAGAGCGGCTCGCCCCCGACACCGCGTTCACCTTCCTGAACTACGCCGACTTCCTGCGCAGCGCCGACCGGGTGCTCGAGCGCACCCGGCGCGGGCTCGTGCGCGCGATCAGCGGGGGCCACGACAAGCTGTTCCAGGCCTACCTCGGCGAGGAGCCGCGGGCCGCGTCGACCGAGATCCGCAAGCACACCGAGCGCCTGCAACGCACCTTGCGCGACCTGACCACGAAGAAGGACGCCGCGTTCCAGACGATCGACAAGATGCGCGGGAAGTACACCCTCGCCCTGCGCAACATCGGCGACGAATATTCCCGCGCGACGCAGAAGATGTGGGTCTTCGACCCGACCAACGACGCGAGCCTCGGCCAGCGCAACGACCTCGAGAGCGCGCGCCGCCAGGTGCGCGAGACGCTGGCGAAGAAGCTCGGCAAGGTCGGCCGGCCGCTGTTCGAGCCGGGGGCGCTGCACAAGCTCGCGAGCGCGCGGCGACTGCGGGCGATGATCGGCAGCCTGATGCCGGTCTCGCGGCTGCGCAGCCACGGCGATGCGATCCCCGAGTGGGAGGGCCTCGAGCGGGCGGGGAAGGCGCGCATCGCGCAGATCCCGTCGGCGATCGAGCAGGTCGACCACGCGATGAAGGCGCTCAAGGAGAAGGGCGACCTGCTCTGGGGCGAGTACGGGCGGCACTCCTACGAGTTCCGCAAACTGGCCCAGGACAACCGCGGCGCGCCGAGCTTCGAGAACTACAAGAAGAAGGTCATCGAGCCGGCGAAGCGGGCCTTCGACGCCGCGATCAACGACGTCAAGGACCTCGAGAAGCTGATCGACGGCGTCCCCGACAACCGCGGCGTGCGCGCCCTCACGCCGGTCTCCCAGCAGCTGGTCGAGCAGTGCGACGCGATCGGCGCACGCTGTGACGAGGCGCACCGCGCGCTGGTCTCGGGCAAGCAGAACCTGTTCCCGACGATCAGCAAGGTCCTCGAGCAGCGTTCGATGGCGGGCTCCGAGCTCGACAAGAAGCTCGACGCCTTCAAGAAAGAGCTCGACGGCCTGAAGGTCGGCGTCGAGGCCGCCCGCGAGGCGGCGGCGGAGAGCGAGGACGACGAGCCGCCCGCCAAGGACCAGAAGAAGCGCCTGCGGAAGGCCCTCGACCTGCTCGACAAGCAGCTCGAGTCCGCGGTGGAGAGCCAGAGAGAGGCCGCGCAGCGCGCCTTCGCCGGCATCGTCGATCCCAAGCTGCAGCAGTGGACGAGCGAGCAGCTCAACCACGGCATGGCGCGGGAAGCCGAGCAGACGAAGGAGAGGGTGCTCAAGGCGATCGACGAGCAGCTCCGGAAGTTCAAGGAGAACTCCGAAGGCCTGCTTCAGTATCTCCTGCACATGGCCAAGCACGAGAAGGTCTCCGAGACCTCGAACGGCATGCGCGGCCAGGTCGTGATGGCGTGGCTGCAGGCCTCGGCGGAGATGACGAAGGCCGAGCCGGACGTCAAGGTCGTGCACGGCCTGTCCGATCAGCTGCGCAAGCTGCACCGCGCGGCGACCGCCGAGCTCAGCCAGCTCGACAAGTACATCGCGAACCTGCGGGCCGAGGTCAGCGAGGACGGCGACGGGCCGAAGGGCGCGGGCAGCGACTTCCTGTCCTTCGTGCTGCCGAAGTACGAGAAGACCCGCAAAGAGCTCAGCCTCGAGATCTCCGCCCTGCGCAAGCTCTCCCTCGAGTTCGTCGGCAAGTTCGCCGGCCTGAAGGGGCTCGCCGAGAAGGCCGAGAACCAGTCGCAGCAGCTGGTCCAGGAGATCGCGGACGGCATCACCGGCAAGGGCGGCGGCGTCCGCGGCGGCCCATCGGCGAGCGGCAAGTACAAGGAGCACGGCGAGAAGGCGTCGGCGGTCTCCTCGCAGAAGGCCGAAGTCGACGCCTCGCGCAAGCACGGCTTGTCCGGGGTGCTCGCGAAAGAGCGTGACATCAAGACCGGGCTCGGCGTCGGCAAGGCGGCGACCAAGCCGCTCGCGGTCGATCACGCGGCGGACGCCTCCGACGCGACGGCGCTGGTCGGCAGCGGCGCCTCGCTGTTGTTCTCGGCGCGCAAGCTGCAGTCGACCGTCTCGGACGTGCGCAGCAACCTGATCGACAAGGGCCTGAGCGCGATCAACCTCGGTGTCGGCATCGGCCGTCTGGTCGAGATGTTCACCGGCACCAAGTACATGGGCTACCTGACCTTCAAGGGGGCCTTCAGCAGCGACTTCTCGCAAGGCGGGCTGGGCTTCGGGACGCTCGACGAGAGCCTCGACGGCATGGGCTTCGGTGTCAACATCATCAGCCCTGTCGCCACGGTCGTCGGCTCGATGAAGACCTACCGCCACGGCACCAGCGCCGAGGCGGGCGCCAAAGCGGTCACGGGTTTCGGCAAGCTGGCGGTGATGACCGGGGCCAAGACCGGCATCGCGATGGGGGCCAAGGCCCTCGCTCTCGGCAGCGCCGCGAGCGGCGGTCTGGCCCTGATCCCGTCCCTCGCGCTGTTCGCGGCCGACAAATACTTCAACCTGTCCGGCAAGGCCACGCAGTACGTCCAGGGCTTGATGCAGGGGACGCGCAACGTCCAGAAGTTCGCCAACTCGCTCGACAAGTACAACGAGATCTACGACGAGTACAGCTCGCGTATCGAGCCGCGGGTCAGCGCGATCCTCAACCGGCCCGAGCTCAAGGCGCAGATGCAGGTCGCCGACGGGATCGGCAAGGGCACCAAGCTGATCAACAAGCTCGAGCGGAACCAGGTCCAGCTGTTGATGCAGGCCTCCGAGGTCGAAGACCGCTTCACCCTGGCCTGGCGCGAGATCGAGGAGAAGACGCGCAAAGACAAGCGCATCGGCGACAACTACGACCTCAAGGCCGCCATGTACTTCGACATGGCGATGAAGTTCATGGGCTTCAAGCTCAAGCGCGAGGCCGTGCGCCAGAACGCGATGGTGTTCGAGCCGCTGATCCGCGACTACAGCGACCCGCAGAACCAGCAGCTGCGGAAGCTCGGCGAGCGCTACACCGCGCTGCTGCACCTCGAGCAACTCGGCGCCGACGCGAGCGACGAAGACAAGGCGCGCATGAGCCAGGAGAAGGAGTTCCTGCAGCTGCGCTATGACTCCGCGATCCTGTCCAAGGCCCTCGACGAGAACTGGCGCGGCCAGGCCCTCGGCGGCGCGCTCGGCGTGTCGAAGACCAAGGTGCGCTCGATCGCGAAGAAGCTGTCGGTCAAGCAGTCGGACTTCATCGGCATCAGCCTGGTCAACGGTCTCGAGGACGAAGAGCTCAAGAAGCACGGCCTCAGCGATCGCGACATCGAGCTGCTGCGGAAGAACCCCCGCAGCTGGCGCGAGTTCGAACCGGCCCTCCGCAAGCTGCTCGCCTCCCGCGAGCCCGAGCTGCGGCGCAACGGCCTCGACCCCGACCTGATCGATCTGCTCAAGCAGGACTCGGACAACTGGACCAAGCACCTGCCCGACTACGCGATGACGCTCGAAGTCAAGACGATGCGCGGCTTCGATCACAAGCCGATCAACGACGTGCTCGCCCAGGCCAAGGAGGCCTGCAAGAAGCTCGACGACACGCCGCCGGCCCCGCCGGTCTGGAAGGGCGAGACCGAGAAGGCGATCTCGGCGGTGCAGGCGGACAACCAGAAGTTGCTCGCCGCGCGCAACGACCTGATCCATCTGTGGAAGAAGCGCTTCGCCAAGAAGGTGCGCGACTACTACTTGCAGGCCGGCATCCTCGACATGCTGCAGCAGCTCGGCGCCGAAGCCGCGATCACCTCCGACGACAGCGGCAAATACCCGCTCCTGCGCAGCTCGCTGCTCGGTCTGTTCGGCATGTACCAGAAGATGATGGCCGAGCGCGACCCGCAGCTGCCGAACATGACCGCACAGGAAGAACAGCAGGCGATCGAGAAGCTCTACAAGGACAACGCCTACGAGCTGCGGAAGATGGACGAGGGCAGCTACTTCGCCGCCTTCACCGGCAAGGTCACCTTCAACGATCTGCGCGACGCCTACCGCGCCGAGGGCTTCCTGCCGGACGGCGATCCGGAAGGGCTCAGCGAGGAGCTCGACCGCTTCTACGGGCTGGTCAAGAGCTTCAGCATCCTGTGGGGTGGGGTGCTCGGCGACTACATCAACACCGAGAAGCTGCGCAAGAAGTTCGACGAGTTCACCAACCTCGTCTACCCGATCTCATCCGACCTCGCGCTGAAGTACGCGAAGGAACGCGAGAAGCCGATCGACCTGCTCGGCGCGGCCAAGCCCGGCGGCGACCGCTTCATCCTCAAGGACCGCGGTGCGATCGGCGCTTTCGAGGACCTCGACAACGTCGCCAGCGGCGCCAGCGAGCAGGTGATGGCCGGCAACACCTTCATGGTGGTGCGGCCGAGTGGTGAGGAGTGGCCGAAGGGCTACAAGCTGATCCTCGCGAGCAAGATCCCCGGGACCACCAATCCCGACGAGGTGGTCGAGCGCTACGTGAAGGAAGAGGAGATCGAGGACTGCCACATCTCCGCGAGCTTCTTCACGAAGGCCCTGGACGAGATGTTCCTGCGCCACGAAGAGGAGCGGGAAGGCCTCGACAAGAACACCTACGCCCTCCTGATGCGCCAGGGCATGCTGACCGATAAGCGCGGCCTGAACATGGCGAGCAACCTCGGCACCACCGGGGGCATCTTCCACGTGCTCGAGGTCACGGCCAGCAGCTGCGAGATGAAGCTGATCCGGCCGGGGCTGTACTACGAGTGGAAGACCAAGAAGCTCGGCGGGCGCGGGCTGAAGAAAGACTACGAGAAGGTCGACCTCGAGATTCCCGACGAGGACCTCGAAGAGAAGACGATCACCCTCGAGAAGGCCCAGGCCGGCCACAAGCGCTACCTGGTCGCCCTCGAGACCGAGCCGACCCGCTGGCGGATGCGCGACCGCTGGCTGGTGCGCGCCCTCGACCCCGAGACCGTCCGCGACATGGGCGGGATGGACGGCTGGGTCAGCACCAAGGACGTCAAAAAGGTCTCGATCACCAAGCCCTTCGAGGAAGAAGAGACCAAGCGCTACAACGAGTACCTCGACAAGATCTACGCCGACAACGACACGCTGCCCAAGAGCGCGTCGACCGTCGTCCAGGCTGCTCCGGAAGAGGCCGAGAAGGACGTCATCGAGGAAGCGGCCAAGAAGAGGGGCGGCTTCCAGCTCGACATCCTGACCAAGGCGATGCTCGAGCAGATGCTCGGCAAGCGCCTCGGCGACGCGGAGATCTTCGTCGGCCAGGAAGCCGGCCGCATGGCCGACTCGATCTACGCCGAGGCCTTCGCCTTCGGCGGCAAGGTGTTCTTCGCCAGCGGCCGTTTCAACGCGCTCAGCCCCGAAGGCCTCGGTCTGCTCGCCCACGAGCTGACCCACGTCGCCCAGCACGAGCGTGGCGAGTTCGCGACCCGCTCCGAGGCGAGCCTCGAGGCCGAGGCCCACGCCGTGCAGCACGTCGTCGAGCGGCGCGCGGCGCCGGCCCCGGCGCCCGCTCCCTCGGCGCCTCCGCCGATGACCTTTGCCCGCGAGCGGCCGGCGGCCGAGAGCGTGCAGGCGCCGTCGCGGAAGGCGACCGACACGCCGAAGACGCCAAAGTTCAACGTCAGCAACCGCTGCGCCCCGCGCGACGCGCTCGACGAGGTGATGCAGCGCTACAACGTGCGCCGTAGCGTGCAGCGCCAGGACATGATCGACTTCCTGTCCGACCAGGTGCTCGAGCTGATGGGCGACGACATCGAGATCGAGACCGAGCGTCGCGAGGCGATGTCGGGGACGCCGTTCACGCACAACAGCTAGCCGGATCTCGACGGCAGGCCGACGGTTGCGCTCCCGCAGGGGAGCGCTTTCCTTTGGGGCGGTGCCCGGAAGGAGGCGGTCGGTCGGCGGCCGGAAGACATCAACGCAGAGGCGCAGAGGAGCAGAGGCGCGGAGCGGCTGTCGAGGTGGGAGGCCTCGATCGCGGTGCAGGCGTGCGCCGGCGCGGTGATCTCCCGCGGGCCGACGGGCGGGGGTAAGCCCCGCACCCTACCTCGGAAGGGGACGTTCTGCTCGCGGGACGAGCTCGAGGTGGGAGGCCTCGATCGCGGTGCAGGCGTGGGCCGGTGCGGTGATCTCCCGCGGGCGCAGAGAGACGCCCTACGGCCCGAGCACGGTCGGCCGCTGTTCCATCTCGCCGCCGAACACACAGCGCAGGGAGAAGTTGTTGCCGGCGGGCTCGTCGACGCTGACCGCGACGGCCGATTCCCCGAACACTGTCGTCACCGCGAAGCTGCAGGTGACGTTGTCGAGGAACTCGGACGGCCCCTGGATGATCGTGTTGGTCGTGCGGTCCATCGCGGTGCGCAGGACGGTCTGGTCGGCTTTGACGTAGGTCCACATCACGCGCAGGTCGGCGCTGACAAGGGTGTCGAGCTCCATGCGCACGGGGTTGTCGCGGACGGTGATCTGCTCGGCCTGGCTGAGGTCGCGGTTGAGGAAGTAGTACAGCTGGTTGTACTGGCTCATGCGGATCTGCCGGATCGTCACCTCGGAG
>JAUIEM010000523.1 GCA_030428695.1 bacterium
CATCGCCAACTCCGCGGGCCTGGTCGCCGCGCCGGACGCCCACTTCGACATGGTGCGCCCCGGCATCGCCCTGTACGGGATCGAGCCGAGCCCGGTCCTCGCCTCGCTGGGGCTGGCCCCCGTGCTGTCGGTCAAGACCCAGATCGCCTACCTCAAGGAGGTCGAGCCGGGCACGAGCATCAGCTACGGGCGGACCTGGAAGGCGCCGCGCAAGGCGCGCATCGCGACGCTGCCGATCGGCTACAACGACGGCCTCCCACCGCAGCTCTCCGGCACCGGCGAGGTGCTGATCGGCGGCCAGCGCGTGCCCGTCGTCGGGCGGATCACGATGGACTACACGATGGTCGACGTCAGCGCCCTCGAGCGCCCCCAGATCTACGACGAGGTCACCCTGATCGGCGGCGACGGCCCCTCGGCGATCCGCGTCGAGGAGGTCGCGCGCTGGGCCGGCATCCTGCCCTATGCGGTGCCCTGCGGGCTCGGCAAGCGGGTCGAGCGCCTGTACGTCGAGCGCCGCGCCCGGCGTCGGGCCGGCTGACCCCCCGCCACGAGAATCCACTCCTCCCCCGGGCACGTACCGTCGATGTGCAGAAATGTCGGTCGCTGCGTGTCAGGTCCGTCTCTCGCGAGGGCACGGCTCGTTTCCTGCGAGCGCGCCACGGCTCGTGCGACGGCTTGACGTCGTAAGCATGGGGGGCTATACCATCCGACATTGCCTGAATCTGGGAAGTGAGTTGAAAGGCTCTCGCGCCTGAAAGACCACATGTGGCCCGGCCGCGGTGCGCGCTACTGTTGCGCGTGCGCGCCACGCCATGGTCTCGAGACTCTGGGGAACGGTATGGAAACCGAGCGAAGCTCTCTGGCATCCTTGCACCCGCGGACCGGCCTGCTCTGGCTCGCCTGTCTGGCCTTGACTGTCCCCCTCGCGGGGCAGGAGGCCGACTGGCAGCTGCGCGAGCACTGGCAGGTCGATGGCTCCGTCGCCGACGCGGTCGCGCGTGACGGGACGCTGTTCCTGGGCGGAGACTTCTCCTATGTCGGCGCCTCCCGACCAGGGCTCGCGGCCTTCGACGCCGATCTCGGTCGCCTGCGCGGGCTCGCTCCCCGCTTCGACGGAAGCGTGCACGCGGTGGTCGACGACGGCGGCGGCGGCTGGTACGTCGCGGGAGACTTCGCGTCCGTCGACGGGCAGCCGGCCTCATCGCTGGTCCACATCCTGCCCGACGGCCGCCTCGACCCCGCCTTCCTTCCCTCCATCGACGGCTCTGTCCAGATCCTTCTTCGCGCGCAGGGGACCCTCTTCCTCGCGGGCGCGTTCACCCGCGTGGACGGGCAGCCCCGCGCGGGCCTCGCCGCGCTCACCTGCGAAGACGCGCGCGTGCGGGGCTGGAACCCCGCCCCGGACGGCCCGGTGCACAGCCTCGCCAGCGGCGGCGGTTTCCTGTTCGTCGGCGGGGACTTCGGCCGCCTGGTGGCCCAGGCTCGCCGATCGCTGGCCGCCTTCGAGCTCGCCGACCTCGCGCTGTCGAGCTGGGCCCCCACCCTCGACGGCTCCGTCGCGGCCCTCGCCGTCGGCGACGAGCAGGTCTTCGTCGGCGGTGACTTCGCCACGGCCGACGGCAGCTCCCGGCGCGGCGCCGCCGCCTACAGCTTCGCCAGCGGCGGGCTGACCCGCTGGAATCCCGCGCTCGACGGTCCGGTCGCCGCGCTGCTCGCGGGCGACGAGATCGTGCTCGCCGGCGCGTTCAGCGCGGCCGGCGGCAACGCCCGCGCCGGCCTGGCCGCGGTCGACGCCGCCGACGGCCGGGCCACGCCCTGGAACCCCGCCCCCGACGCCGCCGTCCGCTGCCTCGCGCGGTCGGCCCGCGGCGTGCTGGCCGGCGGCGACTTCACCGCGATCGGTGGTCGCGCCCAGGCCTTCCTGGCCGAGCTCGACGGCACGGGGCGGGCGACCGCCTGGACGCCCTCGCTGAACGGCCCGGTGTCCGCGCTCTCTAGCGGCGACGCCGGTGTGGTCGCGGGCGGCGACTTCGCCCTCGCCGGCGGCGTACGTCGCGCGAACCTCGCGGCCCTCGATCTCGCCAGCGGCGCGGCGACGTCCTGGAACCCCGGCGCGGACGGGCCGGTGCACTGCCTTCTGGACGTCGGCGACAAGCTGCTGGTCGGCGGCGGCTTCGCCGCGGTCGGCGGGCAGCCCCGGCGCGGGCTTGCGGCGCTGAGCTTCGGCCTGGGCAGCGCCCTCGACTGGGGGCCGGTGTGCGACGGCGATGTGTTCGCCCTCGCCAGGGCCGGCGCGCGGCTCTACGTCGGCGGACGCTTCAGCACGCTCGACGGACAGGCCCGCGGCGGTCTCGCGGCGCTGTCCCGGGACGGCCAGGTGCAGCCGTGGCGCGCCGCCCTCGACGGCCAGGTCGCCTGCCTCGAGCCCTGGTCAGGCAAGGTGCTCGTGGGCGGCCGCTTCGCGCTGGCCGGTGAGGAGCGTTTCCTCGCGCTGCTCGACGGTGCCGACGGCACCGCGGCCACGCTCCCGGTGCGGGTCGACGGCCCGGTGCTCGAGCTCGCGCAGTGTGGCGACGCCCTCGTCCTCGGCGGGCCATTCACGCGGGTCAACGACCTCGCGCGCGCCGGCCTGGCCGCCGTCGACCTGACGAGCGGCACCGCGATGTCCGGCTTCCCGGCAGCCGACGCGCCCGTCGGCGCCCTCGCGCCCGCCGGCTACACCGCGCTGTGGCTCGGCGGCCTCGGCCTGTGGGACGCCGAGAAACGCAGCCTGCTCGCGCTGCCCGAGCTCGACGGCGGCGTCAGCCAGATCGTCGGCAACGGGCGGGAGCTCGCGCTGGTCGGGAGCTTCACCAGCGCCGACGGGCAGCCCCGGCGGGGCGTGCTGCTCGCGCGCCGGAGCGGCGAGACGGCGCTGCCCGTGCCGCCGGTGGCGCGGCGCGACCTGCGGGCGGTCGAGCGGCCGGACGGCCGGTCCTGGGTCAACGACAGCGACATCTTCCAGGAGCTGACCGTACGCGGCCCGGCGAGCGATGACGTGTTCGTCTTCTGGGATGCGGAAGCCCCCGAGCGCACCAACCCGGGCTTCACGGTTCTCCTGCCGCCGGGCGGGCGACTGGATCTGCGCTGGGCGACCCGGCCGCTGCGGGCGCCGGGCATCGCCCGGGGCGAGATCGAGCTGTCGGGAATGGTCGAGCAGGTCATCCCGCTCCGAGCGGGAACGGCGGCGCCGGCGCACATCGACTTCGAGCACGGCGAGGTCCACTTCGATCCTTCCACCGGCTCGCTCTTCACGGTCGCGGCTGCCCACGGCGACACCCCGGGAGTCTCGCCGCTCGCGGCGGCTGTACTCCGGGCTGCCGGGATCCAGACCGGGCTGCGTGAGCCCAGGCTCGAGATCGACGGGCTGCGTTTCGCAAACCGCACGGGTCGGATCTCCTATGCGCGCGACGGCGTCTTCCGCATCCTGGACGGGACCGAGGAAGTTCTCGCCGGTCATATCGGCTACGCTTCCCTCCACCTGGTCGAGAGCGGCCAGCTCGGCGTGCTGGCGATCGAGCTGGACAGGCTGACCCGGGGCGCCTTCGACGTCCCCGTCTCGGTGGTGATCGGGCTCTCTCCGCGCGGGCCGCGAGGGCTGACCTTTGACGGCGCCTGGAACGCGATGACCGGGAGCTTCGCGGGCGGGAGCCCGATCAAAAACCCGCTCTTGACGGGTATCGACGCCGACGATGAGGGGGTGGTGTTCGACACGCTGGGATTCGCACCCCAACACGATGTCATCCTGATCGACGGTGTCCTGTCGACCCCGAACGGGTGGGCCGACATCAACGGCTTCGGGCACGGGGCCTTCGTCGCCAAACTCGAGGGAGCCAGCGACACCCTGGCGCTGTTCTTCACCGATGGTACGACGGTCACCCGCGCCGTGGATGCCGCCGGGTTCCTGCCGGCATTCTTCACCTTCGACTACTACGGCCGACGGCCGACCGTCAACGACTCGAATCGCATCGCCTTCACGGCGGTCGAGGATCTCGGCCTGGGCCTGTTCTCTTCTGGGCTGTTCGTCAGCGACTCTAGCGGGCTCCAGCTGATCAAGGTCGCCGAGACAGGATCGATGTTCAGCATGGCGCCGACCCTGAGCACGGTCGTCAACTTCGTGTACTTCGACCCGGACGGCACGGCGGTCCTGTCGAACCCCTCGATCACCACCGGCGACGGGGGCCCGATCTCCGACACTTTCAACGTCGCCGCGACGCTGCGTTTCACCAGTGGAATCGGCGAGTCGACCGGCATCGTCTTCCGCACGGCGACGAGCGGGACGCTGCATCGCCTGATCTGGGAAGGGCTTGTCACCGACGCCGGGAGCGTGATCCAGACGATCTACAGCAGCCCCTCGATGAGCGAGCCACCGTCGGGGGTCAGCGACACGGGCATGGTCGCCTTCCTCGGTGTCGTCGGCGAAGCCCCGATAAACACCCCCGACACGAGCGCCGTCCTGCTCTACCATCCGCGCTCCGGCGTCCACGAGGTCGCGCGCGAACACGACACCATCGTCGATCCGACGGGGTACCTGAGCGGCCAGAGCTTCGGCTCGTTCTACGGCACGGGCTTCGCCGTCGGTGACGACTCGACCGTCGTCTTCATCGGAACGACCACCGCCGGACGTTCGGCGATCTTCCGCTGGAAGATCGGTGACACCGCGCCGACCCCGCTCGTCAGTAGCAGCGTTGTTCCCGGCGTCGGCTACTCGACCCCTGTCGCGTTCGGCGAGGGAACCTTCGCCGATTTCCTCGGTGTCGACCTCGGCGATCCGTCGACCGTCGTTTTTACCGCGACCGTGGATGGACAGGACCACGACGACTCTGTCGGCGTCTTCCTGCTCGGGAATGTCGGAACCGACTCGATCGAGTTGCACTTGCTCGCGACCGAGGGCCGTGGCGCGACGCGCGGCCGCACCTTCGACACTGTCGGCGCACAGAGCGTGTTCAGCGTCCCTCGCGCCGGATCGGCCAATCACACCGGGTTCTTTGCCCGCATCGCAGATCCGAGCGGCAGCGCCGTCGACACGATGGGGCTGTACATCACGACGCAACCGCTCGGCCCGATCGTCAAGTTCGACGCTGACGACGCGACCCCGACCAGCGCCACCGGCGACTCGGGAGCCTTCGCCCTCAAGAATCTCGTCCTGATGGACACCGGCTCTCCCCCCACGGCCATCTCCGGTGCAGAGGTCAGGATTCGAAGTCTTGGAGACGGCAACGACATCCGCATCTATGCCGCCTCACCACCGAGCGCGGCGAGCGACTCCATCGCAACCCTCGTCACCGACGAGCTCGGCGCGCTGAGCTTCTTCGTCACCCGCCCGAGTCCGAAAGTCGTGCAGTTCGTCGCCGACGTCGG
>JAUIEM010000524.1 GCA_030428695.1 bacterium
ATCGAGCTCGACCTGACGATGATCGGCGCGTTCCTGACGATCGTCGGCTACTCGCTGAACGACACGATCGTCATCTTCGACCGGATCCGCGAGAACCTCCCGCGGATGAAGGCGACGCTCCCCGAGATCGTCAACGTGTCGATCAACCAGACGCTGTCGCGCACGGTGCTGACCTCGATCACGACGCTCCTCGCGGTCTCCGTGCTGTTCGTCTTCAACTACGGCCAGCGGAACGTGCTCGAGGGGTTCGCGTTCGTGATCCTCGTCGGCGTGGTCGTCGGGACGTACTCCACGATCTTCATCGCGAGCCCGGCGCTGGTCTGGCTCACGATGCGGAAGGAGCGGAAGACCGGCAAGCCGGTGAAGTTCGCCGGGACCGCGGCGCCGACCGGCATCTGAACGCGGCGGCGCGCGGACGCGCGGGAGGGACGGCGTGCGACGGAAGACGATCGGCTTCCTGATCCTGACCCTGGTGGTCGTGGCCGGGATCGTGTTCGTCGAGCGGCGCCTCCGCGTCGCCGACGGCGCCGACGCGTGGTCCGACGCCGACTCGTCCGTCTACCGCGTCGTCCTCGGCGGCGCGAAGCCCGCGGCCGACGACCGGCGCGCTTCGGCGGGCGTGAGGCCGCCCGAGCAGCGGCCCCGCTCGGAGCCAGCCGATCGCCCCGTCCCGCCGCCGGCGACCGGGCCGGACGACCGCCCCGCGTCTCCGCGACGCCCGCCGAACGAGTTCCGGTACGTCGTCCGGAAGGGGGACGTCCTCGGCTCGGTCGTGATGAACCACCTCGGGACCGCGTCGCCCCGCGCGATCGAACGGGTCGCCCGTGACTCCGGACTCGACGACCCGAACCGCGTCGCGGCCGGGCAGGAACTCGTGCTGCGCGTCGACGTCTGGGAGAAGCTCGAGGCCCGGGCCGGCGAGACGCTCCACGACCTCGCCCGACGCGCGTACGGCGCCCCCGGCCGGACCGAGGCGCTTCGCCTCGCGAACCCCCACCTCCCGCCGGCCGACGAGACCGCGTTGAAGGCCGGGACCCCGGTCTGGGTCGCGCGCTGAGGCGAGGCCCCCCCGGCCGGACCGAGGCGCTTCGCCTCGCGAAACCCTACCTCCCTCCGGCCGACGACACCGCGTCGAAGGCCGGGACCCCGGTCGGGTCGCGCGCGGAGGCCACGCCCCCCCGGCCGGACCGAGTGTCAGCGGACGCGGTACGACGGTCCTTAGGGGACGCACAGTTTTACGCACCCTCCGCAACGTGAGAGGTCGTTGCGTCCAGCTTCGCGACCCGGCCACCTGGGGGCCGGGAGGCACGACGAGCCATGGCGCGACGACTTCGTCCGGAGGAGATCGTGACGATCGAAGTCCTGTCGAAGAAAGGCGTTGGCAACCGGGAGATCGCCCGGAAGCTCGGGATCACCGAGGGCGCGGTCCGCTACCAGCGGCGGCGTGAGGAGGAAGGACGGCCCGACGGCCGCAAGGCGAAGTCGCACCGGGAGGAGCACCTGCTGCCGGTGATGGCGGAGTGGATCGAGTCGGCGAGCTCGGGCCGGCCGGCGAACGTCCGGCACCTGCACGACCACCTGGTCCAGGCGCTCGACTACGACCGGAGCGAGGCGGGGTACCGCCGGTTGCTCCGGCTCATGCGGACGCACTTCCCGCGGCCGAAGATGCGGACGTACCGGCGGGTGGAGACGCCGGCAGGCGCGCAGACGCAGACCGACTGGGGCGAGTTCCCGCGGGTCGACGTGGGCGACGGTCCCGAGCCGCTCCACGCCTTCGTGATGGTCCTCTCGCACTCGAGGAAGCCCGGCATCGTGTGGAGCCGCCGCGAGGACCAGGTGAGCTGGCTCCGCTGCCACAACGAGGCCTTTCGGCGGCTCGGCGGCGTGGCTGCCGTCAACCGCATCGACAACGTGAAGACGGCGCTCCTCCGCGGCGCGGGCTCGTGGGGGACGATCCACCCGACGTACGAGTCGTACGCGAGCACGCTCGGCTTCCACGTCGACGCCTGCCAGCCGCGCCAGCCGCAGGCGAAGGGGAAGACCGAGGCGAAGGTCCGGCTCTGCCGGCAGCTCGTCCACGACGTCGCTCGTGTCCGCTACGACGGCCTGGAGGACCTGCAGGGGGTGACCGACGCGCGCGTCGACGAGTGGTCGCTCCGCGCGATCTGTCCGGCGACGGGAACGACGGTGTTTGAGACGTGGGAAGAGGAGCGGGAGCTCCTGACCCCGCTGCCGGACCCGCTGCCCGAGCCCTTCGACGTGACCGTCCGGCGCCCGGTGCATCGCGACTGCATGGTGCACTTCGAGGGGCGCCAGTACGCCGTCCCTTTCCAGTACGTCGGCCGTCACGTCGAGGTCCGCGGCTGCGCGGAGACGGTGCAGTTTCTCTTCGAAGGTCGGCTCCTCCGCGAGCACCCGCGCCACACCGAGGCGCGCGTCATCGTCGACCCGAGCTGCTACGAGGGCGAGGCGACCGATCGGGTGATCCCGCCTCCACCGCTCGGCCGGATGGGAAAGCGTCTGGAAGAGCTGAAGGATGCGCCGGTCGCCAGGCGCTCCCTCGACCTCTACGCCGAGCTGATGGAGGTGGCGCGATGAGCCCGAAGGCCCAGACCCAGCGCGCCGACGTCGACAAGTCCCGCGAGGCGCTCGTGAGCCTCGGCCTCGAGTACGCGGCCGAGCAGCTCGGCGAGCTCCTGAGCGTGGCGGTGAAGGAGGAGTACGCCCCGCACCGGCTCCTCGACGAGCTGATGGCGATCGAGATCGAGCGGCGCGAGGAGCGGCGGGTGAAGACGTCGCTGCGTCTCTCCGGACTGCCGCCGGGGCAGACCCTCGAGAACTTCGACTGGAGCTTCCAGCCGAGCGTCGATCGGAAACGCCTCGAGACCCTCGCGACGTGCTCGTACGTCCGCCAGCACGAGAACGTGATCCTGAGCGGTCCGCCCGGCGTGGGGAAGACGCACCTCGCGAGGGGGCTCGGCATCCGCGCGGTGCAGCAGGGCTTCTCGGTCGGGTACTACCGGCTCGAGAACCTGATGCACGCGATGAAGAAGGACGCGGAGGTCCCGCCCAGGCGACTGAAGGGGAAGAAGTACCTGAAGGTCAGCCTGCTCGTGATCGACGAGGTCGGCTTCCAGCCGCTCGGTCGCCAGGAGGCGAGCCTCTTCTTCCGGATGATCAGCTACCGGTACCAGCGGGGCAGCACGATCATCACGACGAACAAGTCGGTGAAGGAGTGGCCCGAGGTCCTCGCCGGCGACGAGGTGATGACCGCCGCCCTGCTCGACCGACTGCTGCACCAGTGTCACGTGCTCAACATCAAGGGCCGGTCGTACCGGCTGCGCGACCTCGAGGCGGCCCTGAAGTGAGAGACCGTCTCAACTCGCGCCCCCCGCGGGGGGCGGCCCCTCCGGGGCCGAGCGGCCGAGCCCCGAACCAGGACTCCGTCCTGGCCCGGGTCCCCTCGGCCGGGACCCATCCATGCACCCAGGGAGTGAGCTGAGAGAGACTTGTGAACCAGGAGGGTGCGTAAAAGTGTGCGTCCCCCAAGTGCGTAGAACTACGCGTCCCTTGACACCCCGGAACGCCCCCGATTTCGGCGTTTCGGCGCTCCCCGCCATCTTCGTCCCGGGGCAGAATCTACCGTATGGCCTGGACTTCCGCAAGATGGCCCTCTTCGGCAGCGGTGACACGCCTGCCAGTGCGGTGACATTCCAAGTTGTGGACTGCGCGAACGGCGACAATGAGATCGTCCGACGCGATCGGCTCGGCGGACTGCTCCGGTTCTACCACCGCGCAGCCTGAAGGCCGTAGCTCTGGGCGAGGGAGCACGTCCCGGCAGGCGGGGATGCGGCCCCAGCCGAAACCGTCAGCCAGCAGCGGTCGGGAGGCTGGGTCGTCTGAACCGTGCAACCGGCGGAACTGGCTTGCATCCTCCGCCACTGCGACAGTCAGTTTCGGCAACGCAGACGGCCGCGATGGGCGATCTCGGCTCGCAGTCGTTTTCGGACACTACGGGCCGCATGAAAAACGGCGTCACGTCTCAATGTGAGACGCACAGCCAACGCCGTCATGCACAAGCTTAATGCCATTCTGGAGGAGGGGCTGTGGCGGCCCCTCGCGGCCGATCTCTGCGTTGCGCACTCCTCGGTGACTCGCTGATTCGCCACCGGATGCGCGACTTGATCGCGGCTGCGAGGGACTCGCCTTGCACCCAAATCACTTCTTCAACGGGCTGCTAGAAGTCTGTCACCCTACTCGGCATCGAAACGCTGACGTTACCTACGCCAGGTACCCAAATGGAGGTTCCTGCGGGAACCGTACCCTCGCCTTCGCCATCCTCCCCAAGCTGAAAATCCGCCGGATCTTCATCCTCATAATCATCGTCATCAACAGGCCCCATGCTTCCGCTTTCGCCGTCCTCGCCTTCTCCGAGTCCTACGCAGGTCTTATTGGCAGGTGGACATCCCTGCCCACCAGTTCCGACGCTTGGTGTCCAAGTCCCGCCGCCGTGGCTTCCCCCATCGTCACCAAGTTCATCATCATCGACAATATCGTTCTCCGTCACTTCGATTGCGCCGCCGATTGTGACCTCTATCTCGCCCTGTCCACTTGCGACATAGTCCTGCCACTCGGCTGTAGACAGACACAGACAAACAACAAGGCGGAACGTAGTTTCTGATCCGTCGCTCTCAGCCGTAACGACCAGTTCGCCGCTGCCGCCCAAAGCCACGACCGGCTGCAAGCCAACAATAAGAGTCAGTATCTAAGCAGGACTGCGCATTTCACTTTCCTTTCTTTCTAGGTTGACTACTCTTGCTCCAGATCCACCAACAGCCACCCCTCCGCGAGGACGGATGCTGTAACTCGTCTTGTCTCGCCGGATTGGTTCGTTAGATGACCTAGCGCGCTTGCTCCAACGGGAGCCGCAACTCCAAGCGAGGAGGGACTCGACGGTGTAAACACCCATTCCTCTAGACCCTGTCTAAGCACAAGCCTCCATTCGGCCTTAGAGGCGAACCGTTGCGCGCTTGACGTGAAGGCTACTCGGCGCTCGGCACTGTAGCTCAAGGCGTCTATCCATTCTGGCAAATCACGAAACGAGGCCCACATACCCCCGGAAGCACGAACTTCGTATCGCGCGCCGCGCGGCACCATAGCCCGAATCGCGCGGCGCTTTTCCAATGCGTATCTGCGGGACCACTCACCTACTCTTATCTCGATGTCCGAACCACCAACTCCGGGAGCAAGTGTGGTTTCTATCGGAGTCGATGTCTGCAGATCGATATGCGTCGGCAGCGCTCCTGCTGGCCCCTTCCACTCCCACATCACCCAGTCAAGAGGGCCGCCGATCTCTTGGCCGATTGTCTTATT
>JAUIEM010000525.1 GCA_030428695.1 bacterium
GGTCGTGCCCCACTCGCCGACGCCGTCGGTCGTCAGGATCGCCGCGTCCTCGAAGGGCGAGGGCAGGAAGGCGGCGGCGGCGTGCGACATGTGGTGGTCACAGAACAGGATGTCCTTCTCGGTGTCCAGGGCATCCTGGATCTCGCGGCCGATGTGCAGCTTCTTGGTCACCCAGCTCGGCAGGGCCTTGGTCCAGGAGATCCACGACCAGGGCCAGGTCGCGATGTGGTTGACCAGGATGCGGTGGAACTTGATCAGCGGCTTCTCGTAGAAGACGATGTGATCGAGGTCCTCGACCTTGATGCCCTCGCGCTTCAGGCACCACTCGATCGCGAGCTTCGGGAACTCGGCCGTGTGCTTGCGCCGGCAGAAGCGCTCCTCCGCCGCCGCGGAGACGACGACGCCGTCCTTGACCAGGGCGGCGGCCGAGTCGTGGTAGAAGCAGGAGATGCCTAGAACGTACATCGGTTCCGCCCTCTCAAGAAGCGTGGGAGAGACTTTCCAGCGTGGGCTCGCGCTCTTTGCACGGCTCGAAGTAGCTCTCCGCGGCGGGGTCGAGCTTCTTCCGCAGCGGGTCGCTGCGGTTCATGAACAGGGCCCAGAACGGGAGCATCAGGAAGTACATCAGGGTCAGCACCATGAACGTGACGAAGACCCGCAGCGGCTTGGTGAGGAAGGCGAGCAGCTTCGAGAAGCCCAGCCAGCTGCGCATCGGCCCGCGCACGCACAGCAGCACCAGGCACAGGCCGCCGAGCGCGAGCTGGGAGCCGACCGCGAGCTTGCTCGCGCCCTCGGCCAGCCGCAGCCAGCCGCGGATGCCCATGAACAGGCCGCCGCCCATGCCGATCAGCGCGAAGGTGCTGGTCAGACGGTGCTGCAGCTCGGCCTTGACCTTCAGGGTCTCGAGCAGACCGAACACGGCGATCAGCAGGCCGAAGCCCGCCGGAATCAGCGCCGTCGGCGACGATGCCTGCGTGTAGACGCCGACTCCGAGGGCGATCAACGCCACGCCAAAGCCGATCGAGATCTTCCCCATCACTCGCTCCTGGGACAAATGCTCTGTGCGATCAACACCCGCCGGAAGGACCCGCATCGGCGTCCGCGACCCGTAGGCTGCTCTTCGCTGCGGTCTGCCTCTGCCTGGCGCCAGGGGCGCGGCGTCGTGGCCACGGGGGACCGGGAGTGCATACCTCGCGCGACACTCTATCCCCTAGCTTCGGACCTGACAAGGTCTGCGCTTTAGGGACTGGAAGTAAACCGGTGCCGCGATGCCGGTCGGGCATCGCGAACCCTGGCATCTCAAAGCAGGTAGGAGAGGATCCCGCCCGCGAGAAAGGCGGTGACCAGGAACACGACGACCAGCGCCATCGAGATGTCCTCGCCCCCGAGGATCCCGGCCCGCTGACGGTTCCCCGCCAGCACGCGGCGGCGGATGCTCGCCTCGAGCTCGGCGAGCGGCACGTCGAGGCTGCGGCCTTCGGGATCTTCCGCCAGACAGCGCTCGAGGCTCTGACGGCCGGCCCGGTCGAGGCCGACCAGGGCCCGCGTGTCGAGCCGCACCGAGCGCACATCGCAGGCACCGAGCACCTCGAAGGCCCAGCTGAGCTGCGCTCCAGCCTCGGGCCCGAGGATGCCGGCGAGGGCGATGCGCGCGGGCACCTCGGCCGGATACAGGTCGAGGGCGAGCTCGCTCTGGGTGAAGTCGAGGCGCTTGAGCCGCGCGTCGATGCGGTCGAGGAAGCGGAGGATGTGGTCTTTGTGGAAGTCCTGGCGCTTGTTGCGGAAGATGCGCCGGTTCTCTTCGTCGTAGAACTGGTCGCGCGGGAACTTCTCCCCCTGGGGGTAGAACTTCAACAGCTCCTTGAGGCAGCTGCGCGCCAGCGCCCCCGGACGCTTCCCCAGCCCCTTCCGCCGGTTGCGTTGGGCGCGCATCAGCTGCTCGCTCAGCTGCCGGGCGAGGATGAACCAGCCGACGGGGTCGATCAGCTCGGACGGGGACTCGTCGGGGTTGATGATCGGGTCGAGGGGGTCGAACTCGGCGAGGAAGCCCGGGTTGGGCTTGAGAGAGAAGATCCGCACCATGCCACACCGCCGGCATTGCGCCCGCAAGCGGTGCACGGGGCCCTCCTCCCGCTCGAGGAGGACGAAGTACACACCACAGTCGCAGCTTTTCTGGTGGACGTAGAGGATCTCTTCGAGCAGCGATCGCGCGGACACCGGCTTCCTCGTCACTCCGCGGGCAGGCCTTCCTCCCCGTCCCAAGGTACCAGATGGGAAGCCGGCCCGCCGCCCTTTTCTGCGCGGCGCGATGCCGCTACCCTGAGGGCGTAGGGAGGGACCGAGGAAGCCCGCGCTTCCGCCACAGGGGAGAGACAGAGTGAGAACCGAGGCCCTGCTCGTGGCCCTCGCCATCGCGTCCGCATGCGCGGCCCAGGAGGTCTCCGAGGCCGCCGTCCAGGCGGCCGTCGAGGCGGGCATCGTGTGGATCGGGGACCGCGCCATCGACGGCGGAGGGTTCGAATCCGCGCACACCGGGAGCCACACCGAGGGCACCGCGAGCCTCGGGCTGCTCACGCTGCTCAAGGCCGGCGTGCCGCCCGACCATCCGCTGATCGAGGAAGGCTTCGCGATGCTACGCACGCGCACCTTCGTCAAGACCTACGATGTCGCGCTGACGATCATGGCGATCGAGGCGCGCTACAAACCGCCGGAGAAGCTCCTGCGCAAAGCGAAGAACCAGCCCGCCTCGACCGTGACCCGCAAGGCCTTCGACATGCTCGCGCCGCGCCAGGACAAGAAGCTGCTCGACAAGCTGGTCGAGAGCCTGATCGAGAACCAGAAGGAAGACGGGGGCTGGCGCTACCCGGGCGGCGACGGCAGCGACAACTCGGCGACCCAGTACGCGATGCTCGGGCTGAAGTCCGCCCTGCGCCTGGGCTGGGAGGTGCCGACCGAGGTCTTCGTGAAAGCCGCCGAGCGCATGCTCGGGATGCAGCAGGAGGACGGACCGGAGGTCTCGTGGTTCGACGTCCCCGCCGCCGACCGCCCGATCGACGAGTACCTCAAGCCGAAGGACCGGCGCGAGAGCTACGACGACATGACGACCGAGGAGCGGCCCGTCGAGTCGTTCAACGATGAGCATCTGCGGATGCACGCCCGGGGCTTCGGCTACACCGTCGAGTCGACCGGCCAGAACGGCTCGATGACCGCCGCGGGCGTCGCGATCCTGGTGATCTGCAAGTCCGAGCTCGAGGCGCGCCGCGAGGCCGCGGGCTGGTGGCGCGCGAACGGCAACGCGGTCAACCGCGCGATCCGCGACTCCGGCGCCTGGCTCGCGCACCACTTCTCCGTGACCGAGAACCCCCGCAACCCCGGCAAGTGGGACCAGTACTACCTGTACGGTCTCGAGCGCGCGGGGATGCTGATGGGCACCTACCTGCTCGGCGAGCGCGACTGGTACGTCGAGGGAGCCGAGCACCTGCTCGCGACCCAGGAAGACGACGGCTCCTGGCTGTGCCACGCCGAAGGCGACCGCTTCGTCGACACCTGCTTCAGCCTGCTGTTCCTCAAGCGAGCGACCATCCCGGTGCTCGAGCTGCCGCCGCCCCGGGTCGCGACCGGGGAGTAGGCAGGGATACCGATACCGATACCGAGACCGACACCGATTCCGATTCCGACCTCGGGATCAGGATCGGGATCGGGATCGGTACTCCCGCTGTCCCCGCCCGACCGCGACTCCGATCCGACAGAGCGACCTTTTGCGCACTGGGGGGCGGCTGCTATGGTAGCGCCGCACCCGCGCTGGAGGCCTCGCGTTGTCCGCACCCGAACCGCGCTCCCTGCCGCTCGGCAGTCCGACAGGGCTGCGGGCCACGCTGCTCCGCGTCGGCGTGCTGCGCATCGCGCTGGCGATCGGCCTGCTGTGGTGGCTGGGCCTGACCGGTCCCCTGAATCCGGACCCGGGCCACTTCTTCTACCACGGGGCCGCGCAGGTCGAAGGCCCGGTCGGCGAGCTGTGCGTCAAGTGGGACAGCTACTGGTACCTGCAGATCGTCCGGGAAGGCTACGACGCCACCGCCGAAGGGCAGCAGAACCTCGCCTTCTTCCCCTGCTACCCGATGTCGATCAAGGCGGTCGCCGCGCTCGGCGTGCCGCCGGTGTACGCCGGCGTCGGCATCTCGCTGGCCTGCTTCGTGCTCGCCCTGCTCGCTGCCTGGTCCTACGCCGAGCAGCGCTTCGGACCGGGGGCGGGGAGCGCGACGCTGCTGTGGCTGTGCGTGTTCCCCTCCTCCTGGGTGTTCTCGATGGTCTACGCCGAGGCGCTCTTCTGCGCCCTGGTCTTCGGCTTCCTCGCGCTCTACCACCGCGAGCGCTACGACTGGGCGGCCGCCGTCGCGGTGTTCGTGCCCCTGACCCGCGGGGCGGGCTTAGCCCTCGGGGCCGCGATCGGCGTCGACTTCCTCGTGCGCTGGCTGCGCACGCGGCAGCTGCCGCGCGGCCCCCTGCTGGCCGGGGCGGGCTTCGGCCTCGGGCTGGCCGGGCTGTGCGCCTTCTACACCTCCGTGACCGGCTCACCGCTCGGCTTCCTCGGGCAACAGACATCCTGGGCCGAGGACCTGGGAACCGCCGAGAGCGTATCGCGCATGCTGGCCGGGCTGTTGCGCCTGCAAGAACCGGACGCCCCCGTCGCCCTCGCCTTCTGGGCGGTGATGCTCGCCGCCCTGGCCGCGCTCTGGAGGCGGGCCCGCGACATCGACACCTGGTACGCGACCGGGGCGGTGCTGCTGCTGATCTTCTTCGGCCTGCATCGCTCGCAGCTGCGCTACATGCTCCCGCTCCTGCCGCTGCACGCGCTGCTCGCGTGCTTCCTCTCCCGGCGCGGCTGGCTCGGGATCGCGCTGGTGGTGATCGCCCCGCTGCAGCTCGTGCTCACCCACCTCTGGATGCGCTGGCAGATCCCCTACTGAGGCCTCACTCCCCCAGCAGGGCCTCCAGCCGCGCGATGCGGGGGTCGAGGGCAGCGGCCTCGGCGGCGGACAGATGGCCGCGGTTGGCGCGCACATCCGCCAGGACGGCCCGGGCCCGCGGCCGATCACCCGCCTCCCAGGCCAGCTCCGCCTCGCCGACCTGGGCCGCCGCGAGCAGCGCGCGCGGGGCCTCGCCGGCGGTCGCGCTCAGGGCCCGCGTGGCCAGGCCGCGCAGCCGCGCCAGCACCAGCCCCGCCGCCTCGCGGTCGCCCCGCAGGCGCTGGGCGGTGGCGAGCTGCAGGAGGGCGTGGCCGAGCTGGAGGAACCAGGAGCTCGCGACCGCGGGATCCGGCAGCGCGGCGAGCGCCTCCTCCAGCGCCTCCGTCCCCTCGCCGGCCTCGCGG
>JAUIEM010000526.1 GCA_030428695.1 bacterium
GTCGACCTCGGCTCGTTCAGCTTCTCGTCGGGCTCGACCAACCTGAACCCGTTCATCAACGCCGTCGCGGACTACCGCACGCCGAGCTCCTTCAACGGCGATCGCAGCAGCGGCCATCCGTCTGCCGGGTCTGGCCTGGAAGTGTCTGCCGGCTCGACGGCCACCCTGCCCTTCCTGATCGACGTGACCAAGGAGTTCCCGACCGGCACCGACCTGACCGCGATCAGCGCGACCTGCACGGTGATCGGCACCTCCGAGCGCTCCAAGGGCACCTTCTCGACCAGCCTGAGCGCCGACCTGTTCTCGGTCGCGCGGAGCCCGCTGGTCAAGACCGACGGCGGCAACGCCTGGTCGCCGGGTGGCGGAGACATCGACAGTGGCCAGGGCGGCAACGTCGCGATCACCGGCTACACCGGCACCTTCGCGATGACCGGCTCGGCCCCGTCGGTGTCGGCGCCCAGCCTCGGCGGCGGCGACGCGACCGCGACGACCTACAATGACAACTCGGTGTTCCCGAACACCTGCACGATCACCGGCACCGACACCCTGAACGTCGACCTGACCCCGGGCAACGGTGGCGAGATCCAGTCCGACACGCTGACCATCGCGGGCACCATCGTCTCGGCCCTCGACGGCAACGACTCGGCCTTCGACATCCAGATCGGTACCGAGGGCGACCCGGCGGCGATCGTGGTCTTCGACGGCGCGAACATCGTCCTCGCCGGAGCGGATGACGGCCTGACCACGGGTGCCGGCAGCGGCAACCAGGGCAACTACGCCGGTAACGGCGGCGGCATCGTGATCTTCACCGAGCGCTTCGTGTGCGTCGACAGCAACATCGACCTGCGCGCCGGCGACGTGACGGGCGGCCCGTTCAGCTTCACCACCTCGATCGGCTCGACCGGGACCTTTACGGTCAACATCGTCGCGGGCTTCACCGGCACCGAGGTCGAGATCGCGAACACCACCTTCGAGATGGACGGCGCCGACAGCGCTGGCGACGGCGGCGGCAACGCCGGCGGCCTCTCGATCATCTCCTTCAGCGATGACGTCGATGTCGTAATGGTCGACAACACCCTCAACGGCGAGGGCGGAAGCTCCCTCGGCGCGAGCGTCACCGGCCTGCCGGCGCACGTCAGCGCCTCGGTGAGCGGCGGCTTCGGCGCGGGTTCAGGGGCCTTCCTGTTCCTCGGCGTCGACAGCAGCGGGACCGACACCCTCGGCGACATCACCATCGTCGGCGGCAGCTACTGCCTGACCGGCGGGAACGCCGCGGTCCTGACCAACAACTTCTGCTTCGGCGGGATCGGCGGCAACTTCACGATCAACGGCGGTGAGGACATCGTGCTCGCCAACGCCAGCGGCGTGGCGGCGACCCTCTCGACCAGCGGCGGCAGCGCCGGCCGCTTCGGCGGCTTCGGCAATGGCGGCGGCGACGCCCAGGGCATCGGCGCCGGCTCGATCGAGATCGGCGACGGCGACAACGGCGCGGTCACGCTCTCCGAAGGTTCGATGCTCGTCGCCATCGGCGGTCCGTCGGACGACGACGCCAGCGGCTTCGGCTCCTCCGGTGGTGAGGTCAGCGTGTTCTCCGACGAGAGCGTCACGGTCGACGGCTACATCGTCACCCAGGGTGGCTACGTGCGTCAGCACCCGGACGACATCTCCAGCGGCGACGGCCTCGCCGGAGCCGGCGGCGACGTGACCATCACGGTCGACGAAGACTTCGTCGAGATCGGCAGCACCGGCATGGTCTTCACCGCCGGCGGCGGCATGGCCCTGTACGG
Source organism: bacterium (assembly GCA_030428695.1). The sequence continues at coordinate 1,788 of JAUIEM010000526.1, forward strand.
CGATCCGCGGCCCGGTGACGACATCGACTTCAACGGCTCCTCCGACATCGACGCGGGCGCGGCCGGCGCGGTCACGCTGATCGGTGGCACCGGTTCGAGCGCCGACGACGGCGACGTGACCGTCGCGGGTCGCGTCCTGAGCTTCGGGGGCTACGCCCTCGACGACTCGAGCGGCTCCAGCGCTGCGGGCGCGACCCTGACGATCGTCGCGGGCAACGTCGGCAACAATGACAACGAAGGCGACGTCGTGATCAGCGGCATCGTCTGCCTGAACGGCAGCAAGGACTTCTTCCAAGGCTCCGTCGAAGGCACCGCGGGCGACGTGCTCGTCACCTGTGACGGCGGTCAGGTCAGCCTGTCCGGGACGATCGAGGTGATCGGCGCCAACGCCGGTGACATCATCGTCAACAGCGCGGGCGTCGGAAACCTCAGCCAGGAGGCGGACGGCGACTGCGTCCTGTCCGGTGACTTCAACCTGGACAACGACTTCGTCGTCGCCTACCGCGGGGAGCCGATCAGCTTCTCCGGCACGATCGCGGCCAGCAACGAGCAGGCCGACAACGTGACGTTCGCCAACATCGTCGAGCCGAACGACGGCAACGACGACGCCCTGTCGTACTCGGGCACCAGCTGGAGTGACTTCCACACGATCACCAGCGAGTACTCGGTCAACATGACCGGGACGATCACCTCGAGCACGACCTTCACGGGCGCCCCGTCCTGCGTGATCACCACCCAGGGCCCGAGTGGCGGGACCAACGTCACCGACCCGGACATCACCGTCAGCGGTACGATTTCCTACGGCACCACGAGCTTCCCGACCTCGAGCTCGAGCATCGTCCTGACCCATATCGACCAGGACCAGGCCGACGATGCGAACATCGACATCAGCGGCGGCACCCTGATCGGTGGCTCGTTCACCGCCCAGATGGGCAACACCTCGAGCCTGGCGACCAGCGTCAACGAAGAGGGTGATATCACCCTCAACGGCGCGACGATGGTCTTCCGCCACACCGTGGTGTGCACCGCCCGCGAAGGCGACATCACGCTGCCTTCCACCCGCTCGATCGTCCTGACCGGCACCGGCGGCAACGTCACGCTGGGCATCGGCGACCACACGAGCACCGTCGCCGAGGAGAACATCTCGATCGCCGGCACGATCTCCGCGCCGGCCGGGACCGTGATCCTCGACGTCAGCAACGCCGACACCGACGACGACGCGGACATCTCGATCTCCGGCACCATCGACGTCTCGGGCACCAGCTCGAGCGCCAACGGCGGGACGATCGTCGTCAACGCGCAGGACGAGCTGACCCTCACGGGCTCCCTCGTCGCCGACGGTGCGGCCTTCCGCGCCGGCGCGACCGGCCACTTTGGCTTCGGTGGTATCGTCACCATCAGCGATGATGAGGACAACAGCAACAGCACCGAAGACTGGAGCCTCGCCGGCAGCATCAGCGTCGACGGCGGTGGCGATCTGACCACGACCACTCCGGGCTTCTTCCTCGAAGGCGGCACCGGTGGCCTGATCACGATCACCCACCTCGCGGACGCCGAGGACGAGACCTTCAGCCTGTCGACCAACCTCTCGGCCGACGGCGGCGCCAGCGCCCACGGGCCCGGCGGCTTCGGCGGCGTGATCGCGGTCAGCAGCCTCGACGGCTCGACCAACACCGAAGGCGGCGTGCTCACCCTGAGCGGCACCGTGACCGCCTCCGGCGGCAGCTCCTCCTTCGAGGGTGCGGGCTACGGCGGCAACGGCGGCAACATCTTCTACGCGGGCGGCGAAGTCGTCGTCGGCGGCAGCCACACCGCCAACGGCGGGAACGGCCCGGCGGCCGGTGGCGAAGGTGGCAACCTGTCGGTGACGTCGGTCGAAGACTTCGTCAACGGCACCAACCCGATCAGCGGCAGCGGCAGCCTGTCGGCAGATGGCGGGGACGCGACCACCAACGGCTTTGCCGGCAACGGTGGCAGCATCTTCCTCGACAACGACGACAGCTCGACCTCTCCCGCTTCCACCATCTCGACCAGCGTCAGCGCTGGCTCGGGCGCGGTGGCGGGCCAGGACGGCGTGGTCCACACCGAGCCGTAGGCCCCCTCCCCTCCCCCGGGCGCGGCAGGTTCCGCGCCCCCCAGAAAGGCGCGGCTCCGGCCGCGCTTTTCGCATCCGGGGTCACGCACGGGCGCAGAGCGGCAGGACCCGGGCCGTCGAAGGGGAATCCCGCAGCTCTGCCGTCCTCGAGCGGCTTGCTTGCGTTCGTTTCCGATCGCGATCCCGATCGCGATCCCGACCGCACAGAGAGACTGTCCCGAACCGACAGACCACGCCGGGCTGCGCGTGCCCTCCACGTGTGGTACAAAGGAGGGGTCCAGAAACGAGGGGTGTGCGCTGAGCTCCGAGACCGATATCCCGGTCGTGGTCCCGGCCGAGCCGGCCGAGCCCGCGACAGCGGCAAGCGCTGCCGGCACGCCGGAGGCGGCACCGGTCTGGACCGGGCGCGCCCTGCTCGAGATCCGCGAGTATGGCGCGATGTGGGAGCTCGGGGAGCTCGAGCCCAGCCTCGGCTTCGCCTTCGACCTCGGGCAGCTCTTCTGCAAGCGCCCCGAGGCGACGCTGCTGTTCCCGACCGGGCCGATGGGCCTCAGCCTGCGCGAGGACTTCGACGTCTGGCTCGAGACCATCGAGTCCCTCGGCGAGCAGCTGCGCGGCTTCAGCCTGCCCGCGCTGGCGAAGGCCGGACGCGGTGCCGTCGCCCACTTCCACTGGCAGGAGCGCAAGGTCGAGCTCGCCGGTCCGAAGCGCAAGCTCGTGCTCCAGGCCGCGAAGATCTTCGCCGATGCGACCGAGACCGAACCGCGCGGCTACACCTGGCTGCGTGGCGCGGTGCTGCCCGACGACGACGATCCCGACGGCGCGGCCCTGACCTGCGTCGAGGCCGCGGCGCAGCTGCTTAGCCGCTACGGGCGCATCAACAAGGACGGCGCGCTGAGCACGCCCGCGCTGATGATGGTCGACGGCCGCCTCGCCGACCTCTCCCTCGAGCCGCCTCTCGACCCGGCCGGCCTCCGCGAGCAGCTGCTCGAGGCCTGGGATGCCGCCAACGGCGAGCTCGAGCTGATCGGGTTGTTCTCCGCGAGCGGACGGGCGACGCTCCGCCCCCGGGAGGGCGACTTTACGCTGCGCTCGATGCAGCCGGGCGGGCTCGAGTCCCGCGCGCTGCTCCTGCGCCCCTGGCTGCGCGAGGAGTAGCCCACGGGCAGCCCTCGATCAGCCGTCTCCGCTGGTCTCCTCCCCGGCGATCAGCGCGGCGAGGGCGGCGGGAGCCTCGAGCGAGGGCAGATCCCCGACCGCCGGCAGCACGTGACAGGGGGCGGCGAGCCGGGTCGCGAGGGCCGCGGCCGGCTCTTCCCCGAAGTCCAGCGCCTTCTCTCCGCACACCACCGCGACATCCGGGCGCTTCGCGAGCTCGCTCTCCAGCTCGGTGAAGCTCTGGGGGTCGAGGCTGCGGACGAGCTTGAGCAGGGCCTTGAGGTTGTCCTTGTGCTCGATGCCCGTCGCGATC
>JAUIEM010000527.1 GCA_030428695.1 bacterium
GTGGATCCCGAAGGTGAACCCGGCGAGGAGCACGGGGTCGTCGTCGGACTCGGGGATCTCGACGAACATCCCGGCCGCCCGCGCACCCGATGCGCGGAGGTCGGCGCGCACCCGAGCGAGGAGCAGCTCGCAGCGCCGTTCGACCGTGCGGTCCCAGTTGTCGTGCAACCGCCACTCGTCGCGGAGCCCGTCGACCATGCGCAGGAACCCGGCGTCGTCGAGGGGGAAGGTCACCCACTCGCGCGGGAGACCGATCCCGATCGAGTCGTAGTCGGCGGCGGTCGGCATGGTGCGAGCGTACGGCCGTCTATGGGTTGGCCGGGATGATCACCGGCTCGAGGTCGGGCGGCAGGAACTGTTGGTCGAACCACGACCGCTCCTCGGGGAACCGGTTGCGATAGGCGATCTGTGGGAACACGTCGACCGAGCGCTCGAGCGTGAGTTGGTCCGCCGCCACCAGCGCGTCGGGCATGTCGGCGATCCCGGTGATCGTGTCGTAGGCACCCTTCGTGTCCTTGCCCAGACCGAACAGTGCGCGGATGCCGCCGGGCGAGCGGATCACGCCGCCGAGACCGGTCGTCAACGAGGTGCCCGGGGGCATCGGCAGGATCTTGATGTCGAGCGCCGCGGCTGCCGCTGCGGCGTCGTCGGCTCCGGTGGCCACCGAGTACATCTGCTGGTGCTTCGTGGCCAGGCTGGTCAGCCCCGACTGGACCGTGAACGACGACGGCAGCCCTCGGGCGGCCCGGAACGCCTGGAACGACGACCCGGCGCTGAGCAACACGCCGGCGGCGCTGAGCCCGACGTCCCAACCGCTGACGGTCTCGCCGGTCTCCGGGTACGGTTCCTTCGTGACGTAGAGGATGGTGGTCACCGCCAGCGCGATCGCCGACAGGGCGAAGATGGCGATGACGAACGGCGCGGTGAGCGGGAAGAACAGCGCGACCACCCCGGCGACCATCAACACGACGTCGAGGATCTCCTTCAGATCGCTGCGTCCGCTGTCCTCGATCTCGGTGGCGGTGATCTGGCGCCGGTCGGAGGCGGCCAGCATGAGGAAGAGGTCGGCGTAGAAGGCCTGGCGGATGCGGCCCTGGACCTCGATGATGTCGGCCATCAGCTCGCCCAGGCACTCGCTCGTCACGTCCGACAGGAAGCGGTTCGGCAGCGGATGCTCCCCGAGCATCGACCTGCGCAGGTAGGCGGCCTCGAGGGCCTCGCGCAGCGTCGCCTTGTTCTCCTCGCCAGACTTCGACTTCCGCCCGAGGCGAGCCTTGATCGAACGGATCTCGCCCTCGACGACGTCCCGCTTCGCCTCCCACGCGGCGACCTTCTCCCGGCCTTCTTCGCTGGCGCGCTGCTCGTCCTCGAGCTCGGCCAGCGGCCCAGTCGCAATGCCGACCGCGGGGCTCTTCCCGGCGCCGCTCGGCATGACGATCAGGCCGAACCCGGCGACCGGGCGAGGCTCCCCCTGGAGGACGATGCGGAACTTCGGCGCGATCGCCATCCCGGCGGCGCACAGCACGGCGTGTGCGACCGGGCAGGGCTTCATCTGCACCGCGCGGGCCGTCGCCTCGACGAGCGCGAGCGGAGCCGGCAGCCCGCGGAACAGCGCGCGGACGCCCATCTCGGGCAGGCCCGCGTCCTCGAGCGGGAGCGGGTCGTCCCACGGCTCCATCGCTTCCTGCGCCTCGGCCGCGCCTGTCGCCTTGCCGTGGTACTCGAGATCGGCGGGACCGAGCCGGGCCGTGTTCGCGTAGACCTTCCCGTCGTCCTCGTCCTCGTGCTCGAAGTAGACGGTCGCCTTGCCGTCTTCGCCCAGGCCGACGATGAACCCGATGTTCGGTCCGGCGTCTGCTCGCCGGCGCTTCCCTCCCCCGTCGTGGCACTTCACGGTGTCCCCGAGATGGAGAGTGCGCCCGGCACGGTCGCAGACCTTCCCGCGGGCGTCGTCGGCGTAGACCGGCCGCTTCCGCCGGCCGACCTCGAGCAGCGGCTCGCGAGCAGCGGACGCGCCTCCTGTGGGCCGGCTTCGGCGGTCAGCCTTCGGCCGCGGGTTCTCCGCCAGCGCCTTCTCCGCGGTGCGGATCGCAGCACGGGGCTTCTCCTGGACCCACGCCCCACAGGCCGGGGACGCGTCGAGGATCGCGAGCACCTCGTCGAGGGTCTCCGCCTCGCCGGAGCGGACCGCCAGGTTGGCGATGGCCATCGCGGGCTCTGACCGGTCGCTGTAGCCGCGACCGTGCCAGGCGTCGTCCGCCTTCTGGCTGTTCTCGCGGTAGCGGTGCCAGCCAGGCGGCACCGGCGGAAGAGCACCGATGGTCTCCCGGTCGGAAGCCTTGCCCCTCGGGCTCGCTTTCCGTCGGGGCTTCCCGGCCCACTCCTCGGCCGCGAGCTCGGGGTCGACCTCGAGGCGCTCGACGAGCTCGGCCAGCGTGTAGCGGTAGCTCGGCTCGAAGTTGTACAGCTCGCAGCGGACCGGGTTCGCCGGGTCCTTCCTGTGCCACGTCGACGGGACCCGGAGGACCCGCGCCAGATCGTGCACGGTGTCGCCGTTCGTGCGCTCTGCCATCGCCCGGTTGCAGGCCTTCACCAGCGCCAGCGCGGGGCCTTCGGCTGGATCGGCGAGCAGCCAGTACGCATGCCAGCCGCGGCCGGAGAAGACGAGGATGGACGGCTCGAAGGGCGCGCCCTCGAGCGCGCGGAACGCGTCGTCGAGGGCAGCCTGCCGCGCTTCGTCGGGCGCCTCCCGCCAAGCTCGTTCCTTCGCCGCCTTCTTCTTCATCCCGCCGGCGACGAGCTCGGCCCGGGCTTCGGCGATCGCTCCGAAGTCGCAGGCGTCCACCTCGACCCACACGGCGCGGACGTCGAGCACGTCGGCCTCGGTGCCGCGGCCTCGCTTCGGGGCGCTGCGGAGGCTCGCGACGCCCGCGTACGTGCCGATGAACCGGTCGTCGGCGGCCCACTCGAGAGCCAGCTTCGCGCCGGAGTAGGGCGACTTCGGGTGCCGGTAGCGGTGTTGCCTCCGGTCGTCGGGGTGGAACTGCGCGACGCAGAAGATGCTCCCTCGCGGGTGCAGGGCCTCGAGCAGCTGCTCGGCCTGCTTCGTCCGGGTTCGCGTTCCGGTCTCTCGAGCGATCATCGGGCGTCCCCTTTCGGACCTTCGCCCTCGGCGCGGGCTTTGAGCCAGTCGAGCGCGGCTTTCCAGTCGTCGCGGCTGAGCTTCCACAGCAAGCTGTGCGCGTACGCGGCCATCGGGACGGTCGCGCCCGCCGGCGCTCCGCGTAGCCAGTCGATCAGGACCGATGCGACGCGCTTCGGCGGCGGGTTCTGCTTGAACAGCCGGCGCATGAGGCCGCGCTGCTTGTCGGTGATGGGCGCGTCGACGGTGCGCGGCTTCTGCTTCCATCCGATGTGCTCGCCGCAGCCGCGACAACGGAGCTCGCGATGGTGCGGGCCTCGGCCGGGCCGCTCCTCGATCTCGGTGTGGCCGCACTTGCGGCAGGCGAGCGGGTCGGGTGCGCTGCTCATGCCGGTGTCCCCCTCGAGCCGATCCACAGGAGCCGGAGCTGAGCGGTGCGCTCGGGATCGGGCGCCCAGGTCGCCCACGCTTCGGGCGGGAGGGGCTGCGCGGTGTCGCGACCTCGGAGCTTCAGGGCCCGCCGGAAGCCGCCCACGATGCTGGCCGCCGTCCCGCGTTGCGCCGGGCGCCGCTCGCACTGGCGCTCCGCGTCGAGGCGCTTCCGTTCGGCGAGCTGGCGCGCGGCGAGCTCGGCAACGGCTTCGTCGCCGGTGGCCTTGACGAGCTGCTCGCCGGCGGGCATGATGGGGTTGCTGTGTCCGCTGCTCGACCGCCGTTGACCTCGCCCAGGCCGGCGGTCGGTGTCTTTGTTGGTCATCCGGTCGCACCTCCCGCGGTCGGTGCGCCCTCCAGGCATCGCTCGATCCAGGCGAGAATGTCGATCTTCCGTAGCAGCATGCGACCCCCGCACCCGGGCGCTTTGCGCAGCTCGCCGTCCTCGATCGCCTGACGCAGGCGCTGCTCAGAGATGAGCCCGCCCAACTCGACAGATGCCCCTCGTGGTGTGTACAGCTCCATCGGTCCACCTCGGTTCTTGCGCGCCACCTCGACACGCGATCTACCTACGGCGAAAAGGAACGCCCATGGAACGCCCGTCCCATCGACGTTCCATGCCGTGCGGCGGCCCGGCAAGCGGGCTACAGGAATTTGATAAAACTTCTTTCACCCGTCCGATGGAACGCGTTTCTCGTTGTGTCCGGACAAGTGTTCGGAGGCTCAGACCTGGTGGAGGGAGTCTCCTCCGAGCTTCCGCTTCAGGATCTTCGCGGCGAGGGGACCGAGCTTCTCCCGCCCGCCGACCTGACAGCCAAGGTGGTAGCTCTTTTCGAGCGCAGAGCCCCTCCGCATCCTCGACGCGTGGATTTTGACGCGTCGGGCGATCTCCGCCTTCTTCGCAGTAGGGGTGCGCAGCGCCTCCTCGTAGACTTGGCGTGCGATCTCCTCCAGGGACCTGCCATCGGGCGCCGCGGCCTGCTCCTCCTCGGCCTGCCCGGCCGGCACGACTTCGACAGCCTGCCCGGCCGGCACGGCCTCGACTTCCGGCTCCTCCTCGTCCGCTTCCGCGTTGGGATCGACCGACGCCGGCACCGACGGCTCCTCGTATTCGATCAGCCGCAGGAGCGCGCAGAACGATGCGGCGTCTTCTTCGTAGGCGAGCGCGGCCTGGCGGGCGAGCTCGCGCGAGCGCTTGAACCGGCGCAGCACCAGCGCGCGGAACGCGGCCCGCGCCTGCCTCGTCTCGCCGTCGCGCTTCACGATGCGGACGATGCGCGCCGCCTCGGCGGCGATGTGCTGGATGTCCGGGTCGGTCCGCAGGCCGATGCGAAGCCCGTCGAGGAGCGGCAGCTTGATGGCCTCGGCCGTGAGCTGCGCGATCACCGGGTGAAGCTCGCGCGCGGCGAGGTCCTCGTGCACCTTGTCGAGGGCGCGGTCGAGCAGGGCGTCGGCCTCGGCCTGCCCGGCCGGCACGGCGCTGGCCGGGTCGTAGCTCGCCAGGCCGAGCAGGGCGGCGAGGGCGCGCTGGTCGCGCCGGCGCTGCTCCTCGGCCTTGGTCTCGGCGAGCTCCCGCAGGTCGGGGTGTGCCTCGAGCTCGCCCGGCCGCAGGAAGTAGGACAGTTCCTCGGGTCGCATGCGCGCGCCCTCCAGCCGCCGCTGGTTCTTGACGGGGTGCGCTGATAGACTTCGGGAACCACACCGGTCTATCAGCGCTGCGGCCTCGGTCGCGGCGTTTTCTTTCTCCCGGGGCCGCGGACATGGTAAC